>JBBRTO010000023.1:0-25008 GCA_038244345.1 Sphingomonadales bacterium | reverse complement strand
TTGTTGAGCGCGAAGGCCGAGGTGCGGGCGACCGCGCCGGGCATGTTCGCCACGCAATAATGGATCACGCCGTCGATCGTGTAGACCGGATCGTCATGGGTCGTCGCGCGGCTGGTTTCGAAGCAGCCGCCCTGGTCGATCGCGATGTCGACCAGCACGCTGCCGCGCTTCATCGTCTTGAGCATCGCGCGGGTGACAAGCTTGGGCGCGGCGGCACCAGGCACCAGCACCGCGCCGATCACCAGCTCGGCTTCCTTGACCGCCTGGGCAATCGTCGCCTTGGACGCAAAGGCGGTCTTGATGGTCGAGCCGAAATGCATGTCGAGTTCGGCCAGGCGATCGTTGTTGATGTCGTAGATGGTGACGTCGGCGCGCTGGCCGGTGGCCATTTGCGCAGCGTTGATCCCGGCCACGCCGCCACCGAGAATCGCGACCTTGGCCGGTGCGACCCCGGGCACGCCGCCGAGCAAGACGCCGCGGCCGCCCTGTTCCTTCTCGAGATAATGCGCGCCGACCTGGATCGACATCCGGCCGGCGACTTCGCTCATCGGCTTGAGCAGCGGTAACGCGCCCGAGCGCGAGGTGACCGTCTCGTAAGCGATGCAGGTCGCGCCCGACTTCATCAGCCCTTCGGCCTGCGGCTTGTCGGCGGCGAGGTGCAGGTACGTGAACAATAAGTGGCGCGGCTCGAGCATCGCGATCTCGACCGGCTGCGGCTCCTTGACCTTGACGATCATGTCGCTGTTCTCGAACACGGCGGCGGCAGTGGGGAGGATCGTCGCGCCGACCTTTTCATAGGCGGCGTCGTCGAAATCGATCCCCATGCCGGCCTGCGTCTCGACGAATACGTCATGGCCGGAAGCGACCAGTTCAGCGACCGAGGCCGGGGTCATCCCAACCCGATATTCGTGATTCTTGATTTCCTTGGGCACACCAACGCGCATTATCTGATTGCTCCTGAATGGGAATGACCGGGTCTATAACCGCGCATCACCGCAATTGCAGCGCCTTTTTGGCTTTGCTAGTGCGATGCGCCGCGCCTAGCGGCTGTGGCATGGGTAGCAAATGAATATCACCGCGACCGGGGGCGCCGAATATGACGCCCCGATTGATCCTGCCCACGGCCACGCTCACGGTCCCTTGGGAAAAATGATGGTTGGCGCGATCGGGATCGTGTTCGGCGATATTGGCACGTCGCCGATCTACGCGTTCCGCGAAACCTTCGCCGGCCACCACAGCCTGGTACCCGATTCGCTGCACATCTACGGCGTGCTCAGCCTGATCTTCTGGTCGATGATGACCATCGTCACGCTGAAATATGTCACCATCATCATGCGCGCCGACAACAAGGGAGAGGGCGGCAGTCTGGCGCTGCTCGCGCTGATCAACCGCTCGACGTCGGACAAGCGCCGCTGGGCGTCGGGGATCGTCATGCTCGGCGTATTCGCCTGCGCTTTGTTCTACGGCGATTCGATGATCACCCCGGCGATCTCGGTGCTGTCTGCGGTCGAGGGGCTGACTACCGTCAATCCCGGATTCCAGGCGTTCGTCATCCCGAGCGCGATCGTCATCCTGGTCGGGCTGTTCGCGATCCAGTCGCGCGGCACGGCCAAGGTCGGGCTGATGTTCGGCCCGGTGATGCTGATCTATTTTTCGGTGCTGGCCGTGCTCGGCGTAATACACATCCTCGATCATCCAGCGGTGCTGACCGCGATGATCAACCCGTACAACGCGGTGAAATTCTTCCTGGTCGATCCGGCGCGGGCGTTCATTGCGATGGGCTCGGTGGTGCTGGCGGTAACCGGGGCCGAGGCGCTATACGCCGACATGGGCCATTTCGGCCGTCGCCCGATCAAGTTCAGCTGGATCTATTTCGTCTTGCCGGCGCTGCTGCTCAATTATATGGGCCAGGGCGCGATGCTGCTGTCGCTGCCCCCGACAGAGGCCATCGCGACGGTCAAGAATCCGTTCTTCTTCCTCGCCCCCGAGCAATTCCGGCTGCCGCTGGTGCTGCTTGCAACCGCAGCGACGATCATTGCCAGCCAGGCAGTTATTTCGGGCGCTTTCTCGGTCACCCAGCAGGCGATTCAGCTTGGCTTCATCCCGCGCCTCCGGATCACCCACACCAGCGAAAGTGCTGCGGGGCAGATTTATATCCCGGTGATCAACTGGGCGCTGATGATCATGGTCATCCTGCTGGTGGTGATGTTCGGCTCCTCGTCCAACCTCGCGGCGGCCTATGGCATCGCGGTGACCGGGGCGATGGCGATCGACACGGTGCTGATCGGGGTGGTGTTCTTCTCGCTGTGGAATTGGACAAAGTGGAAGGCGATCCCGCTGCTGGTCATCTTCGCATTAGTCGACTTGCTCTACCTCAGCGCGAACCTCCTCAAGGTGCCCGACGGCGGCTGGTTCCCGTTGCTGATCGGGGCCATCGTCTTCACCTTGCTGACCACTTGGGCCAAAGGCCGCAAGCTGATGATCGACCGGATGAACGAGGCCTCGCTGCCGATCGAGGTGTTCATCAAGTCCGCCTCGACCAGCGCGCTTCGGGTGCCCGGGACCGCGGTGTTCATGACCAGCTCGCCCAATGGTGTGCCGCATGCCCTGCTCCACAACCTCAAGCACAACAAGGTGCTCCACGAGCGGGTCATATTGCTGACCTGCAAGATCGAGGACGTGCCCTATGTCCCTGTCGAAAAGCGCTCGCACACCAGCGATTATGGCGCGGGCTTTTATCGCGTGGTCTTTCGCTACGGCTTCATGGAAGAGGTCAATGTGCCCGGCGAATTGGCCGACCTTACCGCGTGCGGGCCGCAATGCCGGATGATGGATACCAGTTTCTTCCTCGCCCGTCAGACGTTGCTCGCCTCGGCTCGGCCGGGAATGGCGATCTGGCGCGAGAAATTGTTCGCCTGGATGCTTCGCAACGCTGAAAGCGCAATGGAATTCTTCAAGCTTCCGACCAACCGTGTGGTCGAACTCGGCAGCCAGGTCGAGATTTAGGCAACCTTGGCGCTGCTTGCCAGTTAGCGACGGCATGGAAACTATCCTCACCTGGGCAGCGCCGGCGGCAACGATCATCGCGGCATTGATGACCGCATCGAACCTCGGCAGCCGGATCACCGGGGCGGGGTTCATCGTCTTCACCATCGGCTCGCTCGCCTGGCTCGGGCTCGGGATGATTGGTCACGACCCGGCCCTGCTGTGGCAGAATGTCGTTCTCACCGGACTCAACCTGCTCGGCATCTGGCGCTGGCTCGGGCGGCAGGCGAAGTTCGAGGATGGCGGGCAACATGCCGCCGAGGCGAGTGAGGCGAGCCGCGGGGAAAATCTGTTCCCGGTGTCACTGGCGACCAGTGCGGCGGTGATCGGACGGAGCGGCGAGGAATACGGCAAATGCGTCGATGCAATGGCCGGACGGTCGAGCGGTCGGATCGCCTATCTGGTCGTCGCCGAGGGCGGGGTGATCGGGGTTGGCGAGCGGCTGCGGCGGGTCGACTGGAGCGATGCCTCGGCCGCTGGCGAGTCGATCGAGCTCGGGATCGACCGCGCGGAATTCGACGCACTCGACATGCTCGAGAAGGACAAATGGCCGGGCCGGTGAGCGGTCCTGCCAACCGCGCCCCGGCAGCTGGCGGCCCGCTCATCGTCACCGCCGAGCCTGGCGCCCCGGACTTCGCCTGGCTCGACGGTCAGCGACGCGCTCATTTCCCGCCGACCCGCAACCAGCTCCCCGCGCATCTCACGATGTTCCACGCGCTCGCGCCGTCGCTCGAGGAGGAAGTTCGCAGCCAATTGAAAACGCTGACGAAGTCCAAACCGCCGGGCGCGATGATCATCGGCCTGATCAACCTTGGCGGCGGCGTTGCTTACCGGATCGAGTCAGCAGAGCTGGAGTCGATCCGCGCCGCTCTCGCCGAACATTTCCACGGCTCGCTGACTGCTCAGGACCTCGCCGGGTGGCGAGCGCATGTCACGATCCAGAACAAGGTGCCGCCAGGCGAGGCGCGGGCGCTGATTGATGAACTTCGGCGCGACTTTCGTCCGCGACCCCTCGCGATCCATAGCCTCGCCCTGCACCGCTATCTCGGTGGCCCGTGGGAGCCGCTCGGTCGCTGGCCGTTCCGCCTTTAAGTGAGATCGCCGATCCCGTCGCAGCTGACGTCGAACGCCGCCATCCCCGATTCGAGCACCGACGCCAGCATCGGCATGTCCATCAGCTCGGCGGGGATGTTGGTTTGCTCACCCGCTTCTTCGAGCGCTTCGTCCCAATCGCTGGCGTCATAGGTGCCGGCGCCGACCCAGCAGAAAGCGAGCACCTCGGCCAATTGGTCGTCGGCAAGGTCGTCGAACACTGCGGTCAATTCTTCCTCCACCGCCGTGTTGATCGAATCGTCGAGCACCGACAGCGCTTCGCCATCCTCGCCGTCGACGTTCTCGGGTGCTTCGCCGCCGTCATAGTCGGTTGCGGTCTGCGCTTCATACTCGCGGGCGCGAAGCACGATCCGGCACAGCATCTCGATCGGGGTCGCGGGCTCCATGGTCATAGTCTCCGGTTGGTTTGTCCTCCAACCCTTGCCGAGGAGGGCGGTTCCTCCGGTTGATTGACGCTTATCGGGTCGCCGCCTATAGGCTCGCCCGCGTCCCCGTGGGGCGGAGTAGCTCAGCTGGTTAGAGCAGCGGAATCATAATCCGCGTGTCGGGGGTTCAAGTCCCTCCTCCGCTACCATTCCCCATAGCATTGCTCCGTCGACGCGATTGGCATACCCTCCGGTCCATGCGGTCAAGATGATCAGTCTCGCACTTAGCTTGGCGCTGCTCGCTGCGCCGGTCGCGAGCGCGCCGATGCCCGCGCCAGTCACGCGCTTCGAGACCGTCGTCTCGCCGCAGCCGGCCGACGGCGCGGCGATTGCCGACAAGGTTGCGCTGGGCAGCGATTCCTACGACCGGATGACGGTCCTGGTACGGCTGGCCGGGGCGGGGCCGTTCCGCTTCCTAGTCGATACCGGGGCCGACCGCACCGCCATCTCGAGCGAACTTGCAGCGCGGCTCGGCCTTGCGCCGGGGCCAGGCGCCCTGCTCCACAGCGCGACCGGCGAGAGCCATGTCGCGATGGCGGTGATTGCCGACCTGACGCTGAGCCGCAAGGCGGTGCACCGGATCGATGCGCCGTTGCTCGCCGCCAGCGACATCGGCGCCGACGGGATCCTCGGCATCGATTCGCTCCGTGCGCAACGCTTGCTGTTCGATTTTCCCGCACGCACCTTGTCGATCACGTCCGCGGAAAGCCGCAACGACCTCGACGTGGAAGGGGCGATCGTGATCCGAGCCCAGCGGCGCGAGGGACGGCTGGTGATTACCGACGCGGCGGCGGACGGCAAGCATGTCAGCGTGGTGATCGATACTGGATCGCAGCTGTCGGTCGGCAATGAGGCGTTGCGCCGGGCGCTCGAGCGCCGCGGCAAGCTCGAGGGGTTGGGTCCGATCGAGCTGGTGTCGGTGACCGGCGAAAGCCTGCGCGGCGAATTGGCAATCGTCCGCGAGCTGGAGATCGGCGGCGCGGCGATCAGCAATTTGGCGCTGGTTTTCGCCGACGCCCATACCTTCCACCGGCTTGGCTTCGACCAATCGCCTGCGATCCTGCTGGGGATGAACGGGCTGCGCAGCTTCGACAAGGTCTCGATCGATTTCGAGAACAGGAAGCTCAGGCTGCTGGTGTCGCAGGTTCGTTGACAGAATGTGTATTGTAGTACTAACACAGTTGCCACATCCTTTGGGGGAATTTTTGAAAATGGTCCGTTCGGCGCTCGCTTTTGCTCTGTTGTTCGCCTCGACTTCCGCTGTGGCGGTTTCGCCCGGCTTCAAAGCCAAGGCCGACGCCTTGCTCGCCGATGCCTACGCCGCGAATGGCCCCGGGGCGGCGGTGATCGTCACTGAAAATGGCAAGACGGTTTATACTGCGGGGCGCGGCCTGGCCGATGTCGCCGCCACGCGACCGATCCGCGCCAGCGACAGTTTCCGCCTGGGATCGATCACCAAACAGTTCGCCTCCGCGACTTTGCTCAAGCTGGTCGAGCAGGGCAAATTGTCGCTCGACGATCCACTGTCAAAATTCATCCCCGGCTATCCCGCGCCGGGCGGAGCGGCGACGGTCCGCCAATTGCTCAACCATACCTCGGGCATCAAGGATTATACCGAAATCGCCGGCTGGATGGTCGAGGCCAACACCGCCAAGGCTTATACGACCCCGGCTCTCGTTGCGGTGTTCAAGGATCAGTCGCCGACCTTCAAGCCGGGCGAGCATTGGCAATATGACAATAGCGGTTACGTGCTGATCGGCGCGATAATCGAGCAGGTCACCGGCAAGCCGTGGGACCAGGCGGTCGCCGAAGAGATCACCCGCCCGCTGCATCTCGCGTCGATCCGCAGCGGGGTGACCGAGTCGTCGATCCCGAAGATGGTTAGGGGCTACACCGACAAGGACGGCATGGTGGTGCCCGCGATGGCTATCCACATGAGCGTTCCGGGGGCGGCGGGGGCGTTGGTCGGCAATGTCGCCGACCTAGCGACCTGGGCATATGCTTTACACAACGGCAAGGTGGTCAACGCCGCCACATACCAGGCGATGATCACGCCCACCGTCACCAGCGACGGCAAGACTTCGCCGTACGGCTTTGGGCTCGAGCTTGAAAATGTTCGCGGCAGGACGGCGATCGGCCACAATGGCGGGATCTTCGGTTTTCTCACCGACAGCATTTATTTGCCCAAACAAAAGTTATTCGTCGCGGTGTTCGCCAATAGCGACGCCCCGCGATCACAGCCCGGCTCAGTTGCTCAGCGACTTGCGGCGCTGGCGGTGGGCGATCCTTATCCGACATTGACCAAGGCGGCGGTCGATTTGAAGGCGGTCGAGCCAATGCTCGGCGTCTACAAATTCGACGACACCGAGCGGACGTTCTTCGCGCGCGGCGGCAAGCTGTTCACCAAGCGCTCGGGGGGCGGTGAAATCGAGGCTTTTTCGGCAGGAGCAAACAAATTCTTCTACGGGCCCGATAACTTGACCTGGTTCGAGGTAATCCCCGGCGCCAAGGGGATGCAGATCGCCTTCCACGCCGAAGGAAGTCCCATGAGAAGAATGGGCGTGCGTTCCGGCCCGGTGCCGGTCGAAAGCGCGGCGGTGGCAATCTCGGCGGCGACACTCGACGGCTATGCCGGCAGTTACACCTCCGAAGCGGGGACGTTCGTGTTCAAGCATGAGGGCGACGGCCTGACGGTCAAACTCGGCGCGCAGCCGGCATTTCCGATGAGAGCGACCAGTATGACCGAGTTCGAGATTGCCCAGGTCGCCGCCAAGATCCGCTTCAACGTCAAGGACGGCAAGGCGGGATCGATCACCTTGTTCCAGGGCGGGCAGGAACTTGAAGGCATTCGCTCCAACTGAGCTCTAAACGCAAAGCGCCCGGGCCGTTGCCGGCCCGGGCGCTCCTGCGTGACGATCGCTCGTCGGCCCCCTTGGACGTTTGAAGCGCCGCTTATTGGTCGGCATCCTCTCCGAACCGGGTCCCTGAGGCCTGATCCGAGCCACAGGGCTAGCGCCGGCCGAGCCGGATTGTCACGCCGAAAATGGGTGTTGCGGCGTTTGCGCATCGGGTGTGGCGACTCCGCAACGCCCGTCCGGACCGATCATCGAGTCCACGGCGGTTGCCGATTGCAGGTGCGCTGACTAGAGAGGCGCACCCGTCCACGCCGTTGAAAGTCTCCCTCCTTGCGCCTGTCCCGCTCGTTCCTGCCCGTGATGAAGGAAAGCCCGGCCAGCGCCGAGATCGTCAGCCACAAGCTGATGCTCCGCGCCGGGCTGGTCCGCCAGACCGCCGCCGGAATTTACGCCTGGCTGCCGCTCGGCCATCGGGTGCTCAAGAAGATCGAGCAGATCGTCCGCGAGGAGCAGGACAAGGCCGGGGCGATCGAGATGCTGATGCCGACATTGCAGTCGGCCGATCTGTGGCGCCAGTCGGGGCGCTACGACGCCTACGGGCCGGAAATGCTGCGGATCAAGGACCGCCACGATCGCGAGATGCTCTACGGCCCGACCAACGAGGAGATGATCACCGCGATCTTCGCAGGAGAGGCGCGCAGCTACCGCGATTTGCCGCGTACGCTCTATCATATCCAGTGGAAGTTCCGCGACGAAGTCCGCCCGCGCTTCGGCGTGATGCGCGGCCGCGAATTCTTGATGAAGGACGCGTACAGCTTCGATCTCGATGAGGCCGGTGCGCGCAATAGCTACTACACTCAGCTGCTGGCCTATTTGCGCACCTTTCAGCGGCTCGGCATCCAGGCGGTGCCGATGAAGGCCGCCTCGGGCCCGATCGGCGGCGATCTCAGCCACGAGTTCATCGTCCTCGCCCCGACCGGCGAGAGCGAAGTCTTCTACGACGCCGCGTTCGACGAATTCGACTGGGCGCAGTCGGATCTGGCCTATGACGATGCCGCCGGGCTTGAGAAACTGTTTGAACAGGTCAGCGCAACCTATTCCGCGACTGACGAAACCCACGACGAAGCGCGGTGGGCCAAGGTTGCGGAAGACCGCCGCCGCACCGGCCGCGGGATCGAGGTTGGGCACATCTTCAATTTCGGCACCAAATATTCGGAGAGCATGGGCCTCAAGGTCTCGGGCCCCGACGGATCGATGGTCACGCCCGAAATGGGCAGCTACGGGATCGGCGTGTCGCGTCTTGTGGGCGCGATCATCGAGGCGAGCCACGACGAGGCCGGTATCGTCTGGCCCGAAGTGGTCGCACCGTGGAAGGTCGGGCTGGTGACGATGCGCGGCGACGATGCGGCGACGGTCGCCGCTGCCGATGACATTTACGAGTGGCTCCAGGCTGCGGGAATTGAAGTTCTCTACGACGACCGCGACGAGCGCGGCGGGGTCAAGCTGGGTTCGATGGACCTGATCGGCCTGCCGTGGCAGCTGATCCTCGGCCCGCGCGGACTCGCCAATGGACTGGTCGAGCTGAAGAACCGCCGCACCGGAGAAAAGCAGGAACTTTCAATCGACGACGCGATGTCCCGCCTCACATGATCCTCAACCGTCACGAACGCATGATCGCCAAGCGCTATTTGCTCCCCGGCAAGGGCGAGGGGTTCATTTTCCTGGTTGCCGGGATCAGCCTCGGCGCGGTTGCGCTCGGGGTTGCCGCGCTGATCGTGGTGATGAGCGTGATGAACGGCTTTCGCGCAGAACTGTTCGACAAGATCGTCGGATTGAACGGCCATGCCATCGTCCAGGGCTACGACGGCCGCCTGCCGGACTGGCAGCGGATCGCGGTCGCTGCGAAGAATACGCCGGGCGTGACCTCCGCGCTGCCGTTGATCGAGCAGCCGCTGATGGCGTCGGCCAATGGCCGGGTCGAGGGCGTGCTGGTGCGCGGCATGCGGCTCGAGGATATCCGGTCGAACAAGGTGATGAACGAGAACGTCAAGTCGGGTGACATGAAGTCGGTCACGCCGGGTAGCGGCAAGGTCGCCATCGGGTCTCGACTTGCCGAGATGCTCGGCGCTTACCCCGGCAGCGAAATCGCCTTGATCAGCCCGGAGGGTCGATCGACCCCGATCGGCACGGTGCCGCGGATCGTCAGTTACACCATCGGCGCGGTGTTCGAGGTCGGGGTCTATGATTATGACAGCGCCTTCGTCGTCATGCCGATGCAGGACGCGCAGACGTTACTGATGATGGGCGACGACGTCGGCATGATCGAGGTCCAGACGACCGACCCCGACAAGGTCGATGCGATCCTCCGGCCGCTTCGCCCGGCGGTCCGTGGCAAGGCCGCGATCATCGACTGGAAGCAGATGAATTCGGCGTTGTTCGAGGCACTCGAGGTCGAGCGCGTGGCGATGTTCGTCGTGCTGTCGTTGATCATTCTCGTCGCGGTGTTCAACATCTTGTCGTCGTTGATCATGCTGGTCCGCGCCAAGACCCGCGACATCGCCATCCTGCGCACCATGGGCGCCAGTCGCAGCGGGCTGATGAAAGTGTTCATGACGGTCGGCCTGACGATCGGCAGCCTGGGCATCGTGCTCGGGCTGATCATCGGCGCGATCTTCCTGTTTTTCCGCCAGGGGATCGTCAACGTCTTCCAGTTCATCACCGGGCAGAATCTGTGGGATCCGTCGGTCCGCTTCCTCTCCGAACTGCCGGCCAAGACCGATCCGGTCGAAGTGATCACCTTGGTCACCATGGCGCTCGTGATGTCGTTCCTCGCCACGCTTTACCCGGCGTGGAAGGCGGCCTCGACCGATCCGGTGCAGGTACTTCGCTATGAGTGAGCCGGTCCTAGAAACGACTGACCTGCGCCGAAGCTTCACCCAGGGTGACGTCACCATCGAAGTGCTTCGCGGGATCAACCTGTCGGTTCGCCCGGGCGAGATCGTTGCACTGCTCGGCCCCTCGGGTTCGGGCAAGTCGACCTTGCTGCAGGCGGTCGGGCTGCTCGAAGGCGGGTTCGACGGATCGATCCGGATCGGCGGCAAGGAAGCCGCTGCCCTCGACAATGACCAGCGCACCGAGCTTCGCCGCGACATGCTCGGCTTCGTCTATCAATTCCACCATCTGCTGCCCGACTTCGACGCGCTCGAGAATGTCCTGCTGCCGCAACTGATCTTCGGCGCCGAAACCGACGCGGCGCGGACCCGGGCGAGCGAATTATTGACCAGGCTCGGGCTCGGCCAGCGGCTGGATCATCGTCCGTCCAAGCTGTCGGGCGGCGAGCAGCAGCGGGTCGCGGTCGCCCGCGCTTTGGCCAACCGCCCGCCACTGGTGCTGGCCGACGAGCCGACCGGCAATCTCGACGAGCATACCGCCGATATCGTCTTCGCTGAATTCATCGATCTGGTCAGAGGCGAGGGGAGCGCAGCGCTGGTCGCCACCCACAACGAACGCATCGCCGCCAAGATGGACCGCGTGCTTCGGCTGCATGAAGGGGTGCTCGAATAGGGCTTGCGGATCGCACTTGGCCTACCCAAAACAGCTGTGGAACAAAGGAGGCCCAATGCTCGCGTTGCTCTTGATGGCCGCTGCCCAGGCCGCGGCGGCGCCGCCCGCCAACAGCGCGCCTGCCGGGTGCGACACACCCGAATCGCACCAGTTCGATTTCTGGCTCGGCTCGTGGGAAGTGCGGCCCAAGGGCGCGAACGTTATCATCGCCCATTCCCTGGTCGAGAAGCGCTACACCGGCTGCGGGATCCGCGAAAATTGGATGCCGCTGGGCAGGGAAGTCAACGGCGGCGGGGGCAGCCTCAGCCTGTACGATTCGCGCCGCAAGCAATGGCGCCAGACCTGGCTCGACAGCAGCGGCACCCGGGTCGATCTCGATGGCGGCTTTGCTGGCGGGGTGATGTCGATCACCGGCAATTGGGAAAATTTCGTCGCCCCCGGAAAGGACGCGCTGGTGCGGATGCATTACCAGCGGCAGCCCACCGGCGAGGTACGCCAGTGGGGCGATTCCTCGGTCGACGGTGGCAAGACTTGGCAGACCACGTTCGATTTTCTCTATCGCCGCGCTCTGTTGCCGCACTTCGAGCAATAAGTGGCGGACCCGTCCCGCGAGCCGCGCGTTACCCGGCCTATGCGACGCCTCACCCCGACCCAGATCGCGCTGATCGTCGCCGGCATCTTGATCCTGGCGTTCGCCGTCTGGACCTTCGCCAGCACCCGCCGGGCCAATCCCGACAAACTACCCGAGTCGAACAGTGTCGCCGCGACCAAAGTCGCCGATCCCGAGAAGCGTTGCGGCTCGCAGGCGACCTACGATCTGATCAAGCGCGAGTTGTTCCGCCGGGCGGCGACGCTCCGCGGCAGCGATCAGGCAGCGTTCGACAAATTGGCGGGCTATTCGGTGGTCCGGATCGACCGGCCGCTGCTCGACAGCGAGGATGATCAGACCAAAGCGATCGGCTGCTCGGGCTCTCTGACGCTCGATCTGCCGCCGGGAGTCGTTGTGGTCGGCGGGCGGCGCACCCTCACCGCCGACATCGGTTACGCGCTGCAGCCATCGGCCGACGGCAATGGCGAAGTGCTGACCCTGACCCGCGTCGATTCGATCATCACCCCGCTCGCAACGCTGACGCGGGTCGGGGGCGGGGCCAGCGCTCCGCTGCCGCCGTCCCCGACACCGGCCCCGGCGCCTGCCGATCCGCTTGCACCAGTGCCGATTCAAACGCCGCCCGCACCGACCGTCCCGGTCTCGCCGCCGCCACCACCGCCCCCGGCCGAGCCAACCTTCGCTGGCCGACCAGGCTTCAATTGTGCCAGGGCCCGCACCCGCGGCGAGATGGCGGTATGCGGCGATAGCGGGCTCGCCTCGCTCGATCGCCAGATGACGGCGCAATATATCGATGCCTTGCGCAATGCCGACCAGGCGACCCGCGCCCAGCTCCAGCGCAGCCGCGACCGCTTTCTCGGTTATCGCGAACAATGCCCGTCGAGCGCCTGCATCGCGCAAACCTATCGCGGCCGGATGCGCGAGATCAGCGACATCGCCAGCGGGCGTTTGCGCTGAGCGGATCAGATTTCGGGGGATAAGTCGGCTGTCCCGCTGGAGAATCGCCGCGCACCTGCCATAGTGTTTGAATGTCCGGTCCCTATGTCCCGTTGCGCGTCTTTTCCTGCTTCACGATGCTCGAAGGGGCGATCGAGCCCAAGGCGATCGCCAAGCATGCCGCGCGGCTTGGCTTTCCGGCCGCCGCCTTGGTCGACCGCAATGGACTCTACGCCGCCATGCCGTTCGGCGAGGCATGCGCCAAGGAAGGCGTGCAGCCGATCATCGGCGCGATGCTCGGCGTGTCGCGGCCCGCCGACATTGGCCCCACGGGCAAGCTCGACTGGCTGGTGCTGCTGGCGCAGGACGAGACCGGCTACGCCAATCTTTGCAAACTGGTCAGCCAGGCGCATCTCGACCGCCCGATTGCCGAGGAGCCGCACGTTGCGTTCGAAGCACTTGCGGGCAGTACCGACGGGCTGATCGCGCTGACCGCGGGCGGGGAGGGGGCGCTTGTCCGGCTGTTCGTCGATGGCCAGATCGACAAGGCCAAGGCCTATGCCGACCGCTTGGTCACCCTGTTTCCCGGGCGCCTGTATGTCGAACTGTCGCGGCGCGGCGACGCGGTCGAGGAGGCTGCCGAGGCCCAGCTGATCGATCTCGCTTACGCCATCGATTTGCCGCTCGTCGCGACTAACCCCGCTTTTTATGCCGAGCCGTCATTCCACGCCGCGCATGACGCCATGTTGTGCATCGCCAATTCGACCTATGTCGAGAACAATGACCGTCCGGTCAGCTCGCCCCAAGCCTGGCTCAAGTCCGCCGCCGAGATGGAGGCTTTGTTCGCCGATCTGCCCGAGGCGATCGCCAACACCGCGGTGGTCGCCCAGCGCTGCGCCGTCGCCGCTCCCAATCGCAAACCGATCCTGCCGCGCCTGAGCGATGACGAGGATGAGACGCTTCGGCGCGAGGCGCATGCCGGGCTCGACGATCGGATCAAGGGACGCAATGATGACGACAAGGCAACCTATCGCGACCGCCTCGATTTCGAACTCGACGTCATCACCCGGATGGGCTTCGCGGGTTACTTCCTGATCGTTGCCGATTTCATCAAATGGGCCAAGGGCAACGATATTCCGGTCGGCCCAGGGCGCGGTTCTGGCGCTGGAAGCATTGTCGCCTGGTCGCTGTTGATCACCGACCTCGACCCGATTGCACTCGGGCTCTTGTTCGAACGCTTCCTCAACCCCGAGCGCGTGTCGATGCCCGATTTCGACATCGACTTCTGCGAAACCCACCGCGACAAGGTGATCAGCTACGTCCAGGGCAAATATGGCCGCGATCGCGTCGCCCAAATCATCACCTTCGGGCGATTGAAGGCACGAGCGGTGCTCAAGGACACCGGCCGGGTGCTGCAAATGAGCTACGGCCAGGTCGACCGCTTGGCCAAATTGGTGCCCAACCACCCGACCGACCCGTGGACACTCGACCGCGCCTTGAACGGGGTCAGCGAACTTGCCGCCGAATATAAGAATGACGCGGGTGTCCGCCGCCTGCTCGATCTGGCGATGAAGCTCGAGGGCCTGCCGCGCCACAGCTCGACCCACGCCGCCGGCGTGGTCATCGGCGACCGTCCGCTCGACGAATTGGTCCCGCTCTACCGCGACCCGCGCTCGGACATGCCGGTCACCCAGTTCGACATGAAATATGTCGAGGCGGCGGGGCTGGTGAAGTTCGATTTCCTCGGCCTGAAGACCTTGTCGGTCTTGAAAGAAGCCCAGCGCCTGCTCGCCCGGCGCGGGGTGACGGTCGATTTCGACCAGCTGACGTGGGACGATCCGGCGGTCTACGACTTGCTCCAGCGCGGCGACACGGTGGGGGTGTTCCAGCTCGAATCCGAAGGCATGCGCCGGACGCTGGCCGGGGTCCGCCCGACCGGCTTCGGCGACATTATCGCGCTGGTCTCGCTCTATCGGCCTGGACCGATGGACAACATTCCGCTGTTCGGCGACCGAAAGAACGGTCGCGTTGCGCTGGCCTACCCCCATCCGATGCTCGAGGCGGTGCTGGCCGAAACCTACGGCATCTTCGTCTATCAGGAGCAGGTGATGCAAGCGGCGCAGGTGCTCGCCGGCTACAGCCTGGGTGAGGCCGATCTCCTCCGCCGGGCGATGGGCAAGAAGATCCAGTCGGAGATGAACGAGCAGCGCGCGCGCTTCGTGTCTGGCGCGGCGGGCAACGACATCTTGCCTGCCAAGGCCAACGAATTGTTCGACCTGATCGACAAGTTCGCCGGTTATGGCTTCAACAAGAGCCACGCCGCGGCTTATGCGGTAATCGCCTATCACACCGCCTGGCTCAAGGCGCATCACCCGGCCGAATTTTTCGCCGCTTCGATGAGCTTCGACATGGCGCAGACCGACAAGCTCGGTTTGTTCGTCGAGGATATCCGCCGCTCGGGACTCGAGTGCCTCGCCCCCAACGTCAACGCGTCCGAAGCGGCATTCAGCGTTGAAGACGGCAAGGTTCGTTACGCCTTGGGCGCGCTCAAGGGCGTCGGCGAGAAAGCGATGGAGGCGCTGGTCGTCGAGCGCGAGGCCAATGGCCCATTCGCCAGCCTCGACGATTTCGCGGCTCGGATCGACCCCAAATTGCTCAACCGCCGCCAACTCGAAAGCCTTGCCGCGGCGGGCGCGTTCGACAGTCTCAACCCCGACCGCGCGACCATTTACGCGGGGGCCGAGACGATCCTCGCCCACGCCGCCTCGGCGCACGACCAGCGCACAAGCGGCCAGCACGGGCTGTTCGGCGGCGGGTCGGGCGAGCAGTCGCCGGCTGCGATCCGCTTGCCCAGGAACGCCGCCTGGACCTTGGCCGAGCGGATGACCGCCGAGCGCGAATCGTTCGGTTTCTATTTCTCCGCCCACCCGGTCGATGCCCAGCGGCACTTGCTCGCCGCGCACCGCGTCAAAAGCTTCGCTGAACTCGCCTTGCTTCCCGCACCCGCCGATGGCGGACGCTCGGCGGCGATGATGGCGGGCCTGGTCGAATCGACCAATTGGCGCACGTCCGCCAAGGGGCGGCGCTACATGATGGCGACGATTTCCGATGCGTCGGGTCAATATGTCGCGACCGTGTTCGACGCCGGCCCTTCCGCCGACCTCGAAGCCGCGGCCAAGGCGGGAACGTGCGGATTGATGACCGTCGAACTCGACCGCCGCCCGGGCGACGAAGTGCCGCGAGTCACGGTCAAGCATTTCCAGCCGATCGACAGCCTGGCGAAAAAGACCCGGCTGCAGCTTGACCTAACGATCGCCGATGCGGGTCTCCTTGCCGCCATCCTGCCCGACCTCGCGGCGGCGCGCGGCGGCAACGGCCTGATCCGCGCCACCCTGCCGATCAGCCACGGCCGCGAGGCGGTGCTAATGCTCGGCCGCGACTTCACTCTCGACGCGGATCTAGCGTCGCGGCTCGAACGCCTGCTCGGCGAAGGCGCGGTCACGCTCTCCGCGCAGGAAGGCCCGAAACTGGCGCTGGTCGGCTAAGTCTACAGCCCGCCGGCGAACAGGTCGGTCTTGCCGAGCGATACACCATGCTGCCTCAGGATTGCGTAGGCGATGCTCAGGTGGAAATAGAAATTGGTGGTCGCGAAACCGGTTACCCATTGCTCGATCGGCATCTCGGGCTTCATCACGCCCAGATCCATGGAGAAGGGCTCGCTGCCCGTGCCCTCAAACTGCGCCAAGGTCAGTTCGGCGAGCGATGCCCGCGACTTAGCGACCAAACCGAACAATTCGTCGAAGTTCATCTCCACGCTTGGTTCGTCCATCTCAGCCAAACCCGCTGCTCGCGACGGCCAGCGGGCACCGAAAATCGCCACGATTTGCGCCTGGCGCCACAGCGGAAACATGTCGTCGACCAGTCGCCAGCCGAGCATCTCCTGCTCGTCGATGCCCTGTTCCGCAGCATGGGCGCGGGCCTTTTCAAGCAAGTGCTGAAGGGTGGTCAGTCCCTTGTCGTACATGTTGACGAAGCTGAACAGAGAAACGGTCATCGAGGACTGCCTCTTCAATTGGCCGAATTGGTGAGGGCGGTCGGCTCTTGCGGTGTCGGTGCTGAGTCGGCGGCGGGTTTGCCGACGATCACCGGCGGGCCAGTCAACGGCGCATCGGGAGTCCCCGGCGCCGGGGTCGGCACCGGATCGGTTGGCGGCGCGTCGACGGTCAGCTCGGGCGGGGGCGGGGTTGCGGTTTCGTAATCCGCGCCCGGTACATCCTTCGGCGGCTTGGCGATCTTGGGCGGTGCCTTGTTCACCGGTGCTGCCTGGCCAGCATAAACGCAGGCGTCGAGCCCGTCGCGACCGACCACGCCGACCCTCGCCGCGATCGAATTGCCGTAGCGCTTGGTGAAACCCTTGGGGGCGACCGCGCCGCGTTTCTTGGGCAGAGGCAGGATCGCCGCAATCCGCGCTGCTTCGGTCGCCGACATGGCCGAGGCATCATGCCCGAAATAGCGCATCGATCCGGCATTGGCGCCGTAGGTGCCGATCCCCGTCTCGGCGACGTTGAGATAGACCTCCATGATCCGGCGCTTGCCCCACAGATGCTCGACCAGAAAGGTGAAATAGGCCTCCGCGGCCTTGCGCGGATAGCCGCCGCCTTGCCACAGGAAGACATTCTTGGCGGTCTGCTGGCTGATCGTTGATCCGCCTCTAATGCGACCCCCGCTCGCGTTGCGTTTCATCGCATCCTCGATCGACTCGATATCGAAGCCGTTGTGGCTGCAGAATTTGCTGTCTTCCGCCCCGATCGCGGCGCGGACCATGTCGCGGTCCATCGCTCCCAGGCTCATCCAGTCGCGGGTCGCCCCGCGTCCGGCGAACACATCGCCGAGCATCGTCGCGGTGATCGGCGGGTTGATAAAGCGATAGGCCAGCACCCACAGGATCGACAACAGGAACAGCCCGAGGATCAGCTTGCCAAGGAATCGCAAGACGCCGCCGCCACCACGGGCGCTTCGGCCGCTGCGCCGGCGTTGATATCTGGGAATGCTCGACGTCGCTCGTTTGGCCATCGCCGCTTGCTAGCGGGGCGCGGGCAAAAAGAAAGCCCCGGCGGATCGCCGAGGCTTGGTGGAGGGCGGCACGCAAAACGCTGGGTCCCAGAAATGGGTAAGCCCCGGATACCGAAGTATCCGGGGCTCCATGATTTTGGACCGAAGTCCGCAACCACCCGATTGTTAGAGCAGCTTCTCAGCGGGGTCGCAAGCCCCGTTGCATGATATTTTCACTTTTATTTCGGGATCGCTGATTTCCCTCGCTTCCGCCCGCCCTTGCCGCACCGCAGCAAGCACCGTAAATCGCATCCATGACCTCGACCAACGACATCCGCCGTGGCTTCCTCGATTATTTCGAGAGCGCCGGGCATGCGCGTGTCGCTTCGGCGCCGCTCGTCCCGCACAACGACCCGACGCTGATGTTCGTCAACGCCGGCATGGTCCCGTTCAAGAACGTCTTCACCGGGCTTGAGACGCGGCCCTATGTCACCGCCACCTCGTCGCAGAAATGCGTCCGCGCCGGGGGCAAGCATAACGATCTCGACAATGTCGGCTATACCGCGCGTCACCACACCTTTTTCGAAATGCTGGGGAATTTCAGCTTCGGCGATTATTTCAAGGACCAGGCGATCACCCACGCCTGGACGTTGCTGACCAAGGAATGGGGCCTCAACCCCGAGCGACTGACCGTCACCGTCTATCACACCGACGATCAGGCGTTCGACCTGTGGAAGAAGATCGCCGGCCTGCCGGACAGTCGCATCATCCGCATCGCCACCAAGGATAATTTCTGGGCGATGGGCGCCGACGGTCCGGCGGGCCCGTGCAGCGAAATCTTCTACGATCATGGCGACCACATCTCCGGTGGCCCGCCCGGCAGCGCCGACGAAGATGGCGACCGCTTCGTCGAGATCTGGAACCTCGTCTTCATGCAATTCCTGCAGGAGGCCGACGAGATCGTCGCCGATCTGCCTAGGCCGTCGATCGACACCGGCATGGGGCTCGAGCGCGTTGCGGCGGTAATGCAGGGCGTCCACGACAATTACGACACCGACACGTTCAAGGCGCTGATCCACGCCTCGGAGGAGCTGACCCACACCAAGGCGGAGGGCGAGCAGCAAGCCTCCCACCGCGTGATCGCCGATCATCTGCGCGCTTCGGGCTTCCTCGTCGCTGACGGGGTGCTGCCCGCGAATGAGGGCAGGGGCTATGTCCTCCGCCGGATCATGCGCCGCGCGATGCGCCACGCGCATTTGCTCGGCGCGAAAGATCCGCTGATGCACCGCCTGGTGCCGCAACTGGTCGCCGAAATGGGGCAAGCGTACCCCGAGCTCATCCGCGCCCAGCCATTGATCGAGGCAACGCTGGCGCAGGAAGAAGCTCAGTTCCGTCGCACCCTCGCCAATGGTCTCAAACTGCTCGACGAAGCCACTGGAGATATAGGTGAAGGCGGCACGCTCCCCGGTGCGACCGCGTTTAAGCTCTACGACACGTTCGGTTTCCCCTACGACCTCACCGAGGACGCGCTTCGGGCCCGCGGCATGGCGGTCGACCGTGCGGGGTTTGACTCGGCGATGGCCGAGCAGAAAGCCGCCGCGCGCGCCGCGTGGAAGGGGTCGGGGGAGAAAGCGTCGGACGATCTTTGGTTCGATATCGTCGAGGAGGCCGGATCGACCGAATTCACCGGTTACTCGGGGCATGAAGGCGAGGGCGTGGTTCTCGCTTTGGTCAAGGACGGCGCGCGGGTCGAGATGGCGGGCGAGGGCGACAGCGTCTCGATCATCCTCAACCAGACCCCCTTCTACGGCGAAAGCGGTGGACAGGTTGGCGACGCTGGAAAACTTACCTCGCTCAATGGCTTCGAAGGTGCAGTTGAGGATACGTCGAAACCGCTCGGCAAGCTTCACGCGCTCCGCACCCGCGTCATCAAGGGCACGCTCAAGCTCGGCGACACGCTCCACCAGTCGGTCGATGTCGAGCGCCGCGCCGCGACCCGCGCCAATCATAGCGCGACCCATCTGCTCCACGCCGCCTTGCGCAACCGCCTCGGTGGCCACGTCTCCCAGAAGGGCAGCCTCGTCGCGCCCGACCGCCTGCGGTTCGATTATTCGCACCCCAAGGCGCTGACCCAAGACGACATCGCCGCGGTCGAGACCGAGGTGAACGCCGAAATCCGCGCCAATCAGCCGGTCACCACCCGCCTGATGACCCCCGACGACGCCGTTGCGGCGGGCGCGCTGGCCTTGTTCGGCGAGAAATATGGCGACGAGGTGCGCGTGCTCAGCATGGGCCGCAACACCGACAAGCATTTCTCGGTCGAACTGTGTGGTGGCACCCATGTCGAGGCGACCGGCGACATCGCCATCTTCAAGATCATCGCCGAAAGCGCGGTATCGTCGGGCATCCGCCGGATCGAGGCGCTGACCGGCGAGGGCGCGCGCCTGTGGCTCAATGCCCGCGACGAAAAACTGCGCGAAGCCGCCGCCGCACTCAAGGCCTCGCCCGACGAAGTCCCGGCGCGGGTCGCTGCCTTGGTCGAGCAAAGCCGCAAGCTCGAGCGCGAACTCGCCGACGCCCGTAAGGCACTGGCGATGGGCGGAGGCTCAGCGAAAACCGCGGAGGCCGGCCCCGAGCAGATTGCCGGCCATGCCTTCCTCGGCCAGGTCGTCGACGGCCTCGACCCCAAGAACCTCCGCGGCGAAGTCGATGCGATGAAGCAGCGCCTCGGCAGCGGGATCGCCGCGCTCATCGCCACCAACGACGGCCGCGCCAGCGTCGCGATCGGAGTCACCGACGACCTCGTGGGCAAGGTTTCAGCGGTCGACCTCGTCAAGGCTGCTGTCGCTGCACTAGGCGGGCAGGGGGGCGGCGGCCGCCCCGACATGGCGCAAGGTGGTGGGCCGGATGGAGCGAAGGCTGGGGAAGCGCTTCAGGCGGTTCGCGAGGCGCTGACCTAAAATTCCTCCCCGGTACGGGGAGGGGGACCATGTGAAACATGGTGGAGGGGGTTACCGCGGGTGGCGACCCCCCTCCGTCAGCTGCGCTGCCACCTCCCCGTAGACGGGGAGGAATTATGTGCCATCCCGCACCCGTCGCCGCCCCATTCTCGGCTCCTCCGCCAACTCCCCCGACGCCATGATCTCCCCGCGCAGCTCGCTCCTCTTCTCGTGGATCGACGCGATCACCGGGCCCATCGCCACGCCGATGTCGACCAGCACCGCCTCGGACAGCTGCAGCGAGGCTTCCATCGCTTCGGGCACCGCGTCGGTTACGCCGGCGCGATACAGCCGCGCGGCGTGGTCGATGTCGCGGGCTCGGGCGATGATCGGAAGGTCGGGGAACAGTTCGCGGATCTGCTTTGCGAGGCGGATGATCAACACCGGATCGTCCATCGTCAACACCAGGGCGTCGGCCGCGCCCAGATCGAGCTTTTCGACCATATGGCCGCGCGCGACATCGCCGAACAGCACGTGATAGCCGGCCTCGCGTGCCTGAATGACGGAATCCACGTCGCTCTCGACCGCGATATAGCCCTTCTTATGTTCGGTCAGCATGTCGGCGACCATCTGCCCGACGCGGCCGAAGCCGAAGATCACCGTCTTGCCCGCCGCCGCGCCCTGCTCGACGTGCGAGCTCGCCCCTCGATCCACCCGCCGCGCCGCCGCCCGGCCGAGCATCGCCAGCAACGGGGTCACGGTCAGCCCGAGCGCGGTCACCGCCTGCCAGAAGCTCGCCGCCCCCGGCAGGATCACCCCTGCCGCCGCCCCTGCGCCGAGCAGGATCAGGGTGGTTTCCGATGGGCTGGCCATTACCAGCCCGGTTTCCGCCGCCACCGCGGGGCGCGACCCGCTTAGCCACAGCAAGGCCGATGTCACCGCGACCTTGGCCAGCAGGACTAGCGTCAGCGCGAGCAACAGTTGTTTCCTATTGGTGATCAGCGACGCCAGGTCGAGGCTCATCCCGACGGTGATCAGGAACACGCCCAGCGCCAATCCGCGCAAAGGGGCGGTCACCACCTCGACTTCGCTGCGATAATCGGTCTCGGCGATCAGCACCCCGGCGATCAACGCTCCGAGGATCGGCGACAGGCCGACCGCGCTGGTCGCCAGGCTGGCGAGGATCACGGTGAGCAGGCTGACCGCTAGGAACAGTTCGGGGCTCTTGGTTCGCGCCGCTTGCGCGAACAATGGCGGCAGCAGCAGCCGCCCGGCGACCAGCATCGCCGCGATCACCAGCGCGCCCTGCCATATCACGGTCAGCAGAGCGCCGGGTTCCGCCCCTCCGCCGAGACTGGCGAACAGGAACAGCAGGGGCACCAGCGCCAGATCTTCGAACAACAGCATCGCGAACGCCGCCTTGCCCGCCGGGCTGGTCGTGCCCGCCAGCGGGATCACCAACGCGGTCGATGACATCGCCAGCGCGAGCCCGAGCACGATCGCCGCGGAGATCGAGTTGCCCATCGCCAGCAAGCCACCGCCGATCAGCAGCGCGCAGAAGCCGAGCTCTGCCGCGCCAATGCCAAACACCATGCGGCGCATCGACACCAGCCGCCTGAAACTCAGCTCGAGCCCGATCGCGAACAGCAACAGCACGATCCCGAACTCGGCGAACGGCTCGATCGCCGCCGGGTTGGTGATCGTCACCGCCTCGAGCCACGGATGCGCCGCGACCTGCGTCCCCAGTCCGTGCGGCCCGGCGAGGATCCCGACCAGGATGAAGCCGATGATCGGCGAGATTTTGAGCCGGGCGAATGCCGGAATGACGATCCCCGCCGCACCGAGGATGGTCAGCGTGTCGCTCAACGCAGGCGTCATGTGCAGCTGGCCGGCCATGGCTTCTAAGAGCATGGGATCGCGCACTTGTCACCGGCCCGGCACATTTCGCTTTCAAAGTAGGATTCCTGCTGCCAGCGTGACGTCATGCCGTCGCTGGTTTCAACACCTCGCAGTCTTCCTCTCCGATGGTCATGGCCGACACCAACGGAGAACGCGCGCGCGTGTATGAGTGCGACTTTTGGGACTCTTGGGGCCGCAATTCGATGACCACGGACGTGCTGATCGTCGGCGGCGGGCCAGCGGGGATGATGGCCGGCCTGCTGTTCGCCCGCGCCGGAGTCTCGGTAAAAGTGATCGAGAAGCACCCCGACTTCTTTCGCGATTTCCGCGGTGACACGGTCCACCCCTCGACCATGGAAATCCTTGACCAGCTTGGCCTGCTTGGCAAATTCCTCAAGCGACCCCACGATCGGCTCGACAGGGCGCGGATCAGCGTGTCGGGGCGCGAGTTCACCCTCGGCGACCTGTCGCATTTGCGCACCCAAGCGCCGTTCATCGCCATGATGCCGCAATGGGATTTCCTCGATTTCCTGCGCGACGAGGCGGCGGCCTACCCGACCTTCGCGCTGGCGATGGAGGAGCCGGTGACCGCCTTCGTCGAGACCAAGGGCCGGATCGCTGGCGTACGCTACGCCAGCGGCCGAGAGGAACTTGCCGGCAAGCTGGTGATCGCCGCCGATGGCCGCTCATCCTTGGTCCGCACCCTCGGGTTGTTGCCGGTCGAGGCGATCGGTGCGCCGATGGACGTGTTCTGGTTCCGACTCTCGAAGGCCGACAATCCTGGCGACGCGATCCGCGCCTCGATTGCCACCGGACGGATGGTGGTGCTGATCGACCGCCGGACCTATTGGCAATGCGCTTTTCTGATCCCCAAGGGTCAGGGCGAGGCAGTCCGCGCGCGGGGCGTCGAGTGGTTTCAGAATGAGGTGAGAAAAGCATTTCCCGACATCGACTTGCCGTCAAACTCTCTGACCAAAGTCGAGGATCTGCACTTGCTCGAAGTGACCCTTGACCGGCTCACCCGCTGGTATCGCCCCGGCCTGCTGGCGATCGGTGATGCGGCGCATGCCATGTCGCCGATCGGCGGGGTCGGGATCAACCTCGCCATCCAGGATGCGGTCGCCGCCGCCAATGCGCTGACCGCGCCGCTGGCGCGCGGGGAGGGGGTCGATGGCCTGCTCCACAAGGTCGAGCAACGCCGTCGTCTTCCGACCCGCCTCGTCCAGGCCGGTCAGAAAGCGGCGCAGGACCGGATCATCGACCGTATCCTCGACGTTGGCGGCGGGCCGATTGCCGCGCCGCTAGTGGTCCGGTTGCTCGACCGTTTTCCGTTGCTGCGACGCATCCCGGGCCGGATGATCGGCCTCGGGTTCCGCCGCGAGCGGGTCAGGTCGCCGAACGCCTTCGGCTAGGCGGTGCCGGACATCGCTTGCTCGAGATTCTTGCGGATAGCCTCGAAGAATTGCTCGGTTGTCATCCATGCCTGCTCAGGGCCGACGAGGATCGCCAGATCCTTGGTCATCTTGCCTTCTTCGACCGTCGCAATGCACACCCGCTCGAGCGTTTCGGCGAATTTGATCACCTCGGGGGTCTCGTCGAGCTTGCCGCGGAACTTGAGCCCACCGGTCCAGGCGAAGATCGACGCGATCGGGTTGGTCGAGGTCGCCTTGCCCGCCTGGTGCATACGGAAATGGCGGGTCACCGTGCCATGCGCCGCTTCGGCCTCGACCGTCCGACCGTCGGGGGTCATCAGCACGCTGGTCATAAGGCCCAGTGAGCCGAAGCCCTGCGCCACCTGGTCGGACTGGACGTCGCCGTCGTAATTCTTGCACGCCCACACGAACTTGCCGCTCCACTTGAGAGCGGAAGCAACCATGTCGTCGATCAGGCGATGCTGATATTCGATTCCCGCTTCGGCGAACTGGGCTTTGAAGTCCTTGTCGAAAACTTCCTGGAAGATATCCTTGAAGCGGCCGTCGTAAGCCTTGAGGATGGTGTTTTTGGTTGAGAGATACACCGGCCATTTGCGCTGCAGGCCATAGTTCAGGCAGGCCTGCGCGAAGTCGCGGATCGACTCGTCGAGATTGTACATCCCCATCGCGACTCCGGCGGACGGATAGTCGAACACTTCATACTCGATCACCTGGCCGTCCTCGCCGGTCCATTTCATCATCAGCTTGCCGGGACCGGGAACGAGAAAGTCGGTCGCCTTATACTGGTCGCCAAAGGCATGGCGGCCGATCACGATCGGGTCGGTCCAGCCAGGGATGATCCGCGGGATATTGTCGATCACGATCGGCTCGCGGAACACGACGCCGCCAAGGATATTGCGGATCGTGCCGTTGGGCGATTTCCACATTTTCTTGAGCTTGAATTCCTCGACCCGCGCCTCGTCCGGCGTGATCGTGGCGCACTTCACGCCGACTCCATAGTGCTTGATCGCCTCGGCCGCTTCGACGGTGATCTTGTCGTCGGTCTCGTCGCGCTTCTCGATCCCGAGGTCGTAATATTTGAGGTCGATGTCGAGATAGGGGAGGATCAGTTTCTCGCGGATCCACTGCCAGATGATCCGG
>JBBRTO010000022.1:0-26020 GCA_038244345.1 Sphingomonadales bacterium | reverse complement strand
TCATAGACCACCTTGCCCGGGGTTGCGGCGAGGTTGCGGCCGACTTCGAACGCTCCCTTTTGCGTCTGGGTCAGCTGCCCGCCGCGGATGTCGTCGAGCATGTTCCTCAGCCCGCCGAGCAAATTGTCGCCGCGGGTCTCGATGGTCTTTTTCATCACCTCCGGATTGGTCAGCGCAAAATTGGACGGCGCTATCGCATCGACGAAGCTCTTCGTGGCAAAGCGCATCTTCTGGCGGGTTTCGTCATCGACTCCCTCCATCTCTTCGACCGATCCGAGCAACCGGTCGGAAATGGCGAGATAGCTTTGCTTGATCGTCTCGAAGACCGGATTTTCGCTCCATTCGGGGGAGGCGAAGCGGCGGTCTTTCTTCTGCCCGGCTTCGGCGGTCGCGCCGAGCATCCGGCCCCACGCCTCGAACCCCTTCGACCACGCTTCGGCCCCGGCGGTCATCCACGCCAGCGGGTCGGCGGTCGCGGTCGGGGCCAATCCGGCGATCGGCTGGTCTGTCTTCAGGCTCTCCGCCCAATTTTCCATCAACATCTGCTGCGCGCGCCCCGTCACCCAGGTCCAATGCTGCCAGTCTTCGAGCGTCGGGAGCGGCGGGGCGGCGGTGCTTGTGGAGTCTTCGGTCATGCGGCCACCATACACTCCCCGCCCCTCGATGGGGAGGAGCCAAGTTGCGCCAGGTCGCAAAGCGACGCATTGAGCCCACATGACGCCCCCCACCATCCTCCCCGTCGATGCACTCCTGCTGCTCGACTATGTCGGGATCGCGGTGTTCGCGATTTCGGGCGCGCTGTTGGCGGCCGAGAAAAAGCAGACCCTGGTGACGTTCTTTTTCTTCGCCGTGGTGACCGGGGTCGGCGGCGGCACCGTGCGCGACCTGCTGATCGGCGCACCAGTGTTCTGGGTCCACACCAACTCGACATTATTGATCTGCATCGCCGCCGCGCTGGCGGTGTGGTTCCTGTCGCGCACGGTCATCGCCGGCAAGGCGTTACTGTGGTTCGACGCAATCGGGCTCGCGGCTTACTCGACCTATGGCGCGGCCAAGGCGCTCAACTATGGTGTCGCTCCGGTCCCGGCCTTCGCGATGGGCGTGATGACCGCCTGCGTCGGCGGGATCATCCGCGACGTGCTGGCTGGCGAACCCTCGATCCTGATGCGCCCCGAATTGTACGTCACCGCGGCGGCGCTCGCCTCGGGGCTGTTCGTCGCACTGTCGCTGTTCGGCGCCCCGCCGGCCCTCGCCGCTTTGGTCGCCGGTCTGGCCGGCTTCTCGCTCAGGGGCGCCGCAATTGCCCGGGGATTGAGCCTTCCTGCCTATGACCGCTAGCGTCGCTCGCTAGCGGGCGACGCAGTGCGCAGCGCCGAGCGAATGATAGCCGGCGGCAAACTTGGGCATGTTGCCTGACCGCTCGCCGAAATCGTAGCCGTTGCCCAGGTTGATACTGAGAAAGCGGCCGTCGGGTGCGCTCTTGTCCTGATCATACCCTTCGATCTGCACGTTAAGCCGCGTGTTACCCCACCGTCCGTGACCCCGCAGCGGATCGCCGCTGTGAACACTCTTGGCCAGGAAACGGAACAGCACCGGGCCGCAGGTGCCATTGGGACCGACGCTGATGCCGCAAAAATCCCCGCCGCATGGTGCGATATCGACGGTCTTGTAGAGGATTCCGCGCGCCGAGAAGACCGGCTTGTCGTCGGATACCATCCAGCGCCCGGCATATAACGGGCTGCCCGGCGCCGACTGCGCGCCGCCAGCCGTGATCGCGACGATCGCGACGCAACCGGCCAGCATCGACAATCCCGCCGTGCGATGAGATAATTTCGCCATGCCCATCTCCGTTCTTTCCCGACCTCTGCTCCGCGACTTCGGGAAACGCCCGGCCCGGAGCGCAATCCTAGCATTGTCGGGCATCCTTGTAATGCTGTTCGTCGGCGACGTGGCGCGCAAGGCGCTGGTCGAGGCATTTGTCCACGGCGAATTCCCCGAAGCGCTGGCGATCAAGGCCGAGCAGCTTCCCCTGATCTTCCCCGTCCATATGCTGACCGGCGGGCTGGCATTGCTGTTGCTTCCGGCGGTCATCGCCCTGCGCCGCCGGCCTATTCATCGCTGGCTCGGGCGCATCGCGGCGGTTGATGTCTCGATCGCCGGATTGACTGCGCTCCCAGTGGCGTGGGTCGCGCCGGTCACTATTTGGTC
Source organism: Sphingomonadales bacterium (assembly GCA_038244345.1). GTDB lineage: Bacteria > Pseudomonadota > Alphaproteobacteria > Sphingomonadales > Sphingomonadaceae > Sphingomicrobium. The sequence continues at coordinate 23,812 of JBBRTO010000022.1, read as the reverse complement.
GGGCGCGGGGTTCGTCGCCCAGGCTATGCTGTGGATGACATTTCTTGCGCTCGGCCTGTGGCATATCCGGCATCGCCGCCGCGCCCGCCACCGGGCGGCGATGCTGCTGATGACCGCCACCGCCAGCGGCGCGATCTTCTTCCGAATCTACCTCGCGCTTTGGGCGATTTACGGCCAGCGTCGGGATTTCGAACTCTTCTATTCGTGCGACGCGTGGCTCGCCTGGATCGGCCCGCTCGTCCTCACCGCGTGGCTGCTGCGCCGCGAGCGGATTGGGTCGAAAGTCCTGCCCACCTGACTTGCGCCAATGCTCATTTCGGCTTTGCGGTGCCGCAGCAATCGGCCATCATCCGCCAATGACCGACGAATTCTACCGCATCCAGCGCCTGCCGCCTTACGTCTTCGCCGAGGTCAACGCGATGAAGGCGGCGGCGCGGGCTCGGGGCGAGGACATCGTCGATCTTGGTATGGGCAACCCCGACGGCGCCCCGCCGCCGCACGTCATTGCTAAATTGTGCGAGGTCGCGGCCAAGCCGACATCGCACCGTTACTCCGCGTCGAAGGGCATCCCCGGCCTCAGGAAAGCCCAGGCGGCATATTACCAGCGCCGCTTCAATGTCGCGCTCGACCCCGACAGCGAAATCATTGTCACGCTCGGCAGCAAGGAAGGTCTCGCCAACCTCGCCCAGGCAATCACCGCACCGGGCGATGTCGTGCTGACCCCCAATCCGAGCTACCCGATCCACCACTTCGGCTTCATCATTGCCGGGGCCGCGATCCGCTCGATCCCCGCGGTCCCCGGCCCCGATTTCTTCGACCGGCTGGAAAAGGCGATGCGCTACACCGTGCCGCGGCCCAAGGTGCTGGTGATTGGCTATCCCAGCAACCCGACCGCGCAGACCGTCGACCTCGCTTTCTACGAGAAACTGGTCGCCTTTGCTCGCGAGGCAGGGCTGATCGTCATCTCCGATTTGGCGTATGCCGAAATCTACTTCGGCGACGTGCCGACCCCGTCGATCCTGCAGGTCGAGGGCGCAAAGGATGTCGCGGTCGAGTTCACCTCAATGTCCAAGACCTACTCGATGGCAGGCTGGCGGATCGGCTTCGCGGTCGGCAACGCGCGGCTGATCGGAGCACTGACCCGGGTCAAGTCCTACCTCGATTATGGCGCCTTCACCCCGATCCAGGCCGCCGCGACCGCTGCCTTGAACGGCGCGCAGGACATCATCGACTACAACCGCGCGCTCTACAAAAAGCGCCGCGACGCGATGATCGACAGTTTCGCCCGCGCCGGCTGGGATATTCCCGTGCCGTTGGCCAGCATGTTCGCATGGAGCCCAATCCCCGAACCCTTCCGCCATCTCGGAAGCGTCGAGTTCGCCAAACGCTTGATGACCGAGGCGCGGGTCGCAGTGGCGCCGGGAGTAGGCTTTGGCGAGGAAGGCGAAGGCTTTGTCCGCCTCGCGCTGGTCGAAAACGAACAACGCCTCCGCCAAGCCGCGCGCGGGATCAAGAAAATGATGGCAAGCGCATGAGCGTCGCCTTCCGCCGCGATAGCGATGAGGAGCATCTCGAGCCCAGGTTCGAGCTTCCGATCCCGCCTGGACCCAACCTCGTCACTCCGCGCGGACTCAAGCTGATCGAGGCGCGCAATGCCGAGCTCGAAGCCGCGGTTGGCGCTGCCTCGACGGAGGCGCTGCCCGAGCTTCAGCGCGATCTTCGTTATTGGCGCGCTCGGCTAGCCACCGCTCAGCTTGCGCCACTCGCTTCGGGCGTGATTGTCGCGCTCGGCACCAGCGTCACCATCGAGCAGGACGGCAGAACGCGCACGCTAGCCATCGTGGGCCATGACGAAAGCGATCCCGCGACCGGCCGGATCGCCTTCACCGCCCCGCTCGCCAAGGCGCTGATCGGCAATCAGATCGACGAGGAAATCGATTCACCCGGCCCCGGCGGCGCGATCACCATCGTTGCGATCAATAGTCAGGGTAACGCAAGCTGATCCGTGCTAAGCAAGACCAATGACGAGCCCTGCCCAAGCCCAACCGCCGACTAGCCTGATGCTCGCCGCCCTGGTCAGCGCGGCCTGGCTGACAATCCACCTCGGCGGGATATTTTTCTGGCATTGGCAGGCATCAACCCTGCCGCTTGCCGCGTTGCTGGTGATCGTCCAGGCGTGGCTGAGCACCGGGTTGTTCATCATCGCTCACGATTGCATGCACGGCTCGCTTGCGCCCGGCCGCCCGCGCCTCAACTCGGTGATCGGAACGGTGATGCTCGGTGCTTACGCGGCGCTCTCCTACCGCGCGCTTCTCCCCAAACATCACGCGCACCATGCCGCGCCGGGGACCGAGAGCGACCCCGATTTCCACTTCGGTGAGCCGCGCCGCCTCGGCCCGTGGTTCGTGCGGTTCTTCCGCGGTTACTACACCCACGGCCAGATCGTCCGGATCACGATCGTTGCGATCATTTACATGCTGTTGGGAGCGTCGCTCACCAACATCGTCGTCTTCTGGGCAGTGCCGGCAGTGCTCGCCTTGGTCCAATTGTTCGTCTTCGGCACCTATTTGCCGCATCGCCACGCCGAGGATTTGTTCGCCGACGAACATCGGGCGCGGAGCAATCGCCTGTCGCCGCTCGCCTCGCTCGCCACTTGCTTCCATTTCGGCGGCTATCATCACGAGCATCACTTGAGCCCCGGCACCCCGTGGTGGCGGCTGCCAAGCGCGCGCCGCGATGGCCTCGGCCAAGCGGATGCGCTAACCCGGCGTCCGTGACCACGCTACCCAAGCACTCCACCGACCTTCCCGGTCGCGCCAAGTCGATCGCGACCGCGGGATGGTTCATCTTGTTGCTGAGCGCGGGATCGGCCCTGCTTCCACTTTATGGCAAGGAGCATAGCTCGCTGATCATTGGTACTTTGCTGGTGCTCGCCGGGCTGACCGAGATTTTCGCCGGGACATTGCGCCACGAGACCCGCCGGCTGGCGATGCTCGCCGGGGCGCTCACCGTGCTCGCGGGCGTCCTGTTCGCCACCGACAATGCGACCCACTTCCTCTCGACGCTCTCGATCGTCGCCGGCTGGCTGTTCCTGCGCTCGATATTGCTGATGCTCGCCGCCCGGCTCGAGTCCGGATCGGTGCGCACCTGGACCGGGATTGCAGCGGCAACCGACCTTGTCCTCGCGCTGATCCTGGCGGTTGGCCTGTCGATCGCGACGCTGATCGTCAGCCTGTTCGGAGCAACCCCGCCGATGATCGGAAGCTTCGCCTGGATCCTCGCGGCAAGCTTCATCGCGACCGCGATGCTGTTGCTCGAAGTCGCCAGCTGCGCCCGCGACGCGGAAAATGTCTGATCATCATGTCGGCCCCGCTGCCATCGCCTTCGCCCGAGCTTACCCAGCTCGCTCAGATTATCCAGCTGGCGGTCGCGCCGGTGTTCCTGCTCGCTGGCTTGGGCGCGTTCCTCAACGTCTGCGCCGGCCGGCTTGCCCGGATCGTCGATCGAACACGCGATCTCGAGCCGCGGATCCTCGGCAGCCGCGGTGACGAGCATGACCGGCTGATCCGCGAAGTCCGCTTGCTCGACCGCCGGACCCGGATCGTCAATCTAGCGATCTTCACGACCGTGACGGCCGCCTTGCTGATTTCGGCGGTGGTGATCCTGCTGTTCACCGCCTTCCTCACCGGTCTCAAGTTCGGCACCGCCATCGCCTTGCTGTTCATCGCCTCGATGGCCTGCACCGGGGTTGGCTTTGCCGTCTTCCTCTACGAGACTCGGCTCGGCACGCGCTCGGTCCGGGTCCGAACCTCGATCCTCGATCATGAGGCCGATCCGGCCGAGGATTGATCCGCACATCGCGCTTGCAACCCTCGGTTAGGCACCATAAAAATGCGCTTAACAGGGGGAGTAAACACATGTCGTTGCCGTTCGTTCTGGCGCTTGCCGCCGCCACCGCCACGCCCGCGCCGACCGCACCACCGCCGGCCATCGTCGCCGAAGTGCCGATTGCCGCCGCGCCCGCCGAAAAGCCGGGAACAAAAACCGCCGCCAGCGAAGCCACCAAGGCCGCCAATCAGGCCGCATCGATGTCGAGGTTCGCGGACATGGCGGTCAAGGCGCTCGACCGGATCCTGCCGCCGCAGGCCGATCCCGAGCCCGCCCGCCTGGCGCTCGCCCGCACCACCATGAACAGCTTCATGCCCGCCGGCACTTATAGCCGGATGACCAATGTCATGACCGACAATCTGATGAACGGTGTCTACGAACGGTTGCTGTCAATGACCGGGACCGAACTGTCCAACGCGATCGGGATGCCCGTTGCTACCGGTCCCAACGAGGCGCTTACGCTTCGCCAGCAGGCGACCAAGAACGACCCGTTGTTCGATGCCCGGGTCAAGGCCTATGCCGCCGCGTTTAAGGACGAGATGAAGCAGACCATGGGCATCATGGAACCCAAGCTTCGCGAAGGCATGGCGCGCGCCATGGCCCGCCGCTTCGATGCCAACCAATTGAACGATCTCAACCGCTTTTTCGCCACCGACACCGGGCGCGCGTTCGGCCAGGACATGATGCTGATCTGGATCGACGGGGATGTCTTCCGCGGTATGTTTGCCGCCATGCCCGACATCATGCGCGCCATGCCACAGTCGGCGGCGCGGTTCGCGGCGATCGAAAAGCAATATCCGTGGCCCAAGAAGGCCGAGGCCACGAAAGCCGCGCCGCTCAAGAAGAAGAAATAGGCGACAAGGCGCGGCCTCGCCGGTATCGGCGGCGAGGCCGTTCGTCTCACTCATTGCCGGAGCTTCGATTCCTTCATGGTCACTCCCTCCTCGATCCTCGACCGCGTCCTCGTCCTGGAAATGGTCCGGGTCACCGAAGCCGCCGCGATCGCTGCTGCAAGGATGGTCGGGCGCGGCGATGAAAAAGCCGCCGACGCCGCCGCAGTCGACGCGATGCGCACCGCGCTCAACCAATTGCCAATGGACGGAACGATCGTCATCGGTGAGGGCGAGCGCGACGAAGCGCCAATGCTCTACATCGGCGAGAGAGTCGGGCTGTTCAGGCCCGACTCCGGCACTTCCGGAAACGGCCCCAAGATCGACATCGCCCTGGATCCGCTCGAGGGCACCACCATCACCGCCAAGGCCGGCCCCAATTCGCTTGCCGTGCTGGCGATCGCGGAGGGCGGCGGACTGCTCAATGCGCCCGATGTTTACATGGACAAGCTTGCGATCGGACCGGGCTACCCGGCCGGAACGATCGATCTCGACCGCTCGGTAGCCGAGAACATCACCGCGATCGCCGCCGCCAAGGGAGTCGATCCGATCGACATCACCGCCTGCGTACTCGATCGCGATCGTCACGCCGGGATCATCGCCGAGCTTCGAGCGATCGGCTGCGCGATCCACCTCATCTCCGACGGCGATGTCGCCGGAGTCATCGCGACAACCGATCCGGACACCGGGATCGACGTCTATATGGGCACCGGCGGCGCGCCCGAAGGCGTGCTCGCGGCGGCGGCGTTGGCCTGCATCGGCGGGCAGATCCAGGGCCGGTTGCTGTTCCGCAACGACGACGAGCGCGCCCGCGCCAAGCGCTGGGGCATCACCGATCTCGACCGCGTCTATGCGCTAAACGACATGGCCAAGGGCGACTGCATCTTTGCCGCGACCGGAGTCACCGACGGGTCGCTGCTCAGGGGTGTCAAGCGCAAGAAGGATGGCTCCGTAACCAGCGAGACGATCGTCATGCGCGCCAGTTCGGGCACCGTTCGCAGGGTCTTCACCGAACATCGCCACGGCGTTGCCTGAGACTCGCTGCTACCCCAGAAATTCTGCCTGCCCAATCGCTTAGCAGCGATCATTTCGGTTGCGTACGTTAGTGTTGCCTTTGTCGTCCGCGCCCTTAGACCCACCCCATGAGTAGCTCCTTCGCTTCGTTCCGCGCGATCAGCGGCCAGCCGTGGCGCGCGCGGCGCGATGGCGGCGACGATCTTGGCATCGCGCTGATCGACCAGCTCCTGCTTGCCCGCGGAGTCGATCCCGCCGACCTCGCCCGCTACCGAGCGCCGACGTTGCGCGACTTCCTGCCCGACCCGTCGGTATTCGCCGATATGGACAAGGCCGCCGCGCGCCTCGCCGATGCGGTCGAGGCGAACGAGAAAATCGCGATCTTCGGCGATTATGACGTCGATGGAGCAACCTCGGCCGCCTTGCTTACCGTGTTGCTCCGCCGCCTTGGTAGCGACCCGCTGATCTACATCCCCGACCGGCTGATGGAAGGCTATGGCCCGAGCGGAAAGGCGTTGGTCGAGCTCAAGGACCAGGGCGCGAGCTTGGCGGTCACGGTCGATTGCGGGGCCCAGGCGTTCGACGCACTGGCCGAGGCCGCCGCCGCCGGGCTCGACGTGATCGTCTGCGACCACCACTTATGCTCGTCCGCGCTCCCGCAGGCCGTGGCGATGATCAACCCCAACCGGCTAGATGAAAGCGCCGAGGGCGCCGCCCACGGTCATCTCGCCGCGGTCGGAATGGCATTCCTGCTCGGGGTCGCGCTGCTCCGCGAGCTCCGCAAGCGCGGACGGTTCGTCAACGGCAATGCCGAGCCCAAGATCCTCGACCTGATCGACATTGTTGCGCTTGGCACGGTGGCCGATGTCGCCAAGCTCAAGACTCTCAACCGGGCGTTCGTCACCCAGGGACTAAAGGTCATGGCCGGCCGCCAGAATATCGGCCTCGCCGCGCTGGCCGACGTCGCCCGGCTGGTCAAAAGCCCGACCAGCCGCGACCTTGGCTTCGCGCTCGGCCCGCGGATCAATGCCGGCGGCCGCGTCGGCAAGTCCGATCTCGGCGTTCGCCTGCTGACCGCGACCGACCCCGAGGAAGCGCGGACCATCGCCGCCGAGCTCGACCGCCTTAACGAGGAACGCCGCGCGATCGAGCAAGTCGTCAGCGACGAAGCTGCCGAGCAGGCGCTTGCGCAGGCCGACGCGCCTCTGATCATCGTCTCGGGCGCCGGCTGGCACCCCGGCGTGGTCGGGATTGTCGCCAGCCGCCTCAAGGAAAAATATGGCCGCCCGGCGATCGTCATCGCCGAGGATGAAGCCGGAATCGGCAAGGGTTCGGGACGATCGATCTCGGGGGTCGACCTCGGTGCCGCGATCCTCGCTGCCAAGGACAGCGGTCTGCTGGTCGCCGGCGGCGGCCACGCGATGGCGGCTGGCGTGACCATCGCCGCTGGCGGGCTCGAACCATTTCGCGCGTTCCTCCACGATCGCCTTGCCGCCACCATCGAGACCGCGCGCGGCGGGCGCGCGCTGACGCTCGACGCCCTGCTCTCCCCCGGCGGGGTCGCTGGCGGACTGTGCGATGAGCTCGACGCTGGCGGGCCGTATGGCGCCGGCTGGCCGTCTCCGCGAATCGCCGCCGGGCCCGCACGGCTGATCCGCACGTCGATCGTCGGCAACGGCCACGTCCGCGGGATCGCCAGTGGCGATGATGGCAAGAGCTTCAAGTGGATTGCCTTCCGCGCTGCCGACACGCCGCTCGGGGCAGCCCTGCTGTCGTCCGCCCCTGATACGCGGTGGTGGCTTGCCGGAACGATCAAGCGCGACGAGTGGACAGGCGGCAATGCGGCGGAAATGCACGTCGAGGACGCCGCTCCCGCTTGACCCTTCGGCGCGCATCCCCTAGTCGCGCCCGGCACACCCACGGCCCCTTCGTCTAAGGGTTAGGACGCGGCCCTTTCACGGCTGAAATACGGGTTCGAATCCCGTAGGGGTCACCAGACGATCGAATATCTGATTCAATCGATACTCTGGTCGCGCCAGCCGACACCTCAAGTTAGCCAGCGCCGCCCGGTTCCTCGCCGATGGTCCGGTTCAAGGCATTGTGCCAGGCGCTCAGTCGGGTCATTCGATCGTCCCTGGTCATTGCTGGACCGAAGCCTTCCATGGCCGGCAACATCGTCTCGGCCTGGTCGAGCGTCTCGAACAGCCCGCAGCCGACCGCCGCCAGCATCGCCGCCCCGCGCGATGTGCTTTCGACATTCGCCGGTCGCTCGACCGGGACGTCGAGCATGTCGGCAAGATCCTGGCTCAACCAGTTGTTGGCGGCCATTCCCCCGTCGATCCTGATCGAGCGCCACTCGGCCCCGTCGGCGGCGAAGGCGCGCTGCAGGTCGACGCATTGATGGGCGATCGATTCGAGCGCCGCGCGAACGATTTGTTCGCGCCTGGTGCCGAGCGTGAGTCCGAAAATCGCGCCTGTCGCGTCGGGTCGCCAGTGCGGCGCGCCAAGGCCCGCCAACGCCGGGACCACGGTCACCCCGCCATTGTCGTTGTCGCGCGCCAGCGCCTCGGTCTCGGCGGCACAGCCGATCCAGCCGAGCCCATCGCGAAGCCATTTGATCATGCTTCCCGCGACGAAAATCGACCCCTCCAGCGCAAACCGACGTTCGCCGCCGATTTGGCTGAGGATTGTGCCCAGCAGGCGATGGGCGGATCGCGGGATGCGGCTCCCCGTGGCGGTCAGGATGAATGCGCCGGTCCCGAACGTCGCCTTGGTATCCCCGGGTGCGGTGCAGCCCTGACCGATCGTCGCCGCCTGCTGGTCTCCGGCGAGCCCGCAGATCGGGATCGGCCCGCCGAACCAGTCGGTGCTGCAGATAGCGATCGGTCCGGCCATGTCGACCACCCCGGGCAGGGCCGCCGCGGGGATTCCGAACAGGTCGCACAGGCCCGGATCGAAGGCGGGCGCTTCCAGCGGCAATAGCAACGTCCGGCTGGCGTTGCTGGCGTCGGTGACATGCGCGCCGCCGCTCAATTTCCACACCAGCCAGCTTTCGACCGTGCCAAGCGCCAGCCTTGGGCCGGCATCGGCGACCTCGGCGACATGGTCGATCATCCAGCGCCATTTGGTCGCCGAGAAATAGGGGTCGAGCACCAGACCCGTCGCGTGGATGAGCGTCGGCTCGAGCCCCTGGTCGCGAAGCGCGGCGCAGGCGTCGGCCGTACGCCGGTCTTGCCACACGATCGCCCGACTCAAGGGCTGGCCGGTCGAACGGTCCCAGGCGATCGCGGTTTCGCGCTGGTTGGTGATACCGATGGCGGCAATGCGATCGGCGCCCCCGGCGCGCGCCACCATGTCGCGCGCACAGGCCAACGTGCGCTGCCAGATTTCCGCTGCGTCATGCTCGACCCATCCGGGTTGCGGATAATATTGGCTGATGTCGCGCTGCGCCGACGCGACCATCCTTCCGTCGGGCGCGTAAAGCAACGCGCGGGTCGACGACGTGCCCTCGTCGAGGACGAGCAGCATCCGCTCCCCGGCGCCAAGACCGCCGCCCCCGTTCATCGGGCGAGCCGCGATTGCATATAGTCGCCCAGCGCGGCGACGCCCGCCGGGTTAACCCTGAGGCCGAGCTTGGTGCGTCGCCACAATATGTCGTCGGGTGTGCGCGCCCATTCGCGATCCATCGAATAATCCGCTTCCGCCTGCGACAGGCCGCCGCCGAAGTCCTGCCCAAGGTCTGCGCGTTTGCGGCTGTTGCCCAGCCATTTCGGCGCCAATGTGCCATAAGCCGAAGCAATCCGCAGCGCCTCGTCGGAACCAAGGAAATTGTGTCCGGCGAGCAGCGAATCGGCCAGCGCCTGCCGACCGGTGACCTCGAAATCGCCGCCGGGCAGTGGCTCCGCTCCGGTCCAGTGCGTGCCCGACAATGACGCGACATGCGGCGCCAGTCGGTCGAGCGCTTCCTCGGCGAGGCGACGATAGGTGGTGATCTTGCCACCGAACACCGACAGCATCGGGGCGGCCCCCGCGGGGTGGTCGATCTCGAAGCGATAGCCCCGGCTGGCGACCTCGGGCCGGCCGTCGCCACTGTCGACCAGCGGTCTCACGCCGGCATAGCTCCAGACCACGTCGGACGGCGAAATCTGCGTCCGGAAATAATCGTTTGCGCCGCGGCACAGATAGTCGATCTCCTCGTCGCTGGCGGCGATCGGATCGATCCCGGCGCGATGGTCGCGATCGGTCGTGCCGATCAACGTGAAGTCGCGCTCATAGGGCAGGGCAAAGAAGATCCGCTGATCCGGCAGCTGGAAGAAATAGGCATAACCATGGTCGAACAGCCGGGGCACGACGATATGCGATCCGCGCACCAGCCGGATCGGATCGTCCGCGCGAACCGATCCCATCGCGAGCACGTCGAGTACCGCGGGGCCGCTGGCATTGACGATTCCCCGGGTCCTGAAAGTGGTTTGCATTCCATCGTCTCGTCGGACACGCAGCTGCCACATGCCATCCTGACGATCGGCGCTCGTCAATGCGTGGCCAGGCAAGATCTTCGCGCCCCGATCCGCCGCATCGCACGCGTTGAGCACGACCAGTCGCGAATCGTCGACCCAGCCGTCGCTATATTCCCAGCCGCGATGGAAACCGGGTTTCAGCGGCAACCCCGCCGGATGGACCTGGAGGTCGATCGACCGCGTCGGCGGAAGCAGGCGCCGGCCGCTAAGATGATCGTACAGGAACAATCCCGCGCGAAGCAGCCAGCGCGGGCGCAGGCCGGCGCGGTGCGGCAAGACGAAGCGCAACGGATGGATGATGTGCGGCGCAATCCGCCACAGCGTCTCGCGCTCGATCAATGCCTCGCGCACCAGCCCGAACTCATAATGTTCGAGATAACGAAGCCCGCCGTGAATCAACTTGGTCGACGATGACGAGGTGCCGCTTGCGAGATCGCCGCGCTCGAGCAGCAGCACGCGGGCCCCGCGCCCGGCCGCGTCACGCGCTATCCCGCAGCCGTTGATCCCGCCGCCAATAATGGCGATGTCGAACACATCCTGGTCGGTCATACCATCTGGAGCCAGCCGACAGCGATGCTTGCCATCAGCACCATCGTGCTCGCCCCGAGTGCCAGCGCCGCCCTCAAGCCTTTGCCCCGCGCATAGGCCAGGGTGATTCCGATTTTGACGCACATGTTGGCGACCACCGTCCCGGCCAGCGCCAGCGCGGCGAGCGTTGGCAGGATCGCGCCGGGCCGCAATCGCCCGACGGTGACGATCGCGACATCGACGTCGAAGCTGCCGGTGGCGAGGATCAGCGCGGCGATTCCCTGCTCGCCGAAGCGGCCCTCGGCCCAGCGGGTCGCGACTGCGGCAATCGCGACGAACAGCAGGAAACCAAGTGCTGGCACCAGCTTGATCGGGTTGCCCGCCGGCTCCGGCGTATCGCCCGGGGTCGAGCGCCACCACAGCAACCCGCCCGCGATCAGCGCCACCGCCAGCGCCGGGGCGATAAGCGGTGCGAAGGTCCACCATGTCGGGCCGGCCAGCACCGCGACGAGGATCAGCACGCGAATGTACATCACCACCGAGGCAAGCGCGATTCCGGCTGGCTCGGGTCCGCCTTTCTGGCCGCGACCAAGGCGCTGGGCGAGCGAGGCGGTGACCGCCGTCGAGCTGTAGGCGCCGCCGAACAGCGCAGTGCCGATGGTTCCCCAGCGCTCGCCGAACAGGCGGTTGGCGATATAGCCCGCGAACGAGAAACCGGTGACCAGCACCACCACCAGCCATAATTTCTGCGGGTTCCACGCATCGAGCGGTCCCATGTCCCGATTGGGCAGCAGCGGCAGCACGCCCAGCGCGATCACCGCGAACCGCGCCAGCGCCTTGACGTCATCTTCATCGAGCCGGCCAACCAGCCCGTGCAACTCGCTGCGCATCGCCAGCAGCATCACCACCACCGCGGCGCCGGCGATGGCCAGCCCCGGGCTGCCCATCCCGGCGAGGAAGCCGATCGCCAATGTGGCCAGCGCCGCCACCGCGCTGGTCGCGTCGCGCCGCGCCTTGAGGTCTCCGGAGTAGGCAATCAGCATCAACGCAACCGCCCCGGCGGCGAGGATCGCGCCGATCAGCGGCTGGCCCGCGGCGCCGAGCAGCCCGGCGATCCCGCCGACCAGCCCGAGCAGGCTGAACGTCCGCACTCCGGCGACCCGCGTTCCCGCTTTCTGGCGCTTCAATTTCCACCCGCGCTCGGTGCCGATCAGCAGCCCCGCGGCGAGCGCCGTGAGCAACGCCAGCGCCTGGTCAGCCCACGGCACCGCGCCCTCGATCATTGCGCCAGCCGCGCCGCGTGCCAGGCCACATGCTCGGCCATGAAGGTCGAGATGAAATAATAGCTGTGGTCGTAACCCGGCTGCCGCCGAAGCGTCAGCGGGATTCCCGCCGCCGCGCACGCCGCTTCGAGCAGGTCGGGGCGAAGCTCCTTCTCCAGGAACGGGTCGGCCTCGCCGATATCGACCAGCAATTCGTCGACCCGCGCGCCATCCTCGATCGCCGCTACCGAATCATGCCGGCGCCACGTCGCCTGGTCCTCGCCGAGGTAATGGCGAAGCGCCTTTCTGCCCCACGGAACCTGCCCTGGAGCGACGATCGGGGCGAAGGCGCTGACCGACCTGAACCGCCCGGGCAGCCCCAGCGCCAGGGTCAGTGCGCCATGCCCGCCCATCGAATGGCCGGTGATCGACTGGCGCCCCATGTCCGCCGGGAAATGCGCGCCGACCAGCGCCGGAAGCTCGTCGGCGAGGTAGCTCCACATGTTGAAATGCTTGTCCCACGGTGCCTCGGTGGCATCGACATAGAAACCCGCTCCCTGCCCGAAATCCCACAGGCCGTCGGGATCGTCGGGCACTTCTTCCCCGCGCGGCGAGGTATCGGGCGCGACGAAGATGATCCCCGCCTCGGCGCAGGCCGCGCGATATTCGCCTTTCTCGGTGACGTTGGCGTGGGTGCAGGTCAGCCCCGACAGATACCACAGCACCGGCAGCTTTGCCCCTGCCGCATGGTCAGGGACGAAGGCTGAAAACACCATGTCGGTGGTGGTCGCGGTCGAGGCATGCCGATACACGCCCTGCGCCCCGCCATGCGCCCGATTTTCGCTAAGCGTTTCGATCATTCATCGGCCGGCAGACGGTGCAGCGCGCACAATTTGTTGCCCGACGGATCGCGCAGATAAGCGAGGTAGAGATTGACTCCCATGCCCGACCGCACCCCGGGCGGATCCTCGATCGCGGTGCCGCCGGCGGCGACCCCGGCCTGCTCCCACGCTTTCGCTTGCTCGGGGCTGTCGACCGCAAAGCCGATGGTCGATCCATTGCCGTGGGTCGCAGGCTGGCCGTCGATCGGCGGGGTGACGAGGAAAATCCCGCCATTGTTGAGGTAGACAATCCGCCCCTTGGGATCGACCCGCCCTTTCTTGCCGCCGGTCGCAGTGAAGATCGCATCATAGAATTTCTTCGACGCGTCGATGTCGTTCGACCCGACCATTACATGGCTGTACATATTTCTCTCCTCAGTAAACCACCACCGCGCGGATGCTTTCCCCCGCGTGCATCAGCTCAAACCCTCGGTTGATCTCGTCCAGGCCAAGCACGTGGGTGATCATCGGGTCGATCTCGATTCTACCGTCCATATACATGTCGACGATGCCGGGCACGTCGCTTCGCCCCTTGGCGCCGCCGAACGCGCTGCCTTTCCACACCCGCCCGGTGACCAACTGGAACGGCCGGGTCGAAATCTCCTTGCCCGCCTCGGCCACGCCGATGATGATCGACTGGCCCCAGCCGCGGTGGCAGCATTCCAATGCGGTGCGCATCACATCGGTATTGCCGGTGCAGTCGAAGCTGTAGTCCGCCCCGCCGTCGGTCAGCCCGACAAGGTGCGCGACCAAATCGCCCGAAACCTGGCGTGGATTGACGAAGTCGGTCATCCCGAACCGCCGTCCCCATTCCTCTTTCGCGGGGTTGATATCGACCCCGACGATCTCGTTGGCGCCCGCCAGCCTCGCCCCCTGGATGACGTTGAGCCCGATCCCGCCGAGCCCGAATACCACCACGTTTGCGCCGGGCTCGACCTTGGCCGTCTTGGTCACCGCGCCGACCCCGGTGGTTACCCCGCACCCGATGTAACACGCCTTGTCGAACGGCGCGTCGGGGCGGATTTTCGCGACCGCAATCTCGGGCAGCACGGTGAAGTTGGAGAAGGTCGAGCAGCCCATGTAATGATGGAGCATCTGCCCCTTGTAGGAGAAGCGGCTGGTCCCATCGGGCATCAACCCCTGCCCCTGCGTCGCCCGGATCGCGGTACACAAATTGGTCTTGCCGCTGAGGCACGATTTACACTTGCCGCATTCGGGCGTGTAGAGCGGAATGACATGGTCGCCGACGGCAACCAGCGTCACCCCCGCGCCAATCTCGCGAACGATTCCGGCGCCTTCATGGCCGAGGATCGACGGGAACAGCCCCTCGCTGTCGAGCCCGTCGAGCGTGTAGGCATCGGTGTGGCAAATCCCGGTCGCCATGATCTCGACCAGCACTTCGCCGGCGCGCGGCCCCTCGAGGTCGACCTCGACGATCTCCAGCGGGCGCTTGGCTTCGAACGCGACGGCGGCGCGGCTTTTCATGGCTCGCTCAATATCCCTTGGCGGCGGCGGCCGCTGCATCGAACTGGGCTTCGATCGCGGGCGATGGCGCGGCGGTCAGCAGGCTGACGATCCAGATCGCCAGGCTCGAGGCGACGAACCCCGGCACGATCTCGTACAGGGTCGCGCTCAAGCCGGCCATGATCCACGCCACGACCACCACCGCCCCGACGATCATCCCGGCGAGCACGCCTTCGCGCGTGGTCCGCTTCCAGCGCAGCGAAAACAGGATTGCCGGGCCGAACGCCGCGCCGAAACCGGCCCAGGCATTGCCGACCAGGCTGAGGATCGAGCTTTCCGGATTGAGCGCGAGCAGTCCCGCGACCACCGCCACCAGCGCCACCGCGATCCGCCCGATCGTCACTTGCTCGCGATCGGTCGCCGAGCGCTTGACGAAGGTGGTGTAGATATCCTCGGTCAGGCTCGACGACGTGACCAGCAACTGGCTGCTGATGGTCGACATGATCGCCGCCAGGATGGCCGCCAGCACGAAGCCGGCGATGAACGGATGGAACAGGATCTGGCTCAACCCGATGAACACCGTTTCCGGGTCGGCCGGTGCGCCGCCCTTGGCCGCATACCAGGCCGCGCCAATGAAGCCGGTCAGGATCGCGCCGACCAAACTGACCGCCATCCAGAAGATGTTGATCCGCCGAGCGGTCGGCATGTCCTTGACGTGACGGATCGCCATGAACCGGACGATGATGTGCGGCTGGCCGAAATAGCCCAGCCCCCAGGCCGCCGCGCTGATGATCGCGATCAGCGTGACGTTGCCGCCGATCATGTCGGTCAGCGATAGCCCGCGCGACGCTTCGGCAGCGGCGATGCCGTGACGCAATCCGTCGTTGCCGAGGTTGAGCCACGCCACCAGCGGCACCAGCACCAGCGCGACGAACATGATGCAGCCCTGGACGAAGTCGGTCAGGCTGACCGCCAGGAAGCCGCCCATCACGGTGTAAACGACGACGATCCCCGCGGTGACGAGGATTCCCGTCGTATAATCGAAGCCCAGCGCCGACACCGCGAACTTGCCGCCCGAGACCATCCCGGCCGAGGTGTAAAGAGTGAAGAAGACGATGATCACCAGCGCCGAGATCAACCGCAGCGCGCGGCTCTTGTCGGAAAACCGTTCCTCGAGGAAGTCGGGGACGGTGATCGCGTCGCCGGCCAGCTCGGTGTAGGTGCGAAGCCGCGGCGCGACGAGCCGGTAGTTGAGATAGGCGCCGATCACCAGGCCGATCCCGATCCACGCCTGGCTGAAGCCCGACAGGAAGATCGCCCCGGGAAGCCCGAGCAACAGCCAGCCCGACATGTCGCTCGCGCCAGCGCTGAGCGCGGTCACCGCCGGGCCGAGGTCGCGCCCGCCGAGCAGATAGCCCTCGCTGTCCTGGGTCGATTTGCGCCAGGCATAAAATCCGATGCCCAGCATGGCGATGAAGTAGATCGCCAGTGCGATCAGGGTTCCGGTCTGCATGGGTGACAGGACTATGGCGCCCGGCCCCGGCTTGCAAGCTTGCGTCGCCACCGCTCCCCGGCCTAGCGTCCGCCCCTCAAAGGGGATGCAGATGGGCTGGGCGACGGGAAGGCATGCGTTGATCACTGGCGGCGGGACCGGGATCGGCGCCGCCGCCGCGCGGATGCTTGGCCGTGAGGGTGCAAAGCTCAGCCTGCTCGGCCGCCGCCGCGAACCGCTCGACGCGGTCGCCGCCGAAACCGACGGCACCGCAATCCCCTGCGACCTTACCGACCGCGCGGCGATGGAGGCCGCCTTCGATCAGGCGCGGTCCGCCAATGGCCCGTTCGATTATGTCATTCTCAACGCCGGGATCGGCGATAGCGCGCCGTTCCTGCGCACCCCGCGCGCAATGTTCGACGCGATCATCGCCACCAACCTGACGGCGGTGTTCGACGGCGCCCAGCTCGCCATTCCCGATTTGCTCGAGGGCGAAGGCAAAAGGCTGATCGTCGTCGCCTCGGTCGCCGGGTTGAAGGGCGGGGCCTATGCCGCGCCTTATGTCGCCTCGAAGCATGGCGTGGTCGGCCTGGTCAAGAGCCTCGCGCTCGAATTCGCCAAGACCGGGATGACCGTCAACGCCATCTGCCCGTCGTTCGTCGACACCCCGATGGTCGACGACAGCGCGGCCCGGATCAGCCGCGTGACCAGGCGCAGCGACGAGGAATCGCGCGCCGCGCTCGCCGCCTTGAACGCCAACGGCCGGCTGATAACGGCCGACGAAGTCGCCTCCTCGATCGTCAATTTGTGTCATCCGCTGAGCGGCTCGATCAACGGCGCATGCGTCACCATCGACGGCGGCACCAGCGCATGAGCATCGATCCTTCCAGCCTGGCGCCAACCCACTTCCTGTGGAAGTTTGACGACGGCGTAGCGACGGTCACGCTCAATCGCCCCGAGCGCAAGAATCCGCTGACCTTCGACAGCTATGCCGAGCTTCGCGACCTGTTTTTCGAGCTTGGCCAGACTCCTTCGGTGAAATGCGTCGTCATCACCGGCGCCGGGGGCAATTTCTGCTCGGGTGGCGATGTCCATGAGATCATCGGCCCGCTCACCCGAATGGACGACAGCGGCCTCATCCAGTTCACGCGGATGACCGGCGATCTGGTCCGCGCGATCCGCGCCTGCCCGCAGCCGGTGATCGCCGCGGTCGACGGCATTTGCGCGGGGGCGGGCGCGATCCTCGCCATGGCCAGCGACCTTCGCTTGGCCTCGCCAGCCGCAAAGACCGCCTTCCTGTTCTCCCGGGTCGGCCTGTCGGGAGCCGACATGGGTGCCTGCGCCATATTGCCCCGGATCATCGGTCACGGCCGCGCGGCGGAATTGCTGTTCACCGGCCGGTCGATGTCCGCCGAAGAAGGCTTGGCGTGGGGCTTCTGGAACCGGCTGAGTGACGATCCGCTGGGCGATGCCCAATCCCTCGCCCGCGACATCGCCCGCGGGCCGTCGCTCGCCCACGCGGTGACCAAGCGGCAGCTCGACGCCGAGTGGCACGAATCGATCGAAACCGCGCTCGACATGGAGGCCGAGGTCCAGGCCGAGCTGATGAAGACCAACGACTTCCGCCGCGCCTATGAAGCCTTCGCCGAAAAGCGCACGCCGGAGTTCAGGGGTGACTGAGGTCGGCCTCAACCTCGACTGGCCGTTCTTCGACACCCGGCACCGCCAGCTCGCCCGCGAGCTCGAATCTTGGGCCGCCGCCAACCTCACCCCCTCTCACGGCGAGGATGTCGAGGCCGAAGTCCGCGCGCTCGTCGCCAAGCTCGGCGCTGCGGGTTTCCTCGGCCTGACCATCGCCGATGGAGCGCTCGACGTGCGCAGCCTCGCCATCGCCCGCTCGACCCTCGCTTACCATTCGGGTCTCGCCGATTTCGCCTTCGCCATGCAGGGGCTCGGGTCGGGTGCGATCAGTCTGTTCGGCACCGCCCGCCAGCGCGCGCAATATCTCAGCCAGGTCGCCAGCGGCCAGTCGATCGCCGCTTTCGCCATGACCGAGCCCGCCACCGGGTCGGACGCCGCCAACATCGCCACCTCGGCCGTCCGCGACGGCGACGACTGGCTGGTCAATGGCGAGAAGACTTACATCTCCAACGGCCAGATCGCCGACGTCATCACCTTGTTCGCCCGCACCGGCGAGGCCGAGGGCGCACGCGGCATCTCGGCTTTCATCCTGCCCGGCGACACCCCCGGGCTCGAGGTCGCCGAACGAATCGAGGCGATCGCCCCGCACCCGCTCGCCCGGCTCAAGCTCAATAATGTCCGCCTTCCCCAATCGGCGATGCTCGGGGCGCCCGGCGAGGGTTTCAAGGTGGCGATGCACACGCTGACGCTGTTTCGCGTCACCGTCGGCGCCGCCGCGCTCGGCTTCGCCCGTCGCGCGCTCGCCGAGGCGATTGCCTTTTCGACCACCCGCAAGCTCGGCAATGGCACGCTCGCCGACAATGCCGTCACCCAGGCCAACCTCGCCGAAATGGCGCTCGCGATCGACGCTTCGGCCCTACTCATCGCCCGCGCTGCCTGGGCGCAGGACAAGCCCGAAATTGCCGGCGACGACAACCGCCGCGCCGCCGCGATGGCCAAGCTATACGCTACCGAACAAGCGCAGAAAGTCATCGACATGGCGGTCCAGCTTCATGGCGGCATGGGGGTGACCAGGGGCGCGATGGTCGAAAGTCTCTACCGCGAAATCCGCGCGCTTCGAATCTACGAAGGCGCGTCCGAAGTGCAACGCGTGATCATCGCTCGCGATTTGTTGAAGGAGCACCGCCAATGAACATCCTCCAACCCGCCGGCTGGCCGCGGCCGAAGGGCTATTCCAACGGCATCAGCGCTGCGGGGCGGACGATCTACACCGCCGGCATGATCGGCTGGGACGACAAGGAAATGATCGTCTCGCATCGGCTCGACCTGCAATTCGGCCAGGCGTTGCGCAACGTCGTCGCGGTGCTCGCCGAGGGCGGGGCGAAACCCGAGCATATCGTTCGGATGACCGTCTACATCACCGACCGCCCGCAATATCTGCGGCTCCGCGATGAGCTTGCGCCGATCTGGAAAAGCGTGATGGGATCGCATTATCCGGCGATGGCGCTGGTTGAGGTCAAGGCACTGATCAACAGCTCGGCCAATGTCGAGATCGAGGCGACAGCGGTGGTGCCCGAATGAGGGACCGCTTCGTCGAGGAGCGACTTCCGGCGGCGGACCAGCTCCCCGACTTCAAATTGCTCGACTATCCGAAGCGCCTCAACGCTGCCACCGAACTGCTCGCGGGCGGCAAGCCCGACGACCTCGCGGTGATCAATGCCCACGGTCGCTGGACTTATCGCCAACTCTCTGAAACATCAGGGAAAATCGCGCGCCTGCTGGTCGACGAAGGGGTCATCCCCGGAACCCGAATCCTGCTCCGCGGTCCCAACACCTATATGATGCTCGCAGTGTGGCTCGGCACGTTGAAGGCCGGAGCCGTCGCGGTCACCACCATGCCTTTGCTCCGCCCCGGCGAGCTCGCCACTATCATCGATCGCGCGCAAATCTCTCACGCCATCTGCGACAGCCGCTACATCGGCGACCTGCGCGACGCGATCGACCAGACGCACACCATCAAGACCGTCCTCAAATATGACGGCGACTATGGCCACGGCGCAATCGAGACGCGGATAATCGATCTCGAGCCCCTACCCCCGGTGGATACCGCCGCCGACGATCCGGCGCTGATCGCCTTCACCAGCGGCACCACCGGATCGCCCAAGGGCTGCGTCCACTTCCACCGCGATGTCCTCGCCCCGTGCGACACCTTCGCCACAACCCATTTCGTGATGAAGCCCGGCGACATCGCCCTCACCTCAGCCCCGATCGCCTTCACCTTCGGCCTCGGTGCGAGCCTGCTGTTTCCGCTCCGCTTCGGCGCCGCCACTGCGACTCTCGAACAAGCGAGCCCCACTGCCATGCTCGATGCCATCGCCAGGTTCGGGGTCACCCATCTCGCCACCGCGCCGACCGCCTACAAGGCGATGCTCGCGTTGCCCCAACTCGACAATGCCAAGGCCTCGCTCAAAGCCTGCCTGTCGGCCGGCGAGCATCTGCCCCAATCGGTGTGGCAGGAGTGGAAGGATCGCACCGGGATCGCCATCACCGACGGCATTGGCGCAACCGAGATGATGCACATCTTCATCTCGGAAAGCGGCGCCGCGATCCGCCCCGGCTCGACCGGCCGAGCGGTCCCCGGCTACCAAGCGGCGATCCTCGATCCTGCCGGCAACGAACTCGCCGAGGGTGAAGGCCGCCTCGCGGTGCGCGGCCCGACCGGCTGCCGCTACCTCAACGACCCGCGCCAGGCCGATTACGTCGCGGGCGGCTGGAACATTACCGGCGACACCTTCCGCCGCGACTCCGACGGTTACTATTATTACGTCGCGCGCTCCGACGACATGATCGTCAGCTCGGGCTACAACATCGCCGCGCCCGAGGTCGAGAATGCCCTCCTCGCCCACCCCGCCGTCGCCGAATGCGCGGTGATCGGCGTGCCCTGCCCCGAGCGCGGGCAAAAAGTGAAGGCGTTCATTGTCCTCGCCGATTTTGCCGAGGCCAGCGAGGAACTCGCCGAAAAATTGAAGGCGTTCGTCAAAGACCAGATCGCCCCCTACAAATATCCGCGCGAGGTGGAATTCGTCAACGCTTTACCCAAGACCGCAACCGGCAAGTTGCGGCGGGTCGAATTGCGCAACCTCTAGCCCGCGCGCACCAGCCGCCGCGTCGCCTCGGTCACGCCGCCGAACAGGATGTGCGATGCCAGCGCATAAGCGTGGATCGCGGCGGGGAAGTCGGTCGGCGGGCCGGTCAGTCCCGCGGCGGGGACGGCGACTTCGTCAAACGCCGCCGATGCCGCGCCGAACAAGGTGCCGTAGCCTTTGGTCACCACAGGCCGATATTCGGCGATCAGACCATAAGCGCCGCCGAGCATCGCGCCGAACAGATAATGGACCGCATCGCCCGCTGCTTCCTTGTCGGCCTTGGCGAAAAATTGCCCCGTCGCCGCGCGGCTGATCTTCTGCGCCGCCTTGACCGTCGCCGGATCATCACCAGATGCGGGCGGCGGCAGCGCGCTCGCCCAAGCCTTCTGGAACAGGTTCATCGCCAGGCTTGCGACCAGACCGGCGGCGATCCCCGCGGCAAGCCCACGAAATGGGGCTGGTTCGTTTCTGGTCGGCATCAGCGAAACTCCTTCGCCCGCCCAACGGACTACGCTGCTCGCCGTTCCTCTTCAGCGCGAGAAGACAGCGCCATGCGGCTTGGCGTCACCGGTCCAGCCATGCGGCCAGACTCGCGAACCGAAGCTGATTCCCGGCTTGCCGTCGTCGCCGCGAAACTTGTCATCGATCGTCAACGCACCGCTCTTCTCGTCCAGCTTGAGCAAATAGGTCCGGTCGCCCGGTTCGCCCGAGGTGATCACCACGCGCCGCGTAATCGGGTCCCACCCGGTCCAGTGCGCGCCATAAGTCTCGCTGATCGTCAGCCGCGACACCTCGACCGGCCTCGCGCCATCGGCGATATCGAGCACGATATAGCCGTGAATGTTGGGCACGCTCTGGACCAGATAATGGCCGATGATCGTCGGCACGCCGCA
Organism: Sphingomonadales bacterium; assembly: GCA_038244345.1. GTDB lineage: Bacteria > Pseudomonadota > Alphaproteobacteria > Sphingomonadales > Sphingomonadaceae > Sphingomicrobium. Next base: position 2,196 of record JBBRTO010000022.1, on the reverse strand, counting down.
AAAGCCGCCCGGAAACTGGTGGACCAGCGCAGCCTTCGGCGTCGCGCTGTCCATATTGGTCACGCGCTGAATCCCGCACGACAATGTCTGGATATAGACCGCGCCGTCGGGCCCGACCCGCGCCTCCTCGGGCGAGATATGGCCGGACATCCGCGCGCCGGGATCGAGCCGGTAGGTGCCCAAAAGCTTCAGGTCCGACAAGCGGAACAGCTGATAGGTGTTGCTCGAGAACAGGAAGTCGTCGCCCATCGGCGAATTGGTGACGATCACCCGGTCGATCTTCGGCAGGACCGCGAGACTGTAGGGCAGCAGCCCCTCGTCGGCATACGCCGGGTCGGCATTACTGACCGCGCGCACCATTTTGCCCATATTGTCGATCTCGACCAGTCCGCCGCTTTTGCCGCTCATGTCCATTTGTCCGTGGTCGTCAGGGTATTGAAAACTGGCGAGCACATTGCCGTTGGGCAGTCGCAGGAAACTGTGCGGCATGGCGAACCCGCCAAGGCTCTTGAACGAGGCGGCAACGCGCGGCTTTAAGGGCTCGCGCAGGTCGAAGACCATCGTGCGATTGGCGTCATGATCGTTGGCGAACAGCATCCCGCTCGCCGGCATTTCATATTCGGTGTGATGGGCGCGGCTGCTGGTCTGGTCGGTCGCGACGCTGGTCAGCAACTTGCCATAGCCGGGCGAGGCGGGATCGGCATCGATCACGGCCAGGAAATCCTTGTCCTTCTTGTCGCGGTCCTGCGCCCAGACGAACAGGTAATGGCCGGGTTTCGCCTTGACCTCGGCTGCGGCGGGCGCGGCGAGCAGCGCGCTCAGAAACAGCATGATCATCGCTCGAAGCATCGGCTTTCCTCCCCAAAAAATGCGCAAACGCCTACTCGAACTCCACGATCACCTGGTCGACCGCCAGACTGTCGCCGACCCCCGCCGACACCGACTTCACCGTCGCGCCCTTTTCGGCGCGGAGGATATTTTCCATTTTCATCGCCTCGACTACCGCGACCGGCTGGCCGGGCTCGACCGTGTCGCCCGCTTTCACCTCCAGCCGGGTCAGCAAACCCGGCATCGGCGCCAGCAGGAAGCGCGACAGATCGGGCGCGACCTTGGCGATCATGTGCTTCGTCAGCGCAAAAATGTGCGGCGCCATCACCGTCACTTGGTGCGCCGCGCCCCGAGTGGTGAGCAGCCAGCTGCGCCCCTTGCGCGCGACCTGCACCACCCGCCGCCGTCCATCCATGTCGGCCACCAGCAGCCGGTCGCCCGGCGCCCAGTCGCCGATCACATCGACTTCCTCGCCGTCATCGACGCTGACCAGGTTGCCGCCGTCATAAGGCGTGACCGTTACCTCATAATCGCGCCCCGCCAGCTGAACGATCTGTGTTTCCTCGGGAAATTGCGGCTCGCCCAACTGCCCGTCGATCAGCGCTGCGCGAGTGTCGACCGTCAGCTCGACGATCCCTGCAATTGCCGCCAGATCGCCGAGCAACGCCTCATCAGCCGGCGCGCCATGAAAGCCGTCGGGATATTCCTCGGCGATGAAACCGGTGGTGAGCGCTCCGGCTCGGAACCGCGGATGCTGCATCAGCGCCGAAAGAAAGTCGACATTGTCCGACACCCCGTCGATCTGGAACGAGTCGAGCGCCGCGACCTGCGCCTCGATCGCCGCCTCACGGGTGGCTGCGTGGGTGATCAGCTTGGCAATCATCGGGTCGTAGAACATGCTGACCTCGCCGCCCTCGGTGACGCCATCGTCGACGCGGGTGCGCACCTCGCCCTCACTGTTGGTGAGTGGCTGGCGATAAACCACCAACCGCCCCGTACTCGGCAAAAAGCCGCGATACGGATCCTCGGCATAAACCCGGCTCTCGATCGCCCAGCCGTCGAGCTTCACGTCCGCCTGTCCGAACGCCAGTTTCTCCCCCGCCGCGACGCGGATCATCTGCTCGACCAGGTCTAGCCCGGTAATCTCCTCGGTCACCGGATGCTCGACCTGCAGCCGGGTGTTCATTTCGAGGAAGTAAAAGCTCCTGTCGGCTCCGGCGATGAACTCGACCGTGCCGGCGCTGAAATAGCCGACGTTGCGCGCCAGCGCGACCGCCTGCTCGCCCATCGCCTTGCGCATCGCGGGGGTCACGAAGGGCGACGGCGCTTCCTCGACGACCTTCTGGTGGCGGCGCTGGATCGAGCAAT
>JBBRTO010000021.1:0-26318 GCA_038244345.1 Sphingomonadales bacterium | reverse complement strand
ACCGCGACCCGGTAATGGCAACCAAGCGCGATCTCGAGCCCGCCGCCAAGCGCGGTGCCGTGGATCGCGGCGATCACCGGCTTCGAGCAATTCTCGATCCGGTCGACGACTTCGGGAAGCCACGGCATCACCGGCGGCTTGCCGAATTCGGTGATGTCGGCACCGGCGAAGAAGGTCTGGCCCTCGCAGCGGATCACCACCGCCTTGATAGCTTCGTCACCCTCGGCCTGCTCGATCGCCGTGACCAGTCCCTGGCGGACCGCCGCGCCGAGCGCATTGACTGGCGGATTGTTCGAGGTGACAACGAGAATATCGTGGTGACGGGTGGTCGAAATGGGGCTGTCGGTCATGCGGAAGTCCGTCCGTAGCTTTGGTGGTTGAAAGGATGGGAGGCGCTGAGGCCGCCATCGACGGCGATCGCCTGCCCGTTGACGTAACTCGATTCGTCGGAGGCGAGGAACAAGGCGGCGTTGGCGATTTCGATCGGCTGGCCGCCCCGCTTGAGCGGGTTCAAGTGACCGATCCGATCCTCCTGCCCTTTCTCGCGCGCGCGGTCGAAGATGAATTCGGTCATGCCGGTTTCGATCAGCCCGGGGCAGATGGCGTTGACCCGGATACCCGCGCCGACCATCTGCGTCGCGGCGACCTTGACCAAATTGATGACCCCGGCCTTCGATGCCGAATAAGCCGGGCCGCCGGCACCGGCGCGGATCCCAGCGACCGAGGCGGTGCAGATGATCGATCCGCCGCCCGATTCCTTCATCGCCGGGGCGGCATATTTGATCGCGAGGAACGGGCCGATCAGGTTGATTCGAAGGATTTCGGTCCAGGCCGCGGAGTCCTGGTCGAACAATCCGTCGAACCCGCCCGAAATGCCGGCATTGGCGAAGAAGATGTCGAGCCGGCCGTGATGGGCGACCACCTGGTCGACGAGCCCTTTAACCGAGGCTTCGTCGCCCGCGTCGCATTCGACGTCGGCGCCCTTGAGGTCGGCCCCGATCACGGTCGCGCCTTCGCTTCGGAACAGCTCGGCACTGGCCTTGCCGATGCCCGATCCGGCGCCGGTGACAACGGCGATTTTACCGTCGAGCCTCAAAGCCCCACCCCGATCGTGCTTCCGCCGTCGACGACGATCGCCTGGCCGGTCATGAAGGTCGAGGCGGGCGAGGCGAGGAATACCGCAGCGCCGGCGATCTCGTGCGGCTCGCCGATGCGGCGCATCGGGGTGTGGCGGGTGACCGCCTTAAGCGTGTCGGGATTTTCCCACAACGCCTTGGCGAAATCGGTGCGGATCAGCCCCGGCGCGATGCAGTTGATCCGTACTCCCTTGGGCCCGAACTCCGCCGCCAGGTTGCGCGCCAGCTGGAAGTCGGCTGCCTTGGAGATGTTGTAGGCGCCGATCGTCGCCGATCCGGTCAGCCCGCCGACCGACGAGATGATGATGATCGAGCCGTCCTCGCGCGCCAGCATGTCGGGCGCGACCATGTTGATCAGCCAGTGGTTGGCGATGACATTATTGTCGAGGATCTTGCGGAACTGGTCGTCCGAAATCCCCGCCATCGGCCCATAATAAGGGTTGGAGGCGGCGTTGCAGACCAAGACGTCGACCTGCCCGAACTTGCCTATGGTCTGGTCAACGAGGTTCTGCAGCGCTTCCTTCGACGAGATGCTCGCCGCGATCGCGATCGCATGGCCCTCGCCATGTTGAGCGTTGATCGCGGCGGCAACCGGCTCGCACGCATCCTGGTTGCGGCTCGAGATGACGACCTTGGCGCCCTGATCGGCCAACGCTTCCGCAATCGCCTTGCCGATTCCGCGCGACGAGCCGGTGACGATCGCGACCTTGCCGGTGAGGTCGAACAGCCCGCTCATGCGGCGACTTCCGCATGCTTGCCGAATTCGATCCGGGCGATGGCGCGATTATGCACCTCGTCGGGCCCGTCGGCGAGGCGGAGCGTGCGGATCCCCGCCCAGCTGTGCGCCAGCATCGTGTCCTGGCTGACCCCTGCGCCGCCATGCGCCTGGATCGCGTCATCGATGATCTGCAGCGCCATCCGCGGCGCCTTGACCTTGATCATCGCAATCTCGGCGGCGGCGGCCTTGTTGCCCGCCTTGTCCATCAAATCGGCGGCCTTGAGACACAGCAACCGCGAGCAATCGATCTCGATCCGCGCCTCGGCGACGCGCTGTTCCCAGATGCTATGTTCGGACAGGCGCTTGCCGAACGCGACGCGCGACTGGAGGCGGCGGACCATCAGGCCCAGGGCTTCTTCCGCAGCGCCGATGGTACGCATGCAATGGTGGATGCGGCCCGGCCCGAGGCGGCCCTGCGCGATCTCGAAGCCGCGGCCCTCGCCAAGCAGCAGATTGCTCGCCGGGATACGCACGTCGGTCAGCACGATATCCATGTGCCCGTGCGGCGCGTCGTCATAGCCGTAGACGGTGAGGTGGCGCTTGATGTCGATACCCTTGGCATCCATCGGCAGCAGCACCATCGATTGCTGCTGATGGCGGCGCGCCTCGGTGTCGGTCTTGCCCATCAGGATCGCGACCTTGCAGCGCGGATCGCCAGCGCCCGACGACCACCATTTGCGGCCGTTGATGACATAATCATCGCCATCGCGAGCGATGCGGCATTCGATGTTGGTTGCGTCCGAACTGGCGACACCCGGCTCGGTCATCAGGAAGGCCGAACGGATTTCACCGCGCATCAGCGGAGCAAGCCATTGCTCCTTTTGCTCGCGGGTGCCGTAACGGTGGAGCACTTCCATATTGCCGGTGTCGGGCGCCGAGCAATTGAACACTTCGCTCGACCACAGAATGCGGCCCATTTCCTCGGCGCAAATGGCATATTCGAGGTTGGTCAGTTGCTCGCCTTCAAAGGCGAAGTTCTCATCGACATGCTGCAATGCGCCGCCCGGCGGCATGAACAGATTCCACAGGCCGGCGGCACGGGCCTTGGGCTTGAGTTCCTCGATCATCGCAATCGGCTGCCAGCGGTCGCCGGCGTCGATCTGCTTCTTGTAATCACCGACTCGGGGACGGACGTTCGCCTCGATGAAATCACGTACCCGGTCGCGGAAGAAAGACTGACGTTCCGTAAGGTCAAAATCCACGTCCGCGCTCCCGTTTGTCGATTGTCTCGCTCTGGTTTCAAAACGGGCTAGGACTTGGCGCGCTTGCGGGCAAGGCCACGGACGGCGGAACGGCCTGACAGAAGGGCCGTTTCTCAACACATGAACAAAAAACTGATCCTGCTCGCTCCGCTGTTCGCTTCTGCTTGCCAAGTCGAACAGCCCCCCGCCAACGTCGATCGAGGCGAGATCGCTGCACCTGCCGGTGCAAGTAATGGCGCCGCCCCGCCAGCGCCTGACAATGTGATTCCCCCAGCCTCGTCAACGCCAGCCCCAGCGATGCCCGCCCCCGCGCCGAAACCGACTGGCCAACCCCCGGCGCCTGCCCCGATTGCGGATCCCGTTCCTCCGACTCCGGACAGCGAGAAATCGGTCGCCGCGGCGAAACAGGTCATCGACGCCTATTTCGCGGCGCTGGCGACCAGGCGCTACGGCGATGCCTATCGGCTGTGGGGCGGCAATGGCGTGGGCATGAGCCAAGCGGCATTCGCGGCCAGCTTCGCCAAGTACAAGACTTACCACGGCACCGCGTTCAAGCCGGGTGAAGCCGAGGGCGGCGCCGGCTCGATCTACATCGAATTTCCGGTCACTGTGACCGGCGTGCTGACGCGCGGCGGCGGCTTCGTGCTCGAAGGCCCGATGACGCTTCGCCGGGTCAATGACGTCGACGGATCGACCGCCGCCCAGCGCCGGTGGCACATTGCGTCGAGCGGGCTCAAGCCACGACCCTAGGGAAAGCGGCGCTTTGTACGGGGTCATTGACGACCGCCCGCCGCCGCTGGAAAGTAGCGGAGAGGAGAGCCGATCATGACCGCCGAACTCGACACCTTCCGCAATGAAACTCGCGCCTGGCTGGAGGCCAATTGCCCGGCCGAAATGCGCGTGCCCATGCGATCAGAGAAGGATGCCTGTTGGGGCGGACGCAAGTTCGTGTTCCAGAGCCCGGCGCAAAAGCAATGGCTCGACGTCATGGGGGAGCGCGGATGGACGGTTCCCGACTGGCCCAAGGACTATGGCGGCGGCGGGCTGTCGTCGGCCGAAACCAAGGTGCTCAAGGAAGAAATGGCGGCGATCGGGGCGCGCTCGCCATTGGTGAGTTTCGGCATTTCGATGCTCGGGCCGGCGCTGCTCAAGTTCGGCAATGAGGCGCAAAAGAAGAAGTATCTGCGGCAAATCGCGCTCGGCGAAATCCGCTGGTGCCAGGGCTATTCCGAGCCCGGCGCGGGGAGCGACTTGGCGGGTCTTCAGACAAAGGCCGAAGCCGTTTCTCCCGGAGAAGAGGGGGGCGATCATTATCTCGTCAACGGGCAAAAGGTGTGGACCAGCTATGCCGACGAGGCCGACTGGATCTTCTGCCTGGTCCGAACCTCGACCGAGTCGAAGCATGGCGGGATCAGCTTCCTGCTGTTCGACATGGAAAGCCCCGGCGTCTCGACCAAGCCGATCCTGCTGATCAGCGGCAATTCGCCGTTCTGCGAGACCTTTTTCGACGATGTCGAGGTGCCCAAGGACCAGTTGGTCGGGGTGGAGAACAAGGGCTGGGACGTCGCCAAATATCTGCTCGGTCACGAACGCGAGATGATCAGCGGGATGGGGCTCGGCGGCGAGAAGCAGGCGCTTGGTGCTTCGCTAGGCGGCATTGCTGACCCCCTGCTCCGCGCCGCAATCGCCGACTTCGATGTCGACAGCCTCGCCTTCGCGGCGATGAGCGAGCAGTTCATCGACCAGTTGAAGGCCGGCGAGGCGCATCCAGCGATGCCGAGCATGATGAAATATGTCGGCACCGAACTCAACAAGCGCCGCCACGAGCTGGCGATGGCGGCGGGCGGATCGGAAGCGCTCGAATGGGACAGCGATCGCTCGAAAGGCGGCAAGAGGGCGCGCGACTGGCTCCGCACCAAGGGCAATTCGATCGAGGGCGGGACCAGCGAAGTCCAGCTTGGAATCGTCGCCAAGCATATCCTCCGCCTGCCGGGAGCCTGAGATATGATGATCCTCACCGACGACCAGCGCATGCTCCAGGACACGGTGCGGCCGTTCATGGCCGGGGAAGGCGCGATCAAGGCGCAGCTTCGGCACTGGCGCGATATCGGGTGCAAGGACGGCTTCGGGCATGGGCTGTGGAAGCAGCTTGGCGAGCTCGGGCTGACCGGGATGCTGATCCCCGAAAGCGCCGGCGGCGCCGGGCTGGGGCAGGTCGAGGCCAATCTGGTGCTCGAGGAAATCGGGCGCAACCTGACGCCCTCGCCGTTCCTCGCCACCTCGGTGGTCGCGGTGCGCGCGCTTCAGGACTCGCCCCATGCCGGGCGCTGGTTTCCCGGGATCGCGGCTGGCGAGACGGTCGTCGCGCTGGCGGTGGACGAAGGCAAGGCGCACGATCCAGCCGCTACGGCGCTCGAGGCCAAGCGGCAGGGCAATGGCTTCCTGCTCAATGGCCAGAAACAGTTCGTCATCCAGGGCGGATCCGCGGACCTGCTGCTGATCGCCGCGCGGACCGCGGGCGCGGCGGGCGAAACCACCGGCGTGACCCTGTTCGCGGTGCCGCGCGATGCCGCCGGGATCGAGGTCGAGAATGTCGCGCTGGCCGATTCGTCCAAGGCGGCGCGGCTCACTTTGTCCAACGTCGCGGTCGATGCCGATGCGGTGATCGGCGAGGTCGACGACGGCTGGGTGCGCTTGTCTCGCGCGCTCGGCGCCGGTCGCGCGGGCGCGGCGAGCGAACTGGTCGGGATTGCCGCGGGGGCGAGCGAGATGACCTTCGATTATCTCAAGCAGCGCAAGCAGTTCGGCCGGCTGATCGGCGAATTCCAGGCGCTGCAACACCGCGCGGCGTACCTTTATGGCGAGATCGAGATCGCCCGCGCGGCGGCGCTCAAGGCGGCGCAGTTGATCGACCTGGGCGACCCCCGCGCCGAACTGATGACCGCGGTGGCCAAGGCCAAGGCGGGCAAAGCCGCGCGCCTCGCGGTGCAGGAAGGAGTCCAGATGCATGGTGGAATTGGGATGACCGACGAGCATGACATCGGCCTCTACATGAAGCGCCAGGCGGTGCTCGACGAACTGTTCGGCGGCCCGCGCTTCCACGCCGGCGAAGTGGCGCGCTTGAGCGGCTATTAAGGCCGAGTCACATTGATCACGGCCGTTCGAGCAGGAAATTGATCTGCGCGGTGGCGATCGGTTTTGAGCGGTCGGCCTGCCACGCGACCGATTCGACATTGGCGATGCGGTTGCCGAGCCGCTCGATCGTTGCTGTGGCGAATGTATCGCCAAGCGCTTCGGTCCCGCCGCGCATGTAATCGACCGTTACCGTCACCGGCTTCATCGCCACAGCCGGATCGTCGATCGCCGCGGCAAGCGCCTCGAACGCGGCGAATTCGAGCAGTCCGGCGATTGCGCCGCCGTGAAGATAGCCCGGCCGCCCGACCACGCCGGCATGATATGGCATAACGAACAGCGCCGCGCCGTCGCGCTCGATCGCGCTCAATCCGAGCAATATAGCATAAGGCGGAAGCGGCTTCATCGCGCCGCTGATAGCGGAGGTGGCGGCGCCGGTCAGCCCCGCGATTTGTAGCTGGCGATGATCCCGAGGATGAAGCTGGTGAACAAGGCGAGCTGGACCTTCCCCATCGGGTCCGACCAGCCGAAATAATTCTGGCCAAAGCCGAACAATGCAATGAACATCACAATCGCGAGACCGGCAACCATGTTCAAACCCCGCCAAAACGCTGCCGGAACTACATTCCGACCGGGCGATGATGCCCCAGCGATGGTAAAAATTTGGTAAAGCTTGCCCTGCTGCGACCGGCTCGTCATAGAGGCGCCACCCCGACCCCGGCGATGGATGGATGCTCGATGAAGGCCCGGATTTTCGTCACCCTGAAGCCCGGCGTGCTCGATCCGCAGGGCAAGGCGATCCTCCACGCGCTGGGCGGTCTTGGCTTTGTCGGGGTCAATGACGTTCGCGCCGGCAAGCTGATCGAACTCGACCTCGTTGACGGGACGAGCGACGCCGAGATCGAGGCGATGTGCAGGAAATTGCTCGCCAATACGGTGATCGAGAACTTTCGCGTCGAGCGCGCCGACTAATGAACAGCGCAGTAATCGTCTTTCCCGGATCCAATTGCGACCGCGACTTGAAAGTTGCGATCGAAGCGGTCACCGGCCGCGCGCCGGCGATGGTATGGCACCGAGATACCGAGCTTCCCGACGACACCGACCTGATCGCCATTCCCGGCGGTTTTTCCTATGGCGATTACCTTCGCTCAGGCGCGATGGCTGCGCGCTCGCCGATCATGCAGGCGGTGATCGATGCGGCAGGCAAGGGCATGCCTGTGCTCGGCATCTGCAACGGTTTCCAGGTGCTGACCGAAGCGGGGCTGCTGCCCGGTGCGCTGATGCGCAACGCCGGTCTGCACTTCGTCTGCCGCCCGGTCGGCCTCAAGGTCGAAACCAGCCAGTCGATCTTCACCAACGGCTTTGATGCGGGCGAGGAGATCACCATTCCCGTCGCCCATCACGACGGTAATTACCAGGCCGATCCGGCGACGCTCGACCGGCTGGAAGGCGACGGGCGCGTCGCCTTTCGCTACACCGGTGTGGTCAACGGATCGGCGCGCTCAATCGCCGGCATCCTCAACGAAAGCGGCAATGTGCTGGGCATGATGCCCCACCCCGAACGCGCACTCGAACCGGCCCATGGCGGTATCGACGGGCGGCGGTTGTTCGAGGGCTTGCTCGAAGCGGTCGCCTGACCGCATAATCCCGTATCGCGCGCCCGTAGCTCAGTTGGATAGAGCACGAGACTTCTAATCTTGAGGCCGCTGGTTCGAATCCAGCCGGGCGCGCCATTCTTTTGTTCGTTCGCGATTAGGTCGCGCCGATGATGCACAAGCCTGCACCGATTACGACTGCCGGTGGAGCCCGTCAGAACCAGGTGCGAATGCCAAACACTATGCTCCTGGCCGTTCGGTCCTGACCGTCCGCGCGCGCGAACCGGCCGGTGTCGCCGAACTTGCGATCGTAGGACAGTCCGACATAGGGCGCGAATTCGCGCCTGATCTCGTAACGCAGGCGCAGGCCAAGCTCGGCATTGGTGAGACCTGAACCGAGGCGAATTTCCGGAACGTCCTGTGCCGATAGATTGAGCTCGACGCTTGGCTGAAGGATCAGCCGCTGCGTGATACGCTGGTCGTAATAGCCTTCCAACCGCCCGAGAAAATCGCCTTTGTTCGAAAGGAAGACCGCGCCCTCGACTTCGAAAAAGCCCGGAGCGAGCCCTTCGATTCCGACCGTCGCATAAGTCCGCCGCGGCGTTGGCTTGAAGTCCTGGCGCACGCCCGCCTGGAGGCTAAAATAAGGACCGACCGCATGACTAAACAGCGCTTGCACCTCGGCGCTCTCGAGACCGCCGCGAACGGCGCCCTCGCCTTCCGATTTGATGACCAGCCGGTTGATGTCGCCGCCGTACCAGCCCTCGCCATTCCAGCGATATCCGTCCCGGCCATTGCGAAATTGATATTCGGCCAAATTGAACATCACCATCGAATGGCTGGTGCCGCCATGCTCGCGCTTCAGTTCGCCGCGCGCGCCCGCCATGGCGTCGGGAGCATAGACACGATCGGCATAATGATCGGTCGGGGGTGCTGGGGCGGGTGCATTGCCCGCGGCAAGCGCCGTTCCCGCAGCGCTCGGCATCGCGCTTCCCGGTGCCATTGTCATGCCGGGCATCGTTGATGTGTCGTGACTGCCGCCTTGCGTCACGGGCATGTCCATTCCCTGCATTCCGGGCGTGTCGTGAGCACCTGGTTTGGCGGCGGGTATGTCCATGCCCTTCATGCCTTCCATTCCGGACATGTCAGCGGCGGCGGCGGCCGCGGCCTTTGCAGTGGTTGCCGGGGCCCCGTGTCCAGCGTGCGTCGCCGCAGGAGCGCGGGACCGGGACTGGGACTTGGCCTTCGCGGTCGCCGCCTTTCTCGGAGCCTTGGCCTTGGCTGCCGGCTTCTTTTTGGCGGCGGGCTTTTTGGCAGGCATGTTCATTCCCGGCATCGACATGCCCGGCATATTCATCCCGCCCGTCGATTGCGCCGCGACTGGGGAGGTCGAGGCGAGGAGAAGCGCGCCGATGGTGATCGCGATGGTCTTCATGCCGCCTCTCCCGAGCGCGGCCGCACGGTCACTACGCGCATCATTCCGGCGTGCATGTGATAGAGCATGTGACAGTGGAACGCCCAGTCGCCGACGGCGTCGGCGGTGACGTCGAACGTCACCTTGCCCCCTGGCGCGACGTTGACCGTATGCTTGCGCGGCGAGAACTCGCCGTGCCCGGTGACCAATTCGAAGAAATGGCCGTGAAGGTGGATCGGGTGCCCCATCATCGTGTCATTGATCAGGGTGACGCGGACGCGCTCATCCTTGAGGAACGGGATCGGCGATTTGGCGTCGCTCAATTTCACACCGTCGAATGACCACATGTAGCGTTCCATGTTGCCGGTCAGGTGAATCTCCATCGCGCGATCGGGTGCACGGATGTCGGGGTTTCTTTCAGCAGCGACGAGATCGCGATAGACAAGCACCTTGTGCCCAGCATTTTCGAGACCCTGACCGGGTTCGCCCGTCCGGTCGGCCGGCATCGGGGAAATCGTTTGGACTCCGGGCCCCATTTTGACCTGCGGGGCATTTTTCGGGTCGCGCATGCTCATGCTGCCCATCGAATCGCCGCCCGACATATCCATCCCGGCCATTGCGCCACCGCCGGACATGTCCATTCCGACATGGCCCCCCGCCATCGTGCCAGGTTGCGCTGTGACCATGCTTCCCGCGATCGCCGCCGCGCGGCTGGTCAAGGTGGCCGAGGCGTTCTTTTCGGAGGTAAAGTCCTCGCCGCGCACGAGTGACGGGCTCATAGAATCGCTGGCGCCGTGGCTCATTCCCGCCATTGATCCGCCTCCTGACATGTCCAGTCCCATGTCCTTCATCGTCGCGACCGGACGCGGGCGAAGCGGCGGGATTTCGGCGGCCATGCCCTGGCGCGGTGCGAGAGTTGCCCTTGCCAGGCCCGAGCGATCAATAGCCTCGCCGACCAGAGTATAGGCGCGATCGTCCTTCGGCTCGACGATCACGTCATAGGTCTCGGCGACCGCGACCTGGATCTCGTCGACCGCGACCGGGCGGACGTTCTGACCGTCGGCTTGGACGACGGTCATGGCGAGCCCTGGGATGCGGACATTGAAGGCGGTCATTGCCGAAGCGTTGATGATCCGCAGCCGAACCCGCTCGCCTGGGCTGAACAAGGCGGTCCAATTGTCGCGCGGCCCGTGGCCGTTGACGAGGTAGGTGTAGGTCGATCCGGTGACGTCCGAGACGTCTGTCGGGTCCATCCGCATTTGGCCCCACTGACGTCTCTCGCCCGAGGTCTGGTCGTTGCCGGCGAACAAGCCCGCCAGCGTCTGCTTCTGATAATTGAAGTAGCCGGACTGCTGCTTGAGCTTATTGAAAATGAGGTGCGGGTGCAGTTGGCTGTGGTCCGATAGCACGACAACATGCTCGCGATCGAATGCGATCGGATCGGGACCAGCGGGATCAATGACGATCGGGCCATAATGACCCAATTGTTCCTGCAGCCCCGAATGGCTGTGATACCAATAGGTCCCTGCCTGGATGACCGGAAACTCATAGACGAAGGTTGAGCGCGGCTTGATTCCGGGGAAGCTGATCCCGGGAACACCGTCGAACTGAAACGGAACGAGCATCCCGTGCCAATGGATCGAGCTGTCCTCGTCGAGGTCGTTGGTCACGGACAATCTGACGGTGGTGCCCTGCTTCAGCCGGATCAGCGGCGCCGGGACCGATCCGTTGACCCCGATGGCATGGCTCGGACGGCCGTCGATCATCATCATTTGATGGGCGATACGGAGCGCGATATCGGTGCCAGTCAGCATTGGCAGCGGCGTCGAAATGCCCGCCGATACCGGCTGTGCCCACGCCGGAAACCACGGGGCGAAGGCGGCGGTTCCACCGGCAAGCACGGCTCCTCGCAGCAAGCTGCGACGGTCAATCATACCCAGCATTATCGTTCCTTGGTGGAGGTCGGTCTCAGACCAGATACGCGCTGATCGGGGAATCCCCTCACCGAACGGCGAACATCCCGCGCAGGCGCTCGCGCGCCCGATAGATACGGACCTCGACCGCTTTCGGGCTGAGGCCCAGGATGTCGCCAATTTGCTGGTGGCTCATTCCTTCGGCCGTAGAGAGCAACAAAGGCTCCTTGAGACCTTGGGGCAATGCCGCGATTAATTCCCACAGGCGCTCAAGTTCGGCGCGGTCCCCCGCCTCTGTCTCGCTGTCGGGTCGCTCGTCGGCCACTGCTTCGACCGTTCCGGCCGGAAGCGCGGAGGCGAAGGTCAGGAAACGGCGAACCCGCTGGCGCCGCCGCCAGTCGCGGCTCTTGTTGACGGCAATCCGGACGAGCCAGGCAATCAGCGGGCGCGCAGGATCATATCCGTGCAGACCCACGTAGGCGGAGGCAAAGCTTTCCTGTGTAACGTCGAACGCCTCTTCGCCGTCGCCAATGTGGCCGCGGATCAGACGATAAAGGCGGTCGCGATGGCGCCTGACGATTTCACCGAAGGCCGCCTTGCGACCAGCAATCGTCAATGCCGCCAGCTCCGAGTCCTCGAGCAGCGTAAAATCCAGGCTCACCTCTTGTCGTCGGTCAGTGCCTGGACGACGGCGTGATCGAATTTCGCTGCCTGGTCCGGACGGAGCAGGGCGCGCATCGCGAAGACATGCGCCAGCGTCTCCTTTTGAAGCCTGCCCATCGCCTCGTGCGATGCATCGACAGCAGCTGTGACCTTCGGCCCATTGCCATGTTCGGTTTCGATCGCATCGGCGAGCCGTGCGTTGTCGGCCCGAAGTTCGAGTTCGAGCGCGGTCCGGCGAACAGTGAAGCGCCGTTCCAGACCGTCGATCTTACTGCGCTGACGACTATCAAGTTCGAGCCCCTCGTGAAGCAGCTGGTGCAGCGCCGAACCAGGAGGGGGCGCTGCGGGAAACGCCTGTCGGCCAATCCACACCCCACCAATGGCGGCGAGGAAAGCGAGCAATATGATGATCGTTCCTCGCCGCGTGGTCATTTAGCGTCGCCCAGCAAGGTCGAGGGAGCCAGCGGAGCGGTCGGCCCAAGTGGCGACAAAAAGGCCCGAGCCTCAACCGGCCCGGATGGCACCGTCGATCCGGCAACCCCGATCAGGATCGCCGCAATTGCAGCGAACGCACCAAGCTGAAGACCAGAGCCCGGATTGCGACGCAGATCTCCCAGCCACTCGAACGGCTCGACATCCAGCATCGCAAGTCGCGTCGGTACGGGGGCACGAGCCAGTCGGCCAAGCGCTGTATCAAGATCGTCCCGCATCATCTTCTCCTGCTTTTGCTAGCTCTCATACGCCTATATCAGGCGCATCCCTCAATATCCGCTGTCTGGGAAGGCTCGAAATTCCCTCGAACCGGGTCGGCGGCAGAAAAAGTCCGATTGTGAGGGATCGGCGGCTTGAGCGCGTAACTCTGTCTGTGCGGTAACGGGCGCAGCCAACGCCTGCTCGTGCCAATCGCAGACACGAGATCGAACAAAGGGGTTCATCATGGCAGGATCAAAGCTTCCCGACATACGCCGTCATCTGCCGAGTACGATCTTTGTGTTCATTTTAGCGTTGGTCGTGGCGGGCTTCGTGGGCGCCTTCGTGTTCGCCGGGGTATATAACGTCGCCGCTGACGAGCCGCATTGGAAGCCGGTCCACATGGCGCTGGAGCAGCTGCGTGATCGCTCAATCCGCCATCATGCCCGGGGCATCATTGCGCCCGCAGACCTCAATGATCCGAAAAGGATCGCGATGGGTGCGGGTCTGTATACCGAGATGTGCAGCGGGTGCCATCTCGGACCAGGCCTCGAAAAGAGCGAGATAAGTCAGGGCCTGTATCCACAGGCGCCAGAACTCGCCCGCGGCAACGACCATCCGCCGGCCGAAAAATTCTGGATTATCAAACATGGGGTCAAGCTGAGCGCGATGCCGGCGTGGGGCAAGACCCACGACGACCAGCTCATCTGGGACATGGTCGCCTTCCTCCAGCAGCTTCCGAAGATGACGCCTCAGCAATATGCGGCGGCTATCGCCAGCGCGCCGGAGGATCACGACGCGATGATGAAGGCCATGCCCGGGATGATGCAGGGTGCGGCTGACGAAAAGAAACCCCATGTGCATGCTCCGGGCGAGGAGCACCACCACTAGGCTATTCGCATCCCAAAGACGCAACATTGACCGTTGCCGACAGTGGGCTTGAGGAACAATCCGCCCCTCTCGCGGGCGGTATGATGACAGAGGGAAAGAAGCAGACATGCCGACCGAAGATCACGATCATGGGCACAATCTAGCGGTCAAACCCAACAGCCAGCCAAAGCCACTGGTCGAAGGGGCGGCCAAGGCGATCGATCCAGTCTGTGGGATGACGGTCGATCCAGCACTGACAGAATATCACTCCGAGCACGCCGGCACCGCTTATCATTTCTGCTCGGCAAAGTGCCTTTCGCGGTTCGAGACGCGGCCCGAGATCTTTCTCGGCGACAGGCCGCCGGCCCCCAAGGGCGACAGCGAGATGGTCTACACCTGTCCGATGCATCCGCAGATCATCCAGATGGGCCCGGGCAATTGCCCGATTTGCGGGATGGCGCTCGAACCGAAACTGTTTGCGGCCAGCGAGGGTCCATCGGAAGAATATGTCGACATGCGTCGCCGCTTCGCGGTGTCGGCGGCCTTCACATTGCCCCTTGCTGCCATGGTCATGCTTCGCCATCTCTGGCCGACGACCGTCGAGGCTGTCGGCGGGCGGACGCTCGACTGGATCGAACTCGCTTTGGCCACTCCGGTTGTCCTGTGGGGCGGAGCACCATTTTTCGTTCGCGGCTGGCAGAGCATCCTGTCCCGCCATTTGAACATGTTCACGTTGATCGCGATCGGCACCGGGATCGCATGGGGCTATTCGGTTGTGGGAGCGGTGGCCCCGCAGATCTTTCCGCCTGCTTTTCGCGATGGTCATGGTGGGGTCGGGCTTTATTTCGAAGCCGCGGCCGTGATCGTCACCCTCATTCTGCTCGGACAAGTGCTCGAGCTGCGTGCCCGCGAACAGACCGGTTCGGCAATCCGGGCACTGCTCAACCTCGCGCCCAAGACCGCGCACCTGATCGACAACGGCAAGGAACGCACCGTTGCGCTCGATCTCGTCCGTCCGGGCGATCGGTTGCGGGTCAAGCCCGGCGAGGCGGTTCCGGTCGATGGAGCGGTCGTGGAAGGAGAATCCGCGCTCGATGAATCGATGCTCACCGGCGAAGCGATCCCGGTCGAAAAGCGCAGCGGCGACAGCGTCACCGGCGGCTCGATCAACGGCGACGGGGCGTTCGTCATGGAAGCCCGGCACGTCGGCGCGGAGACGATGCTGGCGAAGATCGTCCAGATGGTCGCCGAGGCCCAGCGCAGCCAGGCGCCGATCCAGCGCAAGGTCGATCAGGTCGCGGCCTGGTTCGTCCCGGCGGTGCTGCTGGCGGCGGTTCTCGCGTTCGTGATCTGGTCGTTCGCCGCGCCGCCCCCGCGCATTCCGTTCGCCCTGATCGCCGCGATCTCGGTGCTGATCATCGCCTGTCCCTGCGCGCTCGGCCTCGCCACGCCGATGTCGATCATGGTCGGCGTCGGCAAGGGGGCGCAAAACGGCGTGCTGATCAAGAACGCCGCCGCGCTCGAGCGCTTTGCCGAGGTCGACACTCTGGTGGTGGACAAGACTGGCACCCTCACCGAGGGCAAGCCGGTGCTGGTCGCGGTGACGACCGCCGCGGGGATCGACGAGCTTGAGTTGCTGCGCATCGCGGCGTCGCTCGAAGGATCGAGCGCACATCCGCTCGCCCATGCGATCGTCACCGGGGCCGAGGCGCGCGGCATCACGCTGGAACCGGTCACCGAATTCGCGTCGGTCAGCGGCAAGGGAGTTCGCGGCCAGGTCGGGGGCAAGCGCGCCGCGATCGGCAATGCAGCGATGATGATCGACGAAGGTGCCGATCCGGCTCAACTCGACAAGCAAGCGGGCGAGCATCGCGACGAGGGAGCGACGGTCATGTTCGTCGCGATCGACGGCAAGCCCGCGGGCCTGATCGCGGTCGCCGACACGATCAAGCCGACAACCGCTGCCGCGATTGCCGCACTCCACGCCGAGGGGCTTCGGATCATCATGCTGACCGGCGACAATCGCCGCACCGCCGAAGCGGTCGGCAAGCGGCTCGGAATCGACGAAGTGCTCGCCGAGGTGTTGCCCGAGGACAAGGATGCCGCGATCGAACGGCTGAAGCAGCAAGGCCATGTCGTGGCGATGGCCGGCGACGGTGTCAACGATGCTCCCGCGCTGGCCCGCGCCGACATTGGCGTGGCGATGGGGACCGGCGCCGACGTGGCGATGGAAAGCGCCGGTGTTACGCTGTTGAAGGGCGATCTCACGGGATTGATCCGTGCACGCAAGCTGTCGCGCGGGGTGGTCCGCAATATCCGCCAGAATCTGTGGTTCGCATTTGGATACAACGCGCTTGGAATCCCGATCGCCGCGGGAATTCTTTACCCTTCGACAGGACTGTTGCTGAGCCCGATGCTGGCGGCGCTGGCGATGAGCCTGTCGTCGGTCTCGGTCATCGGGAATGCGTTACGGTTGCGAATGATCGACCTGGAATAAGTCGCCGCTCTTTGGAATCCTTGCCGATCTTGCCAATCGGTTGTTCGCTGCGAGCAACGGCGCCGTCGTAATCAGGTAACATTTGCTGCCGAGCCCGGACCGACTATCATTTGCAAGTCGTACCGCAGAGACGATTCGTCTCGTAAACGAGGCGGGCTCGCTGCGAACGAACGTCTTTCAAGCGAGACTAGGCCGATGATTCTCCGTGAACTGCTCGGCACCGCGATCGTCCCCGGCGGGGGGGAGCAATTGCGGCTGTTCCGCCGCGGCGCCGATTTCATGATCGTGATGGGCCGCAACGAGCTGATGAACAGCCGAATGAGCGGGTCAGAGGAAGCGCTGGCCACCATGACCATCGAGCGGCTTGGCCGACGCGATGCGCACCTGCTGATCGGCGGATATGGCATGGGGTTCACACTGCGAGCATCATGTGCGGCGCTGTCGCCGAAAGGTCGAATGACGGTGGTCGAGCTGGTGCCCGATGTCATTTCGTGGGCGAAACAATATATGCCCGCGATGACCGGCGAGTTTCTCGACGATCCGCGGGTCGATCTGGTGATCGGCGATGTCGCCGACGCGATCCGCTTCGGAAGTTACGATGCCATCCTTCTCGATGTCGACAATGGCCCCGACGGGCTGACCCGCAATGCCAATGACCGGCTATATTCGGCGCGCGGGCTAAGCGTGGCCAAGGCGGCGCTCAACCCCGACGGGATCCTCGCGATATGGTCGGCGGCGCCCGACCGGCATTTTGCGCGGCGGCTCGAGGAAGCGGGCTTCGCGGTCGACGAGGTGACGCTTGCCGCGCGCGCCAACGGCAAGGGCCCGCGCCACACCATCTGGTTCGCGCAAAAACGCTAGCGATTGCTGACCGCGTCGACCATCTCCTGCAAATAAGCGATGTGCGCCCGAAACGCGGCGCGCCCTGCGGAACTGATCGCGACCAGGGTGCGGGTCCGCTTACCGATGGGCTCCTTGGCAATGACAACGAACCCGGCGGAATCGAGTGTGTTGAGATGTGCCCCGAGATTGCCATCGGTTGCTTCGGATATCGCCTTAAGTCGGGCGAAATCGAGCGCACCACCGCCCGGTTCGGCGTCGAGCGCGGCCATCAGCTTCAGTCGTGTCGACTGATGAATGGTCTCGTTGAAGGCGGCGCTCATGCCTTGCGCAACCAAGAACCGGAGAGAAACAATGCCCCTCCGCCGCCGATGCCAAGCCACAGGTAGAGCCACGCAGGAAAGACGAACCAGCCGAGGATCACGGCAACCGCCACCGCGAGACCGATCCAGACGAGCCGCACCCCCGTCCAAATACCGACCACAACATACACCGCCGCCACCAACAGCGCGACCATCGCATTCTGAATTCGCGCATCGCCGTGGATCATTGCCAGCAGCAGTATCGCGAACGCTCCCGCGGTGGAGATAGTCGCGATTATCCGGCCGTTCCCCCGTTGCGGCGAGCTTATGATGGTGAACAAAACGGAGGCGGCAATTCCGCCCATCCACACCCAATTGGCCATGGACGGTGCGAATTGGGCGGTCACGTTCGCCGCGATCCACGTCAGTCCCCAGGCCATCAGGATTGGGCCGGCCGCCGCATAGTCGCGATATTCCGTCGCACGGCGGCGCGATTGGGCGACCATGTCGAGCGCTGCCCGCGCGTCTTGATCAGAATCGGTCACTTGCTTGCCTTTCCGAGCGAGGTGGCGAAGAATTTGACGACGCGAGGCCACATGTCCATCCGCGCGGCCTGATTGCCGGCCGCCGTGCCGCCGAGATTGTCGAGCGCGGCCATCTTGGGATCGCCGCTCGGCGGAGTCATCGCGCCGTGGCCCGCGTCAGGGTAGGCGATATGCTGGCGGAACGGTTTGAAGCCCGCCGAATCGAGCCGTGCAATGACCTGGTCGGCCATCATCGTCGACGGCCACAATTTGTCATCCTTGGACGATAACAAGAGGATCGACCCACCGATCCTTTCGACCGGGATGATCGCATCGGGCGTGACGGTTTTGGCGAGGCTGCGTTGGTAGAGATCGAGGATCGAGGTGAAGGCCGCGCTCTTGTCATAAGGAACGTAAGCTACCGGCTTTCCAGCGAGGCTGTAGGTCGATTTGACGCTGCTATAATCGCGCATGTTGATGCCCTGCCAGACGACCGAGCTGGGGACCGCGGCGACCACTGCCTTGATTTCGGGGTGGCGCGCGGCGACCACCAACGCGGTCTCTGCGCCGACCGAAATGCCGTAAATACCGATCCGCTTGCGATCGACCAAAGGCTGGGCAGCGAGCCATGCCAGCGCCGCATCGAAATATTCGAGCGGCACTTCCTGGAGGTTGGCGGGAAGGCCGTCGGCGCCAAAGTAAGCGACGCTGAGCACGCCATAGCCGAGCTTGGCGACCGACTTGCCGAGATACTGGCCACCTTCCTCGCCGCCTTCGGATCCGCCAAGCACGATGATCGCCGGGCCCTTGCGGCCGCTCGCGGGCGGGTACCACGTCGCTACCAGTCCATGATCCCGCACCGGGATCGCAGCAACCGCTGACGATGGCGCTGAAGCGGGCAGTATCTCCGCGCTTGCGACGGCAGGGCTGGCGAGCGACCCAAGGCCGACGAGAAGTGCGGTGTGAAGCAGTTTGTCGATGATGGTCATGCTCATTCTCCTCTGTGATACAGAGTGACTACTCTGCGATGCAGAGTGAGTCAAGTCTTCTCTGTACCGCAGAGCAATGATCAGATCAGCTTGCCCGGATTCATCAGGCGCTTGGGGTCGAGCCCGGCCTTGAGCGCGCGGATCGCGGCGACGCGGTCGGGGGAGAGGCGGGCGAATTCGTCGCGCTTCATCTGGCCGATGCCGTGCTCGGCGCTGATCGATCCGCCGGCGGCGGTGACCAAATCGTCGACCAGTCGGGTGACGGCGGCACCCTCCCGGTTGATCCAGTCGTCACCTCCTCGTTGCATCGCGCGGACATGAAAATGAATATTGCCGTCGCCGAGATGGCCGAAGCCCGACGCGCGAGTGCCGGGAAAGGCCGTCTCGACCGCCGCCGCCGCTTCGCTGAGGAAGCGCGGCATCGCATCAACCGGGACGCTAATGTCATGCTGGGTGGCGGGGCCGAAGGCCACGCGCTCCGCTTCGGACAGGCTGTCGCGGATGCGCCAGAAGGCGTCGGCCTGCGCTTCGCCCGCGGCGATGGTGGCGTCGGCGATCAGTCCGCGCTCGATCAACGGCGCGAGCAATCGTTCGAGCAGGGCGTCGGGCGCTTCCTCTTGCGATGAGGCCGAGGTCGCCTCGACCAACGCATGCCACGGATGCCCGCCCGTCAGCGGCGCGCGCGTGCCCGCGATATGCGCCAGCGCGGCATCAAGGCTTTCGCGCGGCAGGATCTCGAACCCTTCGATCCGGTCGGTTTGCTGTTCGAGCGCGCGCAGGACCTCGAGCGCCGCCTGCGGGTCGGCCAGCCCGAGCCACGCGACCGCGCGCTGGTGGATCGCGGGGACGAGCCTTAATCGCACCGCGGTGATGATCCCCAGCGTGCCCTCGGCGCCGATCAGCAACTGGTCGAGCGACGGCCCGCGATTATCCTTCTTGAGGCCGGCGAGTCCGTCGTGGATCGTGCCGTCGGGGAGCACCGCCTCGACCCCCTCGACCAGCCCGCGCATCGTCCCGAAGCGAAGCACTTGGGTGCCGCCGGCATTGGTCGAGGTCAGCCCGCCGATCGTCGCGCTGCCGCGCGCGCCCAGCGTCAACGGGAAGCGCTGGCCGGTGTCGGTGGCGGCGTGATGCAGGGTTTCGAGAATGACGCCGGCTTCGGCGACGGCATGGCCCGGCTCGATGGATCGAATGGCGTTCATCCGCCGCAGCGAGACAATCACCGCCGACCCGTCGTCCGGCGGCGTCGCGCCGCCAACCATCGAGGTGTTGCCGCCCTGGGGGACGAGTGGAACCCCGAGTTCGCCTGCCAGCGTGACCAGTGCGGCCACCTCAGCGGTCGTCGCTGGCTGGAGAATCGCTGCGCTCGCTCCCGTCCAGCGCCCGCGCCAGTCAGTCAGCCACGGCGCGATGTCGGCGGCATCGGTCAGCGTCGCTTTCGGCCCGAAGCGGGAAGTCATCGCTTCGATCAATTGTTGCTGCGCAGGCGTCATCGCCCTTCCCTACGCTTGCCGCGCTGGGCCCCGCAAGCGTAGGACGGACGCATGGCAAAGCAGGACATCACCATCGTCGTCGCGCGGGCGATCAACGGCACCATCGGCAAGGACGGGACATTGCCGTGGCATTTGCCCGGCGACCTCAAGCATTTCAAGGCGGTGACGATGGGATCGGCGATGATCATGGGCCGCAAGACCTTCGACAGCCTGCCCGGCCTGCTCCCCGGCCGCCGCCACATCGTGCTGACGCGCGATGCCGGTTGGGCGGTCGATGGAGTCGAGGTTGCGCGCGACCGCGACGAGGCGCTTGCGCTGGCCGGCAAGGACCGGGTGACGGTGATCGGCGGCACCTCGATCTTCGCCATGTTCCACGATCTGGCGCAGCGGATCGAGCTGACCGAAGTGCTCGCCGAAGTCGACGGCGATACCTTCATGGACGATCCGCGCAACACCGGCGACTGGCGCGAGACGGCGTGCGAAGATCATCTGCCCGAGGGGACGAGAGAAGGGTATCGGTTTACGACGTTGGAGCGGGTGGGCTGAGGGGCGGCTAGGAGGACACTCGCCCACGGCTCAGCGATAGCCAGGATGGGTGGATCGGACGCCGGCCATCAAGTCGTTGGCCTACAGACGGCAGTGAGTTGGCCACGTCAACGGCAATTTCACTTGCCATAGGTCGTCCGGGAAAAGCCCAGGTAGATTTTGATGATATTGGCACGCACACAGCCCTCGATAATCGCAAGATCGGGGTATAACTTTCGTGTCGACGAAAAGTTGCTCCGTCTGAGCTATGCTGCGTAACTTTCTGCCCTCGGCTAGCGGAAGCGAGAACGCATCTGTTCGAAACGTCTGCTTTCCACTCTAAGAGCGCACTACGAGCCGCGTCCCGCTAATCCGCCCCTAGGCGTCCAAGATTGCGTCGATCGCCGCGGCGACGGCTTCGACCGCCGCCATGCCGTCGACCTGCCGGACCAGCCCTTTGGCTTGGTAGAATGGCAAGATCGGCGCCGTCTTTTCGCGATATTCGGCCATTCGGGTGCGGACGGTTTGTTCGTTGTCGTCGGGGCGGCGCTTGAAGTCGGTGCCGCCGCAAATATCGCACACGCCAGCGACTTTCGGCAGGTGGAGCGTGTCGTGATAGGGCGCGCCGCATTTGGAGCAGGTGAAGCGGCCGGTGATGCGGGTGACGAGCGCTTCCTCGTCAACCACCAGTTCGATCACATGGTCGATCTTGCGGCCGCGTTCCTCGAGCAGGATTTCGAGTGCTTCGGCCTGCGGATGGGTACGCGGATAGCCGTCGAAGATTGCACCAGTACCACTGTTTTCGAGATGCTCGCCGATCAGCGCCGAGACGATCGCATCGCTGACCAGCTCGCCGCGGTCCATCACTGCGCGCACCCGAAGCCCGACCGGAGTCCCGGCCTCGCGCGCTGCGCGGAGCATGTCGCCGGTCGACAGCTGGACCATGCCGCGCCGCTCCTCGAGCCGCTTGGCCTGGGTGCCTTTTCCGGCACCCGGCGGTCCCAATAAAATGATGTCCAACGCCAATCTTCTCCCGATGGCAGCCCGGTCTAGCGCCGGCGTCCACCCTTCAATTTCGCTTTCTTGATCAGGTCGCCATATTGATGCGCGATCAAGTGGCTCTGGATCTGGCTGACCGTATCCATCGTCACGTTGACCACGATCAGCAGGCTGGTCCCGCCGAGCCGGAAATTCAACCCGGCTTGCGACGCCAGCACTTCGGGGATGAGGCAGATCAGCACCAGATAGGCCGCGCCGATGACAGTGATCCGCGAGATCAGATAATCGAAATAATTCTCGGTCGCCTTGCCCGGGCGGATGCCGGGGATGAAGCCACCGTGGCGCTTCAGATTCTCCGCCGTCTCCTCGCTGTTGAACTGAACCGCGGAGTAGAAAAAGCAGAAGAAGACGATCCCCGCGGCATAAAGCGCGAGATACAGCGGCGCGCCGTGCTGCAGGTAAGTGCTGATGGTGATCAGCCAGTCGCTGGCGTTGGGGTCCTTGCCCGCGCCCGACATCTGGATGACGGTCAGCGGCATCAGCAGCAGCGAAGAGGCGAAGATCGGCGGGATGACGCCCGCGATGTTGATCTTCATCGGCAAATGGCTGCGCTCGGACTGGGTCATGCCGCGCGCGGTGGTGCGCTTGGGATATTGCACCAGCACGCGTCTCTGCGCGCGCTCCATGAAGCAGATGAACAGGATGAGCGCGACGGTCAGGACGACGATGCCGATCACCACGGTCGGGTCCATCGTTCCGCTCCGACCGCCTTCGAGCAGTTGCGCGATGCCCTGCGGCAACCGAGCGACGATACCCGCCATGATGATCAGCGAGACGCCATTGCCAATCCCGCGGCTGGTGATCTGCTCGCCGATCCACATCAGGAACAGGGTGCCGCCGACGAGGCTGATGGTCGCGGCGACGCGGAACAGCATGCCGGGTTCGACCACCGCGCCGATACCCTGGCTGGCGCCGATGCTTTCGAGGCCCACGGCGATGAAATAGCCCTGGACGCTGGTTAGCAGCACGGTGAGGTAGCGGGTATATTGGTTGAGCTTCTTGCGCCCGGTCTCGCCCTCTTTCTTGAGCGCCTGCCACGACGGATAGAGCGTCGCGCCCAACTGCACCACGATCGAAGCGGTGATGTAGGGCATCACGCCAAGCGCGACGATGCTGGCGCGTTCGAGCGCGCCACCGGAAAAGGTGTTGAACACGTCGAGAATGCCGCCGCTTTGCGTCTTGTACAAAGCCGACATGGCGGTCGGGTTGATCCCCGGCATCGGCACGAACGACAGCAAGCGGAAAAGGACCAGCGCGCCGAGCGTGAACCACAAGCGGGTTTTGAGCTCGGTCGCCTTGGCGAAACTCGACAGCGAGACGTTGGAAGCGAGTTGTTCGGCTGCGGATGCCATTCGATACCCTTAGAAAATCAAGGCGGCGGCGGACTGATATCCCCCGCCACGGGTTCTCGCCAAAGTACTACTTTCGCGGGGTGGCCCGCCGCCCGATATAGTCACTGTAGGCGCGATGCGAAGCCCCCCGGCGCGATAAGCGTCAGGCGTTCTTCTTCGCGGCGTTCTTTGCGTCCTTGGCGGCGATCCGGGCGAGGCGCGCCTTGCCCTTCTTGGCGGCGGCCTTTTCGGCGGCGGTGACGACTTCCATCACCTCGACCTTGCCACCGGCCTTTTCGACCGCTTCGATCGCGCCCTTTGACGCGCCCGACACCTTGAAACTGACCTTGGCGGTGAGCACGCCCTTGCCGAGCAGGCGAACGCCATCACGACCACCGCGCGCGAGGCCGGCGGCCTTCAACGCTGCATGGTCGAGCGTGCCCTTGTCGGCGAGCTTGCCGGCGTCGATCATCTTCTGGATCGCGCCGAGGTTCACTTCGGCGAAATCCTTGGCGAAAATGTTGTTGAAGCCCCGCTTCGGGAGCCGCATGTGGAGCGGCATCTGGCCGCCTTCGAAGCCCTTGATCGAGACGCCCGAGCGGCTCTTCTGGCCCTTCTGGCCGCGCCCGGCAGTCTTGCCCTTGCCCGAGCCGATGCCGCGTCCGACGCGCATTCGATCCTTGCGTGCGCCATCATTGTCGCGGAGTTCGTTGAGTTTCATGTCGTGCACTCGCTTTCGCTTTTGTCGCGCAGGGCCGAAGCCCGTTGATCAGTTGATTATTGCTCGACCTTGAGCAGATGCGCGACCTTGCGCACCTGGCCCATGACTTCGGGCGTTGCCTCGCACTCGACGGTGCGATGCATCTTGTTGAGGCCCAGCCCGACGAGGGTCGCGCGCTGGGTCTTGTCGCGCCGGATCGGCGATCCGGTCTGGGTGATCTTGATCTTCGCCATCTTGAGTTACTCCGCGATCGCTTCGGCGGTGGCATCGGCTTCCGCCGTTGCCATTCCACCCCGGCCGAGGAGGTCGGCGACCTTCTTGCCGCGACGCTGAGCGACCGAACGCGGGCTGGTCTGTTCCTTTAGCGCCTCGAAGGTCGCCCGGATCATGTTGTACGGGTTCGAGGTGCCGACCGACTTGGTCACCACGTCGGCCACGCCCAGACTTTCGAACACGGCGCGCATCGGGCCGCCGGCGATGATCCCGGTCCCCGACGGGGCCGAGCGGACGGTCACCTTGCCGGCACCGAAATGGCCCTTGCCATCATGGTGCAGGGTGCGGCCATCGCGCAGCGGAACTCGAACCATCGACTTCTTGGCGGCGGCGGTTGCCTTGGAAATCGCCTCGGGCACTTCGCGTGCCTTGCCGTGGCCGAAACCGGCGCGGCCCTTGCCGTCGCCGACCACCACCAGCGCCGCGAAACCGAAGCGCTTGCCGCCCTTGACGGTCTTCGACACGCGATTGATGTGGACCAATTTCTCGATCAGCTCTTCGCCGCCGTCGTCGGTGCCGCCACGGCCGCCACGCTTGTCGTCGCGACGTCCACGATTACCACCGCCACGATTGTCACGGCCACCGCCGCCCGGACCACTACGGCCACGGCCGCCACGCGGACCGCGCGCTTCGCGTTCGGGCTGGGGCGCCGCTTCGGGTGCAGCAGCTTCGGCAGCCGGAACTTCCGGAGCCGCAACTTCAGGAGTCGGAATTTCAGGCGCGGCGGCTTCGACAGCCGGAGCCGCTTCGACCGGAGCCGCTTCAGCCGGAGCCTCGACAGCGGGCGCTTCGGCGGCGGGCGCTGCTTCGGCAGCCGCCGGGGTCGCGGTGTCTTCGACCTTGGGGGTTTCGTTCTCGTCAGCCATTTAGAACTCCAGTCCGCCCTCTCGGGCGGCATCGGCAAGGGCCTTCACCCGGCCATGGAAAAGGAAACCGCCGCGGTCGAAGACGACCGACGAGACGCCGGCCTTCTTGGCCCGCGCGGCGAGGGTCTTGCCGACTTCGGCAGCGCCGTCGCGAGTCGCGCCGGTCTTGCCCCGGAGGTCCTTGTCCAGGGTCGAGGCCGACGCCAACGTCTTGCCCGCGGCATCGTCGATGACCTGGGCATAGATGTGACGGCCCGAGCGGTGGACCGACAAGCGGGGCTTGCCGGCGCTGCGAGCGCGGAGCGTGGAACGAACGCGCTGACGGCGCCGATCAAAGAGAGAGAGTTTCGCCATGGCTTACTTCTTCTTGCCTTCTTTGCGGAAGATAAATTCGCCGCGATATTTGATGCCCTTGCCCTTGTAGGGTTCGGGCTTGCGCCAGCGGCGGATCTCGGCGGCGACCTGGCCGACCTTTTGCCGGTCGATGCCACTGATCTCGACCGTATTGGCGTCGGGGGTCTTAACCTCGACGCCGTCGGGCACGGCGTAATTGACGTCGTGGCTGTAGCCGAGCTGGAGCTTGAGGTTCCGGCCCTGGGCCTGCGCCCGATAGCCGACACCGTTGATTTCAAGCACCTTGGTGAAGCCCTCGGTCACGCCCGTGACGAGGTTCTGAACGTTGGTCCGCTGAAGGCCCCAGGCAGCGCGCGAGCGCTGCGACGGGGCGATCGGCTTGATGCTGATCTGGCCGTCCTCGATCGAGGTGGTGACGAGATCGTCGAGCAGCGCCATCGCCAAGCTGCCCTTGGGGCCCTTGACGGTCAGGGTCTGGCCCTCGACCTCGGCACTGACGCCCGACGGCATCGGCACTGGTTTCTTACCAATACGGGACATTAGAACACCTCCGCCAGCACTTCGCCGCCGACATTCTGGTCGCGCGCTTCGGCGTCGGACAGAACGCCGCGGGGCGTCGAGACAATGGTGATTCCAAGGCCGTTGCGAATCCGCGGCAGTTCGCTCGATCCCGAATAGACCCGGCGTCCGGGCTTCGAGACTCGTGCGACATGCTGGATTGCGGGCTGGCCTTCGAAATATTTGAGCTCGATGCGCAGACCTTTCTGGCCGGCCAGCTCTTCTTCGGCATAGCCGCGGATATAGCCTTCGCGCTGAAGCACATCGAGCACGTTGGCGCGAAGCTTCGACGCCGGCGTCAGGATACTATCCTTGCGCGCCTGCTGGCCATTGCGAATGCGGGTGAGCATATCACCCAGGGGATCGGTCATCGGCATCAGCAGCCCTTACCAGCTCGACTTGGTGAGACCGGGAATCAGGCCCTTGTTGCCCATTTCCCGGAGCATGATCCGCGACAGGCGGAACTTGCGATAATACCCACGCGCGCGGCCAGTCAGCTCGCAGCGGTTGCGAATTCGGGTCGGGTTACCGTTGCGCGGCAACTCGGCCATCTTGAGGCGCGCCATCAGACGCTCGGTCTCGTCGACCGATTT
>JBBRTO010000020.1:0-26399 GCA_038244345.1 Sphingomonadales bacterium | reverse complement strand
CTAGCGGATTTCTAGGGTTTTTTCAAGCTTTCGCGAACTTTGGCGAACAGGTAAATGGTGCCCAGGAGAGGACTCGAACCTCCACGCCCTTGCGAGCGCCAGCACCTGAAGCTGGTGCGTCTACCATTCCGCCACCTGGGCACTTAGGTCGTCATTGCAGGTAGGCGGCGGCGCTTAGAGGGGGGCGCAGCGGCTTGTCAACGGGCTTGGGGCGGCGCTAGGGGACATCGTCATGGTCACCACCTCCCCTCGCCTCGTCACCGTCTTCGGCGGCGGCGGTTTCATTGGCCGCTACGTGTGCGAAGCATTGCTCAAGAGCGGCACTCGGGTCCGCGTTGCCCAGCGCAACCCCAAGCAGGCCTATTTCCTCCAGCCGCTCGGCGGGATGAGCCAGCTGGACATTGTCCGCGCCAATGTCACCAACCCGGCGAGCGTCGCCGCCGCGGTCGACGGCGCCGATGCGGTGATCAATCTGGTGGCAATCATGGGTGGCCGGATGGAGGCGGTGAATGCCGAGGGCGCCGGCCATGTCGCCAATGCGGCGAAGTCGGCGGGCGCCCAGACCCTGGTCCATATCTCGGCGATTGGCGCCAGTCCCGATGGCGCGTCGCTCTATTCGCGGTCCAAGGGTCATGGCGAAGCCGCGGTCCGCGCTGCCTTCGCCGGAGCCACGATCGTCCGCCCGAGCCTGGTGTTCGGGCCCGAGGACCAATTGACCAACCGCTTCGCCGGCTTGCTGGCAATGCTCCCGCTTTATCCGGTGATCGCGCCGAAGACCCGCTTCCAGCCGGTCTATGTCCGGGACTTGGCGCAGGCCATCGCCGCCGCTGTGCTCGAATCCGCGAAGTATCGTGGCAAGATCTACGAAATTGGCGGGCCCGAGGTGATGACGATGCGTGAGCTCACCCATCGGATCGGCGTTGCCGCCGGCCAGACTACCGAATTGGTCGATATGCCGGACTTCGCCGCCGGCCTGTTATCACGCTTCGGTTTCCTCCCCGGCGCTCCTCTGACCCGCGACCAGTGGGTTTCGCTCCAGTCCGACAATGTCGTCGGGTCGACGGCTAGAGGGTTGGCCGCCTTCGGCATCGACCCGGTGCCGCTCATGGCGGTCGCGCCCGAGTGGCTCGGCCGATTCCGCGAGGGCGGCCGCTTCGCCCGTCGTTCCACCCCCAGGTCGGCGAGTTAATCCATGTCGCACCTGTTGCTCGTCATCATCCTCGGCATCGTCGAGGGAGTCACCGAATTTCTCCCGGTCTCCTCGACCGGCCACCTCATCCTCGCCACCGAGTTGCTTGGCTTCAAGGCGCAGGACTGGGCGCTGTTCAACGTCGCCATCCAGCCCGGCGCAATCCTTGCCATCGTCGTACTCTACTGGCGGACCTTCTGGGAGGTGCTGCTCGGGCTGTTCAAGCGCGACGTAAAGGCGTGGCGCTTCGTCCGCAATCTGATCGTCGCCTTCATCCCCGCAGTCGTGCTCGGCCTCGCGCTCGGCGACCAGATCGAAGCGATGCTCGGCAATGCCACGATCGTCGCCTGGGCGCTGCTGATCGGCGGGTTCGCCATCCTCGCGGTCGAAAAACTGGCCAAGCCGCAGGAAAGTGGCGGGGTCGCCAATCTCACCTTCAACCAGTCGCTGGTCGTCGGCCTCGTCCAGTGCCTCGCCATGATCCCCGGGGTCAGCCGCTCGGGCGCGACGATCCTCGGCGCGATGGCGATGGGCGTCGATCGCAAGACCGCGGCCGAGTTCAGTTTCTTCCTCGCCGTCCCGACACTGACCGGCGCGACCTTGCTCGAGCTAGCCAAGCATGGTTCGGAGATCCCGCCGGGAATGACCGGCAACATCTTGATCGGCGCGGCAGTGTCGTTCGTGGTTGCAATCGTGGTGGTGAAAGCGTTCCTGGCGATCATCCAGCGTCACGGCTTCACCCCTTTCGCCTGGTACCGAATCGTCGCTGGCAGTGCCGCTTTGATCTGGTTGGCCTTACGCTAAGTCTTTCCTTCGCTGCGATTTTTGGCAATAATATAGGCGAATTGATTCGAAAGGACCGACAATGCGTCTGCTGTTCATCGCCTTGCCGCTGACCCTGGTCTCCAGCCCCGCGCTCGCCGCACCGCCTCACCGGGTGCCCCAATTGCCGCGCGAACTGACTGACCCGGCGATGCCCGACCAGATCGGCCGGGTCGCCGGCGCGGTGTCGCGGGCGTTCCTCGATCTTCCGGTCGGCGAGATCCAGGCCGCGATCGAGGGCCGTCCGGTGTCGCCCGCCGACCGCCACCGGACCGTTCGCGATATTGCCGGCCGGAACGACCCCTATCTCGATCAGCGAATCGAGCGCCAGGTGGCTAACAGCGGTGCCGCGATGCAGGCTGGCGCCCGGGCGATGGCCAGCGCCTTGCCGGCAATCATCGACTCGATCGACCGCGCCGCCGACCAGATCGACCGCGCCACCGCCAACCTACCCGACCCGAGCTATCCTCGGCGCTAAGGAAACAACGGCTAGACGCCCGCTACGCCAACGCTAAAGCTCGCCCATCATGTGGCAGCTGTTCCAATTCCCGCTTTGTCCTTTCTCGCGCAAGGTCCGGCTGGTGCTGGGCGAGAAAGGCGTGGCGCATGAATTGGTGCGCGAAAATCCGTGGGAGCGGCGCGACGAGTTCATCGACCTCAATCCGGCGGGCGAGACCCCGGTGCTGGTCGACACCGCCGCGGGGACCGTGCTGATCGGGAGCCAGCCGATCTGCGAATATTTCGATGAGACGGTCGACCGCATGCCGATGATCCACGGCAATAGCGTGGCCCGCGCCGAGATCCGCCGCCTGACGATGTGGTTCGACGAGAAACTGTTCCGCGAAGTGGTCGAGCCGCTGATGAACGAACGGATGAGGAAGCGCCTCGTCTCCAACGCTTCGCCCGACACCCGCGTGCTGCGCGAGGCGATGAAGGTCGCCAACGGCCACCTCGACTATCTCGATTACTTGCTCGACCATCGCCGCTGGATCGCCGGCGCCGGCCTCAGCCTTGCCGACTTCACCGCCGCCGCGCATTTGAGCGTGATCGACTATCTCGGCGCGCTCGACTGGCGCGGGCACAAGGCGACCAAGGATTGGTATGCGGTAATGAAATCGCGGCCCTGCTTCCGGCCGTTGCTGGGCGAACGGATGGAGGTCATCGTCCCCCCGGCGCATTACGACAAGGTCGATTTCTAGCAGGAGCGCCCGAGCGCAAGAGAGACTTTGCGAAGCAAAGCCGATCTTACGCCGAAGAGAGCGCGAATGCCGGCCGACCTGCGCCCGCAGAGGCGACAGGATCGACGGCGCGGCTTTGCCGCGACGCCTATATGGCCCGAGCCGCCACCAGATAGTTGAGGCGCACGTCCTCGCTCAGGTGCAGCCCGCGCATCGGGGTGAAGGCGATGCCTTCGACATCTTCGACCACCAGCCCGGCCGCGCTTAGCATTGCGGTCATCTCCTCCGGGGTGATGAACTCGTCGTAGTGATGCGTGCCGCGCGGGATCCGGCCCGTGCCTTCGGCCAGCGTGATCGTCAGCAATTTCGACCAGGCGGTGCGGTTGGGGGTGGAGAGGATCAGCAGGCCGCCTGGGGCCAGCCGCGCCGCCAAGGACGCGACGAACGCGCGCGGATCGGCGACATGCTCGATCACTTCCAGCGCGGTGATCAGGTCGAAATGGCCATCGAGCCCTTCCACGCCGATCGCGCGATAATCGATTCCCAGCCCCGCCCCCACTGCATGCGCTTTCGCCGCCGTGATCAGCTCGGGCGCGGCATCGACCGCGGTAACCTTGGCTCCCATCCGCGCCAGCGGTTCGGCGAGCAGCCCGGCGCCGCAGCCGACGTCGAGCGCGGTGCGCCCTTCGAGTGGCCGGAGGGTGCATTCGTCGACCTGCCAATGCTGGTCGATCCGGTCGCGGATGTAGCCCAGCCGCACCGGATTGAGCTTATGGAGCATCTTTGACGCGCCGTCGGGATCCCACCAGTCGCCGGCCATGGCCCCGAAGTGCGCTGCCTCGGCGGGCAGGATGCTTGTCTCGTTCATGACGCCTCCCTATCAGGACGGCGCGTTTAGCCCAAGGAACAACCGCAGCTCCATGTCCCGCATCGTGATGAAATTTGGCGGCACCTCAATGGCCGGGATCGAGCGCATCCGCAGCGTCGCGGCGCGGGTCAGGCGAGAGGTCGAGGCGGGCAATGAGGTGCTCGTGGTAGTTTCCGCCATGGCCGGCGAAACCGACCGTCTCGTCCAACTCTGCCGCGAATCCGCGGTGTCGCATGATAATCAGGAATATGATGTCGTCGTTGCCTCGGGCGAGCAGGTCACCGCGGGATTGCTCGCGATGACGCTCCAGACGATCGGGCTCAAGGCGCGCAGCTTCATGGGCTGGCAATTGCTCAAGGCCACCGGGGTCCATGGCAATGCCCGGGTCGAGGCGGTCGAATCGGCGACGCTCGACGAAGCGTTGAAAGCCGGCACCGTCGCGGTCATCCCCGGCTTCCAGGGGGTCAGCGAGGATGGCCGCGTCGCCACCCTCGGCCGCGGCGGATCGGACACGTCGGCGGTGGCGATTGCGGCGGGATTGAAGGCCGACCGCTGCGACATCTATACCGACGTCGACGGGGTCTACACCACCGATCCCAGGATCGTCCCCAAGGCGCGCAAATTGAGCCAGGTGACCTTCGCCGAAATGCTCGAACTCGCCGGGGTTGGCGCCAAGGTGTTGCAGACTCGCTCGGTTGGCCTCGCGATGCGCGAGCAATTGCCGCTGCGCGTGCTATCGGCGTTCGAGGATGTGCCGGGGACCGAAATCGTCGCCGAATTGGGAGCGGATATGGAGCGCAATGCAATCGCCGGGATCGCCGCCGACCGTGGCGAGGCGCGGATCACCCTGACCGCGATCGCCGACCGACCGGGGATGGTCGCGGCGGTGATCAGCCCGCTCGCCGCCGCGGGGATCGCGGTCGACATGATCGTCCACGCCGCGACCGAAGGCGCGGGCAACAGCGATCTCCACTTCACCGTCGGCCGGGCAATGCTCGCCCAGGCGATGACGATACTCGAAACCAGGCAGGCCGAGATCGGCTTCGAGCGGCTGCTGACCGACGACAAGGTCGGCAAGGTCAGTATCGTCGGGGTCGGCATTCGCTCCAACCCCGAGCTTGCCGCAACGATGTTCCGAACGCTCGCCGAGCGCGAGATCAACCTGCTCGCGGTCACCGCCAGCGAGATCAAGGTCAGCGCGCTCGTCGCCGAGGACCAGCTTGAGCTTGCGGTGCGCGTGCTCCACAGCGCCTTCGGACTTGATCAGGGAACAGTTTAGATGAGCGGAGAAGGCCTGATCGCGGAACCCCGCGCGATGCACGGCGGCGGTGCAGGCCACGCCCGCCTCCGCGAGCTGATGCACCGCGGCACCGACTTCCTCGGCTGCGAGGTGGCGATTCTCGGCGGGGCGATGAGCTGGATTTCCGAGCGCAACCTCGTCTCGGCCATCTCCAATGCCGGGGGGTTCGGGGTGATCGCCTGCGGCGCGATGACCCCCGATTTGCTCGACACCGAAATCGCCGAGACCAAGAAGCGCACTACCCGGCCGTTCGGGGTCAACCTCATCACCATGCACCCGATGATCAGCGAGTTGATCGACATTTGCGCCAAGCATCAGGTGACCCATGTCGTGCTCGCCGGTGGCCTCCCCCCGAGCGGCGCGATCGACCGGATCAAGGGCAATGGCGCCAAGCTGATCGCTTTCGCCCCCGCGCTGGCGCTGGCCAAAAAGCTGATGCGGTCGGGCGCCGACGCATTGGTGATCGAGGGGATGGAGGCCGGCGGCCATATCGGGCCGGTGTCGACCAGCGTTCTGGCGCAGGAGATATTGCCCGAGGTGGCGCGGGACATTCCGGTGTTCGTCGCGGGCGGGATCGGTCGCGGCGAGGCGATAGCCGCCTATCTCGAAATGGGCGCGGTCGGAGTCCAACTCGGCACGCGCTTTGTCTGCGCCACCGAATGCATCGCTCACGCCAATTTCAAGAAAGCGTTTCTTCGCGCCTCGGCCCGGGACGCCATCCCCTCGGTCCAGATCGACCCGCGCCTGCCGGTCATCCCGGTGCGTGCGCTGAAAAATCGCGAGATGGAGAATTTCGCCGCCAAGCAGCGCGAAGTTGCCGGCCTGCTCGATTCGGGCGCAGTCGAAATGGCCGAAGCGCAATTGCAGATCGAACAATATTGGGCCGGCGCGTTGAAGCGCGCGGTGATCGACGGCGATGTCGAAAGCGGGTCGGTGATGGCCGGACAATCGGTCGGGATGGTCAAGCGCGAGGAGCCGGTCGCCGACATCATCGCCGAATTGGTCGACGAAGCTGCGGCAGCACTTGAAAGCCGCGGCTGATCGACGCGCCCTAGCCCGCCGCCACGGCCCGCCGGTCATCGAAACCCGGCACGATGTTGAACCGATCGGCGAGCGCGTCGGCCAGCGGAAACAGCTCGCGGGTCTCGCGCTGCAGCCGCTCGCGGATAACGCTGATGATCGCTTCCGCCTCGCAGCGAAATTGCGCCATGTCGCTGGCGATCGCTCTGCTGTTCGACCAGCGTTGACTGAACCGGTCGAGGCGCAGCGTCAGTTGGCAGATTTCGCGCTGGAAGCCGCGCGCGACCTGAGCTGTCTGGGGCTGGCCCGAGGCCATCATGAAGGGATAAAGATTGCGCTCGCCGAGCGAAAAATGAATCCGCAAGACTCCCGCCAGCCGCGAAAGTTCGAGCGATAGCGGATAGGCCGAGACGTCGCCGCGATAGGCGTCGATCCCAATCGCTATCCGGTCGAGCATGGCATTGGCCGCATCGGCCTGGGCTCGCATTATGGTCGTCCGCGCCACGGGAAAATTCCTTCATTTCAAATATTTCCTGCGTTCCTGCAGGATCAGGACACCAACGGATGGAGGATGGCGAATCGCCCAAAAGATCGGCTCCGTTTCGGACCGAGCCCGATCGTGTGTCCGGCAAACTCGACGAATCGCGCTGCGCGCGTCGAGCGCGATTGTAAAAGCGCCCGTCCCCCTGCTAGCGACAAGGACATGCCGCTTTCCGCCGCCATTGCTTCACGCGAGATCATCGTCGGCCTGCACGAGCTGATGGCGCGTCGGTTGAGCCCGCAGGGCAAGCTCGATCATGTCGTCGACCTCATCGCCGAGGCGATGAAGAGCGAGGTCTGCTCGATCTACGTCCAGCGCGACGGCAAGCTCGAACTGTTCGCCACCCACGGCCTTAACAAGCAAGCGGTCCACGTCACGCGGCTGTCACCCGGCGAAGGGCTGGTCGGGACGATCGCCGCCGAGGGGCGGATCCTCAACCTCGATGAGGCCAACAGCCACCCGGCCTTCGCTTACCGCCCCGAAACCGGGGAGGAGAGCTTCCACAGTTTCGCCGGGGTGCCGATCGTCCACCGCGAAAATTCGATCGGGGTGCTCGCCGTCCAGCACGCCGACCCGCGCTGCTACGAAGAAGTCGAGATCGAGGCGCTGCAGACCGTGGCGATGGTATTGAGCGAGCTGATCGCCAGCGCCCGCCTGTCCGACGGCAGCCGAGCCACCCAGCGCGCCGCCGGAGCCCAGCGGCTGACCGGATTGAAGCTGGTCGCCGGAATGGCCAAGGGCGTCGCGGTGTTCCACCAGCCGCGAGTGATGGTCGAACATACCGTCGCGGAGGATACCGAGGCCGAGCGCGCGCGGGTCTATGCCGCCTTCCGCCGGATGCGCGAGCAGATCGACAATATGACCCGCGAGGCCGAATTCGGAACCGCCGGCGAGCACAATGAGATCCTCGAAACGTACAAGATGTTCGCCTATGACGAGGGCTGGTCGCGGCGGATCAACGAGGCGATCGACAGCGGGCTGACCGCCGAAGCGGCGATCGAGCGGGTCCAGCAGCGCACCCGCAGCCGAATGCAGGAAATCGACGATCCGCTGCTGAAAGAGCGGATGCACGACCTTGAGGATCTGTCCAACCGGCTGATGCGCATTGTCTCGGGGCGGATGGGGACCGCGGCGCAGACCGGTCTGCAGACCGACACAGTGCTGATCGCGCGCAACCTCGGACCGGCCGAACTGCTCGAATATGACCGCCGGCGATTGAAGGCGGTGGTGCTCGAGGAAGGATCGCTGACCGCGCACATGACGATCGTCGCCCGAGCGATGGGCGTACCGGTGATCGGCAAGCTCAACACCATCCGTCACGTCGCGAGCGAAGGCGATATCATCCTGGTCGATGGCGACAGCGGCACCGTGGTGGTGCGCCCGAGCCGCCCGCTGACGCATGGGTTCGAACAGCGCATGGCGATGAGCCAGAAGCGCCGCGCGCAATATTCGGCGTTGAAGGATTTGCCCGCCGACACCATGGACGGGGTGCATGTCTCGCTGATGGTCAACGCCGGTCTGGCCGAGGATGCGGCGATGCTCGAAGCGTCGGGCGCAGACGGAATCGGGCTGTTCCGGACCGAATTCCAGTTCCTCGTCTCCGCCGCTTTGCCCGGGCGCGAGAGCCAGCAGCGTCTGTACAAGTCGGTCCTCGACGCGGCCGGCGACAAGCCGGTGGTGTTCCGCACGGTCGATATCGGCGGCGACAAGGCGCTGCCCTATTTGAGCGACACCCGCGACGAATCCGAGAATCCGGCGATGGGCTGGCGCGCGCTTCGCCTCAGCCTCGACCGATCGACACTGATGAAGGCGCAGGCCCGGGCGCTGATCGAGGCCGCTGCGGGGCGCACCTTGCGGGTCATGTTCCCGATGGTCTCCGAACCATGGGAATATGAGGAAGCGCGCGCTTTGTTCGAGGAACAGATTGCGTGGTCGAAGAAGGCCCGGCGAACGGTGCCGCGCAAAATCGAATATGGAGCGATGCTCGAAGTGCCGAGCCTTGCCGAAATGCTCGACGTTATCCTGCCACGCCTCGACTTCCTGTCGATCGGGACCAACGATCTGACCCAATTCCTGTTTGCCGCCGATCGCGCCGATCCGCGGCTGGCCGAGCGCTACGACTGGCTGAGCCCGGCGATCTTCCGCTTCCTGCGCCGAGTCGTCGCCCAGGCCGATGCCGCGGGCGTCCCGGTGCGGCTGTGCGGCGAGATGGGCGGCCGCCCACTGGAAGCGATGGCGCTGATCGGGATCGGCATTCGCAATTTCTCGATCACCCCGGCGGCGGTCGGACCGGTAAAGGCGATGATCCGCTCGATCGACGCCGCCGCGGTGACCGCGCGGATCGACAAATTGCTGGCCAAGCCGCCGCGCGACATGCGCCGACTGCTGACCGATTGGGCGAAACGCCATGGCGTGCCGCTTGGCTGAGATCGGGCGCCTGACGGTTGACGGGGTGACGGTTGACAGTCCGGCCGCCGCGCTCGACAAGCCGGAGATCACCATGAATACCATGCGTGGGGAATGGCGATGAGCGATAGCGAAGGCGAAGAGCAAGTCATGATGACCGCCGGCGAGCGCCTTCGCGCGGCGCGTGAGGCGGCCAATTTGACGCTCGAGGATGTCGCCACCACGACCCGGATCCCGACCCGCCATTTGACCAGCCTGGAGACCGGCGACTTCGCCAAGCTTCCCGCACCGACCTATTCGGTCGGCTTCGCGCGCAGCTATGCCGCCGCGGTCGGGCTTGATCGCAACGAGATCGGCGAGCAGGTGCGCGCCGAGATCGGCGGCACCCGGCTGGCCCCGCATTCGGTCGAACCGCTCGAGCCGCTGGACCCGGCGCGGACGATGCCGCGCTGGCTGATTCTCGCAGCGGTCGGCGGAATCATCCTCGTCGCCTTGCTTGCCAGCTGGCTCAACGGCCGGTCCTTGAACGCGCCCGACAATGTCACCGCCACCGAAGTCGCGCCGACCGTTGTCTCGCCCGCCGCCCAAGCCTCGGCCCAGCCCGAGGCGAAGCAGCCGGTGGCGATCACCGCAGTCGGGGACACGTGGGTCCAGATCAAGGACGGCGCGACCTTGCTCAAGGAAGGCGTGATGAAGGGCGGCGAGCGGTTCGAAGTCCCGCCGACCGCGACCGCGCCGACGCTCACCACCGGCAAGGCCGAAGCGCTGACCATTTCGGTCGGCACCGCCACCGCGCCGCAGGTCGGCCCGGCGGCGACCAGGGTGCGCGGCGTCAGCCTGCTTCCCGCCGATCTGCTGCGCGGCCCGGCCAAGGCAGTGCCGGCTGCGCCTCGGCCGGCGCCCGCCGCCGCGCCGCGCCCGGCCCCCAAGCCGCCCGTCGCGAAGAAGCCCGCACCGCCCCCCGCGGCGACCAACACCGCCGAGCCCGCACCCCCGCCGCAGCAATGACATTCATCACCGCGACAGTCGGCGCGGATGATCGTCGGCGGTTCGAACCACTTGTGACCAGGAATTGACATGCGCTTTCATCTGACCCTGCTGACCGCGCTCTCCGCCTTGGCCCTGAGCCCCGCCGCCGCACGCACCCCGCCGACCCCCGAGCAGCGCATCGACCGGCTCGAAAAGCAGGTCCGCCAGGTCCAGAAGTCGGTCTTTCCCAAGGGCCAGCCAACCGACACCGCGGGCGTTATCGACGACCCCGCCGCGACCCAGGATTCGGTCAATTCGCTCAGCGCCCGGCTCGATTCGATCGAGCGCCAGATGGCCGATCTGGTCCGCGCGTCGGAGGAGAATGGCAATCGGCTGTCGACGATGGAGGCCGACCTCGCCCGGCTGCGCGCCGACCAGGACCGCCGCCTGCGCGCGATCGAAAGCGGCAGCGGCGACGGCCCGGCTGCTGCGGTCGATGGCGACCCGGTCGACACGCCCCCGCCCGCCCCCAAACCGCGCGTCGAAATCCCGCGCTCAATAGGCAGCACCAGCACCCCCGCGCTCGACGGCGTCGAAGCCGCTTACGACGCCGGTTTCCGCTTGTGGGAGGCCAAGAAATACGATCGCGCGATCGCCGCCCTGCGCTCGATGATCGCGGCTTATCCGAACGATCGCCGTGTCAGCTGGGCCAACAACCTCATCGGCCGCTCGTTGCTCGACAAGGGCGAGTATCGCCCCGCGGCCGAGGCGCTGCTGGCCAATTACCGCGCCAACAAGGACGGCGAGCGAGCGCCCGACAGCCTCTATTATCTCGGCCAGGCATCGATGAAACTCGGCCAGCCGGGCCAGGCGTGCAAGGCCTATGCCGAGCTCGAGAACACCTACGGCAGCGCGATCCGCCCGGCGCTCCGCACCCTCCTCCCCGCCGCCCGCGCCGAGGCCAAGTGCAAATAAAGTAACGGCTGATCGGTGACCACCTCGCTCACCCCGCCCGCCGACATCCTCGCGCGCTTCGCCACTGATCTTGACTCACTGGTCGCTCCCGACACGCGGCTCGGGGTGGCGGTGTCGGGCGGCCCCGACAGCCTTGCGCTGCTATTGCTCGCCGCCGCCGCGCGGCCCGGGCAGGTCGAGGCGGCGACGGTCGATCATGGCCTGCGCCGCGAAAGTGCCGGGGAGGCGCGGTTCGTCGCCTCGGTGTGCCGCAAGCTCGGGATTGCGCATCACTTGCTTCGCACCGAACTTACCAAGGGCGCCAGCCTCCAGGCGCAGGCCCGCGCCGCGCGCTATCGGGTGCTTGGCGCGTGGGGGATCGAATGCGATCTCGGCGCGGTGGCGAGCGGCCACCATGCCGACGACCAGGCCGAGACCCTGCTGATGCGCCTCGCCCGCGGCGCCGGCCTGTCGGGACTAGCCGCGACCCGCCGCCGCCGCCCGCTCGAGCCCGGGGTGATGCTGGTGAGGCCATTGCTTGGCTGGCGACGGAGCGAGCTTGCCGGGATCGTCGAGGGCGCCGGCCTGACCCCGGTCGACGACCCCTCCAACCGCGACCCGCGCCACGACCGCACCCGGTTCCGCGGCCTGCTCGCCAGTGCCGACTGGGCCGACCCCGAGCGGCTCGCCAGCTCGGCCGGCTGGCTGGCTGAGGCCGACGACGCCATCGAATGGGCGCTGGCTGGACTCGTCGAGACGCGACTCACGCAGGATGACGCCGGCGTCGCGATCGACCCCGTGGGCCTGCCGCGCGAGCTCCAGCGCCGCCTCCTCCTCACCGCCTTCGACCGCCTCGACGCCCCCCGCCCGCGCGGCCCCGACCTCGACCGCGCCCTCGCCGCGCTAACCGCCGGCAAAGCGGCGACGCTGTCGGGGCTGAAGCTGGGTGGAGGGGAAATCTGGCGGCTGGCGAAAGAACCGAAACGGCGGCGTTGAAGCTAGTGTCCGCTTTCGACCCATTGCGGACATTAGCGGCTTAAGTCTGCTTTCGACCAATGCCGAGCCGCGCGGACCGCAAATCGACGCAAGATTCGATCAGCACTAATGCTTCCGCTTGTCGATCCCGTCCGCTGAATCGCTCACCCATCCATCCAGATTGCGGAGATTGAACAGAAACGTCGCAACGCGGGCCAGATGAAGTTGGAGTTCTTCGGCTAACTCCGGATGAGCGCGAAGGATCGCCGCGCCTCTAGCGACATCAGTTTGCGGTAGTTCAGCGCTACAAGATGTGGGTAGGCTGATCATTGTGTCTCGCGAACCGGTATCTCCACATTGTGCACGGATCACTTCCTGGATTGAATCCGGTATCAGCTCTCGAACATGGTCACGGTATCGCGTCTGGAGGGCAGTGAGCGAAACAGGCTCATAATTGAACGACATTAGACGCATTAAGGAACTGCGAAGCATCGGATCGGCAATTTTCCTAACTTGGTCCCCGCCAAGCATCATTGCATAGCTTTGGCCGTCCCGCGTGCTGCCAACAATCTGACTTGCCTGATAGGCAGAAACGACAAAATCGCGGTCACTTACCCGGGGATCGCCTGCCCAACCAGCCAGTGCGACCTGAGCATATTTGCGGGTGACCACGAAATAAGCTCTTTGTGCGTCGGAGTTACGCTCGGCTCGCGCCAGTTCGGGCCGCATTTGCACAAGCAGATTCTCAATATCGCGGTTCTCGGCTCGGTCCAGATTCCAATTGGCGACCAGAATGCCGATAAAGACGCCGACGACG
This sequence comes from Sphingomonadales bacterium, assembly GCA_038244345.1. Lineage (GTDB taxonomy): Bacteria > Pseudomonadota > Alphaproteobacteria > Sphingomonadales > Sphingomonadaceae > Sphingomicrobium. The sequence goes on along the minus strand of JBBRTO010000020.1, from coordinate 13,360 downwards.
ACGATGATCAGCTCGATCGTTATCGCCACCCAGTCCTGCGCCCGAAGCCGCGCCGCAACTCGCTTGTAGATCATGGCGCCCCCTTATGGGCCCGCCTTGTTCCTGAAGTGCGGGGAAAAGGAAAGCCGAGAGCGTTTCCTGATGTCCGCTTTCCACCCATAACGGACATTAGGGATGAGTTCGCGATAGAAAAAAAGCTGTCCTACACAACCGGTTTGGTTCAGATGCACGTTTTCACTGAACCGAGATCACATCATATGGCCACCAGATTGAAAGTCGTCGAACCACACAGCGACGTCGCGCCGCCCGCTGCCCCGCCCGCTGCCACGCCCGCCCCACCGCCCGCCTTCGACCCCGCGCCAACCCGCAATCGCCTGTCCGGCTGGACCGCCGACCGGCAGCGGACGTTCATCGACATCTTGGCCTTGACCGGATCGGTCGGCGAGGCGTCGGCGGCGGCTGGCGTGTCGTCACGCAGCGCCTACCGCCTGCGCAATCGCGCCGGATCGGCAGGTTTCGCGCAGGCGTGGGACATGGCCCAACAATTGTCCGCGACACGTCTCGCCGCGCTCGCCTTCGACCGCGCGATCAACGGCCGGGTCGAGCGTTTCTACAAGGATGGCGAACTGGTGATGGAACGGCGCCTGCCGTCCGACCGCCTGCTGACCTGGTTGCTGACCCACCTCGACCCGGCGCGGTTCGGTGGCCCGGCGCGGCAGACGGCGCTGGCCGCGGCCGATCCCCGCGCGCTCGCCGCCACCGCTTTGCCCGCGCTGTCCGCCGAGCTGGCCGACGTTGATCCCGCGGATTGCGACTGCGAGCCTCCGGCGTTCGTCGATCAACGCGCTGGCGAAATGGGCAGCACACACAGCGTCGACCACGAAGGCGGCTGACCTCGCGCGCGTAGCGACTGCGACTTTTGGGACTTTTCGCGAAGACATTGCCCCGCGTTGGCACATCCGGTCAGGACCGTGGGCTCTTGCCCGACCGCTCCATTGTAGTTCCGCCCGAAAAGCCTATTTTAAGGGCCGAACATCGAAAGAGCGCCCGATCATGAACGACAAGAAGCCGACCAACCCGTGGACCAAATCACTGTTCATCTGGGTCGCGATCCTGCTGGCCTTGGTGTTGTTCGTCCAGTCGGTCGGCGGCACGCGCGAGACGCCGGGCAATGCGATGACCTATTCCGAATTCGTGGCTCAAGTGAACGAGCGCAACGTCCAGAGCGTGTCGATCGCTACCACCCCGCAAGGCAATGCGGTGATCAGCGGCAAGATGACCGACGGCAAGGCGTTCCGCACGATCGCGCCGTTTGACGCCAAGATCAGCGATCGGCTGGTCGAGAAAGGCGTCGCGGTCCAAGTTAAGGCCGAGGAGCAGACCAGCCTGTGGCTCTACATGCTCTACAACAGCCTGCCGTTCCTGCTGATGATCGGCATCGCCTTCTTTGTCATGCGCCAGATGCAGAAGAATAGCGGCGGCGGGGCGATGGGCTTCGGCAAGAGCCGCGCCAAGATGCTGACCCAGAAAGAAGGCCGGGTCACCTTCGCCGACGTCGCCGGGATCGACGAAGCCCGCGAGGAGCTCGAGGAAATTGTCGAGTTCCTCAAGGACCCGGGCAAGTTCGCTCGCCTTGGCGGCAAGATTCCCAAGGGCGCCTTGCTGGTCGGCTCGCCCGGTACCGGCAAGACCCTGCTCGCCCGCGCCATTGCGGGCGAAGCGGGCGTTCCCTTCTTCACCATCTCGGGCTCGGACTTCGTCGAAATGTTCGTCGGCGTCGGCGCGAGCCGTGTCCGCGACATGTTCGCCGAAGCCAAGAAATCGGCGCCGTGCATCGTGTTCATCGACGAGATTGACGCGGTCGGTCGCCATCGCGGCGCGGGCCTCGGCAATGGCAATGACGAACGCGAGCAGACGCTCAACCAGTTACTGGTCGAGATGGACGGCTTCGACGCCAATGAAGGCATCATCATCATCGCCGCGACCAACCGTCCCGATGTGCTCGATCCGGCGCTGCTTCGTCCGGGCCGGTTCGATCGCCGGGTGACGGTGCCGCTGCCCGATATCGAGGGGCGGATGAAGATCCTCGACGTGCATATGAAAAAGGTGCCGCTGGCGCCCGACGTCGATGCGCGAACGCTGGCCCGCGGAACCCCCGGCATGTCCGGCGCGGACCTCGCCAACCTCGTCAACGAGGCCGCTTTAATGGCCGCTCGCCTCGGCAAGCGCCTGGTGGCGATGGCCCAGTTCGAATTGGCCAAGGACCGGGTGATCATGGGCACCGAGTGGAAATCGCTCGTCATGACTCCCGAGGAAAAGAAGATGACCGCCTATCATGAGGCCGGCCATGCCTTGGTCCGGACCCACGAGAAAGCGTCTGACCCGATCCACAAGGCGACGATCATCCCGCGCGGCGGCGCTTTGGGCATGGTCGTGTCGATGCCCGAGCGCGACAATTACAGCTATCACCGCGACAAGATGTTCGCCGATCTGGCGTCGGTAATGGGCGGGCGAGTCGCTGAGGAAGTGATCTTCGGCCACGACAAGGTGTCGTCGGGCGCATCGAGCGACATCCAGCAGGCGACCAAGCTGGCCCGCGCGATGGTCATGCAATGGGGCATGTCCGACGCGCTCGGCCCGCTGCAATATGAAGAAGCGCAGGGCGAGACCTTTCTCGGTTACTCGCAGACCCAGCGGCACAATATGTCGAACGAAACCGCGCTGATGATCGACGCCGAAATCCGCAAACTGGTCGATGGTGGCCATGCCCGCGCGACCGAGATCATTGAGGGCAATGTCGATCAGCTGCACGCGCTGGCCGGGGCCCTGCTCGAGCTCGAGACCCTGACCGGCGAGGAGATCAAGACGATCATCTCGGGCGGCAAGATCGACCGCAGCGCCGACATCCCCGCAGCGTTGCCCACCGCGGGCTCGTCGATCCCCAAGGCCAAGCGGCCCAAGCCATGCATCGGGGGGCCGGCCCAGGCTGGCGCCTGAGCCTCGTTAAACCAACGTTCATCTTCGCTCCCCGATTGACTGTCTTACACAACTAACACAGGAGTTCGGGATGAAGTTGACTTTGATTGCGGCCGTGGCCGCCGCTGGATTGATGGCCGGATCGGCCGAGGCGATGCCCGCGGCGACGTTTCTCACCAAGGCGGACGCGCTGATGGCCAAGGGGCCGCTGGCGATGTTCTCGAGCGATGTCGGACTGCTCAAGAATGAAACGATGCGGGCCGGGGCCGAGCTCAAGGCAGAGCGGATGGCGCTGCTCGCCCAGCATCGTCCGGCGGCCTACTGCCCGCCGGCCAAATCCGCGATTAACTCCGACGACTTGCTCAACGGCCTGCACCGCATTCCCAAGCCCGAACTTGCGCGGATGGAATTCAAGGACGCTTTCAAAAGAATCCTGGTGCAGAAATATCCCTGCCGCTAGACGCTCAGTCGAACATCCCTGCGCCGAACAGCCCGACGACGAACATCACCATCACCGTCATCGCCACGACCAGCAGAGCCACCGTCCGCCACAGCGCCCCGAACCATCCAAGCCCGTAGGCCCCGCGCAACTGGCGGAAAATGTGGATCGGCGGAATGAAGAAAGCGAACCCGGCGATTGCCGGAAGACCGATCGCCGCAAGGATCGTCCCGACGCACACCAGCAGCGTCATGAAGCATAACGAATAGGTCACGAACACGGTGTGGTCGTAGAGCCGAAAGCGGCGGCTGAGCGGGAACAACAGCCACAGGAACGGGACCGACAGCGGGATCACTGCCCAGCTCCATTTATAAGCACTCGACTTGACCTTGTAGAGCAGTAGCTCGGGGTTCTTGCGCGCCCGCTCAAGCGGCCCGCGCATGAGGGCGGGAACATCGTCGGAGATGCGGGTGGTTGTACCGGCGAGCACACCCTGCGATGCCATCGTCCGCTCGAGGCCGAGTTCCTCGTTGAGGCGCTTGATCCGCGCATCGACCTCGGCGATCGGTTTGTGCGCCGCGAGCAATCGGTCGCGCTCGGCACTTGCGGTCTTCAGCTTGGCCTCGTCCTTGACGACGTTGGCGCGGATTTCGGTCTGGGCTCTGGAAGTGACCGGCACATCGAGGCCCCCAGTCCAGCCGAGCACGGCGAACATTAAGAACACCGAAAAAAGGAACAGCGCCATCGGCGAGACGAACCGCGCCCGCTGGCCGGCGATGTAGCGGCGGGTCAATTCGCCCGGCCGCCATGCAAGCAGCGGCAAGGTGCGCCAGGTCTTCCCCTCGAAATGAAGCACCCCGTGCAGCAAGTCATGGAAGAAGGACAGCAAAGTGCGGTGAACATGGGCGTGCTGGCCGCAAGAATGGCAATAGTCGCCCGCAAGCGCGGTCCCGCAATTGAGGCAATTGGCTTCGTGGGTGTGGCCATCGGCGCCGACCCCGCCGGCCGACGGCTCGGTTGCCCGGCCGACCGTCGAGCCGGTTACCAGATCGCCGATCGCTTCGAATTCCCCCATCACTCACTCCCCTTGAGCCGTCATAGTCCGAGGCGGTGGCGCCGGTCGAGGGGGGATGCTAGCTCGGCGGGATGCGCATCGGGCTTCTCGGCGGCAGCTTCAACCCGGCCCACCGCGGCCATCGCCGGATGAGCCTGGCGGCGATGGACGCGCTTGGGCTCGACGAAATCTGGTGGCTGGTCTCCCCGGGCAATCCGCTCAAGCCCAGGAAGGGCATGGCACCTTATGCCGCGCGACTTGCCCAGGCACGGTTCGTCGCCCGCCCAAGCCGGATCAAGGTCAGCGATTTCGAGGCCGAGGCGGGGACGATCTACACCGTCGATACCATCGCCGCGCTTCGCCAGCGGCATCCGCAAGACGACTTCATCTGGTTGATGGGCGAAGATACTGTGGCCCAATTTCACCAGTGGCGGGAGTGGCGCAGGCTGGCCGCGATGGTGCCGATTGCGGTGCTATCGCGCCCGGGGTATGATGGCGCTGCCCGAGCGGCTCGCGCGATGGGCTGGTTGAGGTGGTTTGTCCGACCCTCAGCCACGGCACGCAACTGGACCAAATGGAGTGCACCGGCGATCACCTTTCTTCGCCTGCCGCCCGATCCGACCTCGGCCACCCGCCTGCGCGTGCTCGACCCTTTCTGGTACCGCCGTCCGCCCGGGCTTATCGCCCGGCGGCCAGCCCTGTCTTAGGAGCCATCTTGGCCGACCCCCGTTCAAGTTCCCCGCCCGCCACCAGTCCCGACCGTCGTTCCGGACCCGCCGCCGCCGATGTCGAGGCGCTCCACGCGCTGATCAAGCAGTCGCTCGACGATGACCAGGCGGTCGAGATGATCTCGATTCCCCTCGCCGGCAAATCGTCGATCGCCGACCATATGGTGATCGCCAGCGGCCGCTCGTCGCGTCAGGTTGCGTCGATGGCGGCCAAGCTGGCCGAGCGGATCAAGCAGGAATTCCGGAAGTCGGTGCGGATCGAAGGCCTGCCGACCGCCGACTGGGTGTTGATCGATGCCGACGATGTCATCGTCCACCTGTTCCGCCCGGAAGTGCGCAGCTTCTACAATCTCGAGCGGATGTGGGCATTCGGCGACGACGCCGCGCCGAGCGCCGCTGCCGCGCCCGGCGCCTGAGTTCATGATCCATCGGCGGGCGGGCTTGCTGGCGCTCGCCGCCGCCGCCGCGCTCGCGTTTCCGTCATTGGCATTTGCGCAGGCGGCACCAGCGCCAGCGCTGGTCCAGCCGGCAAGCCTCGAGCAGCAGCTATCCGCGATCGCATCGGTTCCCGCCGGCCAGGTCGGGATCGCGATCATTGACCTTGCCACCGGGCGCGAAATCGCGGTCCACGGGGGCGAGGCTTTCCCGATGGCGAGCACGGTCAAGGTGGCGGTCGCCGCAATGTACCTGGCCGAGGTCGATGCCGGTCACCGCTCGCTGGCCAAACCGATCACCCTCGACGAATCGATGCGCAGCGGATCGGACGGAATCGGCAAGTTGATGCCCTTTCCCGGGGTAACCCTGTCCGCCGGCAATCTGATGGAATTGATGCTGACGGTCAGCGACAACACCGCGAGCGACATGCTGATCGCCGACCTTGGCGGGACCCGCGCGGTGAAGCGCTGGCTGGCCGCGAACCGGGTCCAGGGAATCCGCATCGACCGGACGATCGCCCGGCTGGTGCTCGACAATCTTGGGCTGCCGATGCTGCCGGGCAAGACCGCCGCGCAGACGCTGTGGGCATCGAATCCGTTGGGCGAGACAGAACGCTCGGTGGCGGTGGCCACATTCGATGCCGATCCGCGCGACACCGCCGCCCCGCTGGCGTTCGCCCGCTTCCTCGCCCGGCTCGACCGGGGAGAGATGTTGAAACCCGCCAGCCGGACCTTGCTGTTCGAGATCATGGCGCGCTGCCATACCGGCGGCGACCGCATCCCCGCCGGGGTTCCGGTGGGAACGCCGGTAGCGCACAAGACCGGGACTCTGGCCGGGATCAGCAACGACGTCGGGATCGTCAGTCTGCCCGACAAGCGCCGCCTGGCGATCGCGGTGTTCACCCGGGGGCTAGCCGACGGCCCGGCCCGCGCCAAGATCATTGCCGACGCCACGCGGGCCGCGTTCAACACTTTCTCGACCCGCTAGAGCCATGTTGCTGCACATCATCGCCCGCGGGAAAATCGGCCGATCGCCCGAGGCCGAGCTGGTCGAGCGCTATCTGAAGCGAATCGCCTGGCCGATCCGCGTGACCGAGCTTGCCGATCGCGGCGGCACGATTCCGCCCGCACCGTCGGCCAGCGTTACCGTCCTGCTCGACGAGCGCGGGAGCACATTGTCGTCGACCGAGTTCGCCAGGAAGCTCGAGGGCTGGCGCGATGGCGGAAAGCGCGAAGTGCGCTTCTTGATCGGCGCCGCCGACGGCCATGACGAGGCGCTTCGCGGGTCGGCCGAGTTGGTGCTGTCGTTCGGGCTCGCGACCTGGCCGCACATGCTGGCGCGGACGATGCTGGCCGAACAATTGTACCGCGCGACGTCGATCCTTGCAAACCACCCTTATCATCGCGAAGGATGAGGCGATGAACCGCTCGCTCCTCCTCCCGCTGATACTCGCCGCGACGCTCGCCGGATCGTCGAGCGTCGCCCAACCGGCGGGCGACCAGGCGCTCGCCGAGGTGCGGGCCGAGGCGGTTCGCTCGGAAGCGGACGCCGCCCGGCTGACCAAGGCCGCGGACCAGGCCCGGGGCGAAGCCGCGCGCCTCGCCGCCCAGCGGATTGCCGCCGCCGCCGACATCGCCGCCGCTGAAGCGCGGATCAGCGAGGCCGATGCGATGCTCCAGGCGCGCGAGTCGCTGGTCCGGGCGAGCGCGGCACGGCTGGCGGCCAAGCAGGCGCCGGTCGCGGCACTGGTCGCGGGCGTGATCAATATCGGACGGCGGCCGCCGTTGGTCAGCCTGGCCGCCGACCGCGATCTTGCCCAGATGGTGCGAATGCGCGCCTTGCTCGATGTCGCCGTGCCCCGAATTCGCGCGCAGAGCGCGGCGCTGTCGACCGAGCTGGAGGGCAACCGGCGGCTGGTCGGCCAGGCCAAGTCGGCGCGGGTGGCATTGGCCTCGGCGCGCTCGGTGCTGGCCCAGCGCCAGCAGCAATTTGCCGCCCTCGAAGCCCGCTCGATCAGCCAGGCGGCGAGTCTCGATGCCGGGGCGCTCGGCGCCGACGACCGGATGCTCGCGGCGAACGAGGGGGTGTCATCGCTCGACACCGAGCGCGACCGCGCCCGCGCCGCGGCCCGGCTTGCTGGCGAGCTCGCCTTGCTTTCCCCCTCGCCGCGCCGTCCGTTCGCCCCTGATTCGCGAGCGCTCCCGCCGCCGCCCTTCGCTTTGATCGTGCCGGTCGACGCGCCGGTGGTCGATGGGCTTGGCCAGGTCAGCACCAGCGGGATCCGCTCGCGCGGCACGACCTTCGCCGCGCGCGCCGGGGCGCCGGTGCTGGTTCCGGCCGATGGCGTGCTGATATTCGCCGGCCCGTACCGCCGTCACGACGGAATCGCGGTGATCGACCATGGCCATGGCTGGTTGAGCCTGATCGTCGGGGTTCGCGCCAGCCAGCCCAAGGGCACGCGCCTGTCCCGCGGCGAGCCACTCGGCAAGGCACTCGGCCCGGTGACGGTCGAATTATCGACCAATGGACGCCCGGTTTCGGCGATCCTCATCGCCGGTTCATCCTAGTCACTGTCCATTAAGGGCAATCGTGGCTAGAACAGGGTCACCTTCACGCGAGGAATTTGTTGATGAGCCGTCTCGCCAAATATCTTCAGCCGCTCGCGGTGGTTGGGGCGCTGACCATGATCCCGCTGACGACCAGCTCGCTGGCCGCCGCCGATGCCGAGACGATGAAGGAACTCGACACCTTCATGGACGTGTTCCACCAGGTGCGCGCCAATTATGTCGACAAGGTCGACGACCATGTGCTGGTCAAGGGCGCGATCGACGGGATGCTCGCCGCGCTCGACCCGCATTCGTCGTACATGGAAGGGACCGACTACACGTCGCTCAAGACCACCACCGACGGCAATTACGGCGGGCTCGGCCTGTCGGTCACGATGGAAGACGGCGCGGTCAAGGTGATCACCCCGACCGAGGACACCCCGGCCGACAAGGCGGGAATCAAGGCCGGCGACTATATCACCCACATCGACGGGCAATTGCTCTACGGTCTCGAGCTTGACGAAGCGGTCGACAAGATGCGCGGCGCCCCGGGCACCAAGATTACGCTGACCATCGTCCGCCTCGGCCGCGACAAGCCGTTCGACGTCAGCATCACCCGCGCCAAGATCGAGCTTCGAGTGGTCAAGTGGGAGATCAGGGACGGCGTCGGGATCATCAACATCAACAGCTTCGCCGGCAACACCGGACAAGCGACCGAAGCCGCGCTGACCGCGATCGACAAGGCTACCGGCGGTCATCCCACCGGCTACATCGTCGACCTTCGCTCCAACCCCGGCGGGCTGCTCAATGAAGCGGTACGAGTCAGCGACGCCTTTCTCGATCATGGCGAGATCGTCTCCGAGCGCGGCCGCGAAAAGCGCGATTTCCAGAGCTGGAGCGCGAAACCCGGTGACATGGCGCATGGCCTTCCGGTGATCGTGCTGGTCGATGTCGGAAGCGCTTCGGCGGCCGAGATCGTCGCCGGTGCGCTGCAGGATCAGCGCCGGGCGATCGTCATGGGCGAGCGAAGCTTCGGCAAGGGTTCGGTCCAGGGAGTCCAGGAACTGAGCGCGACCCGTGCGCTCCGGCTGACCATCGCGCGTTATTACACCCCGTCGGGCCGCTCGGTGCAGGCTGGCGGGATCGACCCCGACATCCTCGTCCCGCAGCTGTCGGACCCCGATTACAAGGACCGCCCGGCGATCCGCGAGGCCGATCTTCGGCGCCATTTGATCAGCCAGACCGGGGTCAAGGACGAGGTCCTGGAAAAGGATAGCACGCCCGATCCGCGTTTCTCGGCGACGGCCGAGGAACTGAAGAAGAAGGGCATCAAAGACTTCCAGCTGGACTATGCGATCCGCACGCTCAAGCGGCTTGCCCCGGCAGCGCCGAGCGCGCCGACGCGCGCACGCTAGGGGCGGCCGGTTTCGACAATGGCGACCGCTGGACCAATACCGCAGGATCGCCTGTCGGGCGCGGCGCTGGCGCGGCTGCTTGCATTGGCAGTGCCGGCGGCGCTGCTCGGCGGCGCTTTGCTGTCGCAATATGTCGGCGGGCTCCATCCGTGCGAGATGTGTTACTGGCAGCGCTGGCCGCACGGCGTCGCGATCGTCGTTGCCGCGCTCGCTTTCCTGTTCCGCGCCGAGAGCCGCAACGCGCGCCTGCTGACCGCACTTGCCGCCATCGCGATCGCCGTGTCGGGTGCAATCGGCGTGTTTCATGCCGGGGTCGAACTCAAATATTGGGAAGGGCTGACGCGCTGCTCGACCGGCGCGGCGATGAGCCTCGACGATTTGATGAAGGCGCCCTTGGTACGCTGCGACCAGGTCCAATTCTCGTTCCTCGGGATCAGCATGGCCGGGTGGAACGCAATCCTTTCGCTCGGTTCGGCCGGCGCGATCCTGTTCCTGCTCGGGCGGGCACGAGCATGACCGGCGGCTGGCGCCCCGGCGACGCGCGGCCCGATACGGCGAGCATGTTGCGCGTCAACCAGGCCGGCGAGTATGGAGCGACGCGGATTTACGCGGGGCAGTTGGCGGTGCTCGCCAAAGGATCACACGCCGCCCACCAGATTGCCCGGATGGCGCGACAGGAACAGCGCCATCTCGACCGGTTCGATACCTTGCTCGCCGAGCGCAAGGTTCGCCCGACCGCGCTCCAGCCGATGTGGAATATCGCCGGCTTCATGCTCGGCGCTGCGACCGCGCTGATCTCCGAGGAAGCGGCAATGGCCTGCACCGAGGCGGTCGAGACCGAGATTGACCTTCATTATTCGGCCCAGCTCGACGAGCTTGGCGAGAGCGACCCCGAGCTTGCCGCCGATATCGCCGAGTTTCGCGAGGAAGAAGTCGAGCATCGCGACACGGCGCGTTCGCTTGGCGCGGCCAATGCACCGGCCTATCCGCTGCTCACCGCGACGATTCGCGCCGGATGCAGGCTGGCGATCGGACTGTCGAAGCGAATTTGAGGAACATGGGGCAGGCTAAGCCTTTATCATTGCTGAAAGGATCGAACTGATGTCGAAACTGCCCCTGGCCCTTGGTGGAGCCGCCTTTGGACTGGCCGCGATGATCGCGCCAGCCGCGCCCGCCTTGGCGCAGAACAACAGCAAGGTAAGCGAGATCATCGTCTACGGCACCGACCCGTGCCCGCGCTCGACCGACGATGAGATCGTCGTCTGCGCCCGCAAATCCGAGACCGAGCGCTACCGGATCCCCGAGCGGCTCCGCAAGGGCGGCTCGCTCCAGTCGCGCCAGGCTTGGGCGGTCCGTGCGCGCCAGTTCGAAACCGTCGGCGCGACCGGGGTCAACAGCTGCTCTCCGGTCGGCCCGGGCGGGTTCACCGGTTGCCTCGGCCAGCTGACCAAGCAGGCGTTCGAAGAACGCGGCGAGCAAGTCACCAGCGACACTACGCCCCGTCGTTAGGCGCGCCGACGTTCGTCCGCGATCCAGCGCATGATCTGCGCGTCGAGCACGTCGAGCGGCACTGCGCCCTGTCCGATCACCGCATCATGAAAGCGCCGAAGGTCGAATTTCGACCCAAGCGCTTTCTCGGCGCGGCTTCGCAAATCGCGGATCTTCAGCTCGCCCAATTTGTAGGCCAGAGCCTGGCCCGGGTTCGAGATGTAGCGATTGACCTCAGCATCGATATTGGCGTCGGTCAGCGCGGTATTGTCCTTCATGAAGGCGACCGCCTGCTCCTTGCTCCAGCCCTTCGAATGAAGCCCGGTGTCGACCACCAACCGGCACGCGCGCCACATCTCGTAGCTTAGTCGGCCCATGTCCTTCTCGGGCGTGTCGTAGATTCCCATCTCGATCCCGAGCCGCTCCGAATAGAGCCCCCAGCCTTCGACGAAGGCGGTGTAACCAGCAGTCGCCTTGCGCCACGCTGGCAGGTCGAGCTCCTGTTGAGTGGCGATCTGCATGTGGTGGCCGGGGACCGCCTCATGGCTGGTCAGCGCGGCAAGCTCCCACAACGGCCGCTGGTCGAGCTTCGAGGTGTTGACATAATAGGTGCCCGACACCCCGGCCTCGGGGCTTCCCGGCTGGTAATATGCAGTCGTCGATCCGGGCGCGATATCGGCCGGGATCTCCCTCACGCCATAAGACAAACGCGCGAGCTTGGTGAACAAGGTTGGCATCTTGCCGTCGATCGTCTTGGCCTGAAGCGCCGCGGCGGCCATCAGCTCGGCCGGTGTCTTGGCGAAATATTTGGGGTTGGTCCGCATCTCGGCGATCATCGCCTCGCGGCTCGGATAGCCGGCCTTGGCCGCGACCTGGTTCATCTCGGCGCGAATTCGGGCGACTTCGCCAAGGCCGATCCGGTGGATCGCATCGGGAGTCAGCTTGGTGGTCGTCTGCTGGCGCACCTGGAACGCATAATAAGCCGCTCCATTGGGCTGGTCGGAAACCGATACGCTCTTCGAACAGCGGACTTTCAAGTCGCGGTCATAGGTTGTCGCGAACGCCTGATAGGACGGGTTGATCTTGTCGGCGATCAGCGCCTTGGCCCGCGCCTGGAGATCAGCCCACTGGCCGGCGCTGACATTTCCCGGCTTGGCCGCGGCGAATGGCACATAGAAACGCGACTTGGCCGGATCCGCCGTGATTACCCCTGTGATCGTCGCTGGAAAGCCGGCCATCGTCGCGCATGGCTGGACGAAGCCCTCGCTCGCCGCCTTGACCGAAATCGCGCCATAATCGCGCATCCGGTCGGGCACGGACGACAGCCGCGCGAGATAATTGTCATAATCGGCAAAGCTTCGGAACGGCTGTTGCTCGCCCATCCCCGCGATGCCGCCATGGTAGCTGCCGAGGATCGAATAATAGAGCTGGCGTTGGCCGAACGTGCTGGCCTCGATCGTGCTTTCGAGATTGTCCTTGAGGATCGCATAATTGGCTTGGCCAGTGGCGGGAAGCGACACCATCGGGATCGCTTTCAACCGCTTGAGGAACACCGCCGCCTCGGCCACCTGCCGGTCGGCGGCGGCAAGGCTGATCTCGCCCAGTTCGCGGTCATATTTGGTCACCCCGACCGAGGTCGCCAGCGTCGGCGAATTCTTGAGCAGCGCCGCCCAATAATCGTCCTGCACCTTCTCGAAATCCTGGACTGGCCCGGCGATAGAGGGCGCGGCGAACGCGATGGCGGTAGCGGCAAGCAGCATCAAGCGGTGGCGCATTTTCGTGTCTCCCCTGTTGGGGCGAGACTAAACGCGCCGGGCGAAGGCGCAACCCGGCTTTCGACGAACCGGGGCTTCCCAAATTCCGGGGGGCTGTTAGCGTTCCTTCATGAGCGGGGGCGCTTCACCAGACGGAACGTTCTTCGGTCATCCCAAGGGGCTGGCCTATCTCGCGTTCACCGAATTGTGGGAGCGCTTTTCCTATTATGGAATGACCGCCTTGCTGACCTTGTACATGGTCAAGCAATTGCTCCTTCCCGGCCATGCCGACCACGTCCTTGGACTCGGCGCGCTCCGCCACCTGTTCGAGTTTCGCGGGCCGATGTCGAACCTCGCTTTCGCGTCGCTGATCTACGGCTGGTACGGCGGGCTGGTCTATTTCACGCCGATTCTCGGCGGGTTGGTTGCCGATCGCCTGCTCGGCGCCAAGCGAACCGTCGTGCTCGGTGCCCTGCTGATGAGCGCAGGGCATCTGGCGATGTCGTTCGACGTCAGTTTCCTGAT
>JBBRTO010000019.1:0-26639 GCA_038244345.1 Sphingomonadales bacterium | reverse complement strand
GCGACCAGTTTCTCGCGGCTCGGCGCTTCGTGGACGCGATACATCACCGGCGCCTTCTTCTTCTCCAGCGCCTTGGCCGCGGCGACATTGGCGGCGATCATAAAATCCTCGACCAGCCGATGCGCGTCGAGTCGATCGCGCGGAGCGACCGACAGGATGCGGCCCTTCTCGTCGAGCACCACGCGGCGCTCGGGTAGGTCAAGCTCGAGCGGCTCGCGCCTGGTTCGCGCGGCAAGTAGCGCCTTCCAGCACGCCCAGAGAGGTTTGAGGGCGGTCTCGACCAGTTCAGGCGGAACCGGTCCTTCGACCGGCGGCATGGAGCAAGGCGAGGAAGCAATTTCAACGACTTGCTCGTTCGACGCATCGACCGCGGTTTGAGCATTCTCATACGAAATATTTGCGGCAACACAAATCTTGGCACGTGAGAATCGCCAGCTTTTGAGCGCACCGTCCTGGCCGACATGGAGGTGGCAGGCGAGCGCGGCGCGAACCTTGCCTTCCTTCAGCGAGCAGATGTCCGACGACAGTTCGTGGGGCAGCATCGGCACCACGCGGTCGGGGAAATAGACGCTGTTGCCGCGCGCCAGCGCCTCGCGGTCGAGCTCGCTTCCTTCGCGGACGTAGAAACTGACGTCGGCGATGGCGACGATCGCGTCCCACCCGTCGCCGTCGGCGCGTGGGCTCGCCCAGATCGCATCGTCATGGTCGCGCGCATCCTCGGGATCGATGGCGACGATCGGCAAATTGGTAAGGTCCTCACGCTCGCCGAGCGGAAACTTCGCGACCTTGACCGCCTCGTCAATCGCTTCCTGGCCGAATTCATCGCGCAGGCCGTGCTTGGCAATCGCAATCATCGAGAAACTGCGCGGCGCAAACGGATCGCCAAGCACGGCATCGACCCGCGCGGTCATCTTCGGCGGACGGCCCGATGGCTCGGCCAGCACCAGGTCGCCGGGCCGCGCATCCTTCAAATCCGAAATTATCAGCTCGCGCCGCTCGCGCTTGTCGACCGGGGTCAGGAAATGGCGATCGCCTTCCTTGCGGACCACACCCAGCACCAGCTCGGCCGACCGCTCGAGCTTTTTCATGATGTGCGCGACATGGCCCCGCCCGGCTTCTTCGGTCCGCGCCAGGATCCGGTCGTTGAGCGCCAGTGCCGAGCGATGCTTTTTCCCTCGGCCATTCTCGATCACCCGCAATTTGGGCGCCGGAGTGTCGGCGTGCCAGCTTTCGGGGATTGCCCACACCTGCCCACCATCGAGCGACACCACGCGCAGCACCGTCACCCGCGGCACTCCGCCCGCCTTGTGGAACGCGCGGCCCGGCGCCGAATCGATCAGCCCCTCGTCGGCCATGTCCTTGAGCAGAGCCTTGAGCATGATCTTGTCATGCCCCGAGAGATTGAAGGCGCGGGCGATTTCGCGCTTGCCGGCGGGCTGGCCCGAGCGCTCGATGAACTCGAGAATTTGCTTGGGGGTGGGAAGGCCGGGGGGAGGTTTGCGCATCAGCGACCCATAGCGGCTCGCTTGGCAGTTGCGAAGCATCACCGTAGCTGGCTGTCCTTGCTGCCGCGGCGGTTGATGGTCGAATGCTGGACCGCTTTGTCGCGTTCGGACTGGCAGGCGACGCAGGTGCGCACCCCAGCCAGCGCGGCGCGGCGCTTCTTCGGGATCGGCTCGCCGCACTCGTCGCAGTCCTCGGCGCTTGGCCCGACCGGGGTCAGCGCCCGGGCGCGGAGCACCGCGTCCTTGACCGTATCGTCGATCTGATCCTGCACCGCGCCGTCGCGGGTCCATCCACCGGCCATGAGGAGGCTCCCTTCGGAGGAATCAAAGCCGGACGGAGCCTGTGGTTCCGTCAGGGCTTCGCTGGCGGCGCGACGTAGGGGCGGAACGCCCCGCCCGGCACCGCCGAGGCGACCGGGCTTTCGAAGCCGTCCTTGCTGACCGAGGAGACCCCGAATACCCAATCGTCGACGCGGATGTGAGGAAGGACGATTCTGCACTGGCTGGGATCGATGTATCCCTGAGGTGGATGCTCTTGTGCGACGATTGTGCACACGCTCGCATCATCCACGGGCTTGCTTTGATTCCAATGGTTCGCATCTGTTCGACGCCATCTGATTATGTAGCGTTCCGCATAACGGCCTGCGCTATCGGCAACAGGCTTCCATAACACAGTCGTATCCGTGCTCACCGCCCCCTCCACCGTCGGCTCCGGCGGTGGCGGAGCGCTGGCGAGGGCGGCTAGTGCGACGGTGTTGAGTTTGGTGACTTTGGCCAAATACGGAAAATCCATCACCTCGACCGTGTCGCCGTAGCGCCGGCCCGTCTCGACCCGCACGTCCTGATGCTGCTGGTCGTAATTCTCGACCGCCACCGAGAAGCGAACAGCGGGAAAACCGGCGTTGAGCAATTCGGTATGGTCGCCGCCGCGGCCGAAGCGGTCGTTGCGCCACACCTGCATCACGTCGAGGCCGATCTCGGGATGGCGATCGGCGAGGCTGTCGAGGAAGCGCGAAATGTTGCGCGACGGGCTGTCATTCTCGCCGCCGAGGCTGCGCATTTCGGCGCGCAGCAGGTCGCCACCCTGCCAGCGCGGCCCTTCCGAAAACACCCGCACGGTTTTGGCGTCGCACACCCCGTCCGACCCGCAGCTATTGCCGATGATGTCATTGTTGAGGTTGGCGATGACGTTCCAGCCCTGTGCCTTGGCATAATCCGCGAGCACCTTCCCGCCGAACAGCCCCTGCTCCTCCCCCATCAGCACCGCATAGACGATCGTGCCGGGGAATTTGTGCTTCGACAAAACGCGCGCCGTCTCCATCACCGCCGCGACCCCCGAGCCGTCGTCATTGGCGCCGGGCGCGTCGGCGGCGCTGTTCATCACATCGGTCACGCGGCTGTCGATATGGCCCGAGATGATTACCACGTCATTGGGCCGCTCGGTCCCGCGCTGGATGGCGAGGACGTCGGTGATCTTGACCGGCACGGGTACGCGCTTGCCCGACATCATGTCACTCGGCGTGACGATGTCGAGGCCGAGTTTGCGCAGTTCCGCTTCGCTCCAACGCAAGGACGCGCCGATGCCCCGCTTGGGGTCGGTCTGCGACGACAGGGTATGGCGAGTGCCGAAGCGGACGAGTTTCTCGACCGTCGCCTTCATCCGCGCAGCATCGACCCCGGCGGCGATCTTCGCCAGGCGAGCATCCTGCGGAGTCGGTGCTGCTGAAGCGGCGGTGGACAATAAAGCGGCGGCAAACAGCATTGAACGCATCGTAACTTCTCCTCGTCGGCCCCACGCTGGCATTCGGAGACGCGCTTGGCTAGGGCGGGGCCAAATCCAGATCGTAAGGACATTCCATGCGCATTATCGAGCATTTCATCAACGGGTCGAGCCATTCGGATGCTCCGCGCAGCGGGGACGTGTGGAACCCGTCCGACGGTGAAGTGCAGGCGACCGTCGGGCTGGGCACCGCGGCGACGCTGGAACGCGCGATGGACGCCGCGCGCGCCGCACAGCCAGCCTGGGCGGCGACCAATCCGCAGCGCCGGGCGCGGGTGATGTTTGCTTTCAAGGACCTTGTCGAGCGCAACATGGACAGCCTCGCCGAGATGCTCTCGTCCGAACATGGCAAGGTCATCGCCGATGCCAAAGGCGACATCCAGCGCGGATTGGAAGTGATCGAGTTCTGCTGCGGGATACCGCACGCCCTGAAGGGGGAATATACCCAGGGCGCTGGCCCCGGGATCGACGTCTACTCGATGCGCCAGCCGCTCGGGATCGGCGCCGGAATCACCCCGTTCAACTTCCCGGCGATGATTCCGATGTGGATGTTCGGAGTCGCCATCGCGACCGGCAATGCCTTCATCCTCAAGCCGTCGGAGCGCGATCCGTCTGTGCCAGTGCGGCTGGCGGAGCTGATGACCGAAGCCGGGCTTCCCGACGGAATCCTCAACGTCGTCCACGGCGACAAGGAAATGGTCGACGCAATCCTTGACCATGACGACATCAAGGCGGTGAGCTTCGTCGGATCATCCGACATCGCGCAATATATTTACTCGCGCGGCACCGCCAACGGCAAGCGCGTCCAGGCGTTCGGCGGGGCCAAGAACCATGGCATCGTCATGCCCGACGCCGACCTCGACCAGGTCGTCAACGACCTCGCCGGCGCCGCGTTCGGATCGGCCGGCGAGCGGTGCATGGCACTTCCCGTCGTCGTA
This sequence comes from Sphingomonadales bacterium, assembly GCA_038244345.1. Classification (GTDB taxonomy): domain Bacteria; phylum Pseudomonadota; class Alphaproteobacteria; order Sphingomonadales; family Sphingomonadaceae; genus Sphingomicrobium. The sequence goes on along the minus strand of JBBRTO010000019.1, from coordinate 22,416 downwards.
CCGGTCGGCGCCAAGACCGCCGACGCACTGCGCGAAAAACTGATCCCCGCAATCGAGGGCCTGCGGGTTGGTGTCTCGTCCGACCCCGAGGCGCATTATGGTCCGGTAGTCAACGAAGCGCACAAGAACCGCGTCGAAAATTACATCCAGATGTGCGCCGACGAGGGCGGCGAACTGGTGGTCGACGGTCGCGGCTTCACGCTCCAGGGGCATGAGAAAGGCTTCTTCGTCGGGCCGACCCTGTTCGACCATGTCAAACCGACTTTCCGTTCCTACCAGGAGGAAATCTTCGGCCCAGTGCTTCAGATCGTCCGCGCTGACAATTTCGAGGAAGCGGTGCGGCTGCCGAGCGAGCATCCCTATGGCAACGGCGTCGCCATTTTCACCCGCAACGGCCACGCAGCGCGCGAATTCGCCAACCGGGTCAACGTCGGGATGGTCGGGATCAACGTGCCGATTCCGGTTCCGGTCGCTTATCACACCTTCGGCGGGTGGAAGCGCTCGGGCTTCGGCGATACCAACCAGCACGGCATGGAAGGCGTGAAATTCTGGACCAAGGTCAAGACGATCACCCAGCGCTGGCCCGATGGCGGGGTTGGCGAGCTCGCCAACGCGTTCGTCATTCCGACGATGGGTTGACGAGTCACGGATCGAATGACTGGCGCCAAGCATTTGTTGGGCATGAAAAAAACACACCTTGCCTCCGCCGCGTTGTTAGCGCTTGCCCTCGCCGCGTGTAATTGGACGGCGGAGCCCAACGCCGTCGCAATCGAAAATGACGCCGCGAGCCCCGCATTGGGCGTGGTTGCTGGCGGACCCAACGCGCTCAATTCCACTACCGCTGCTGCGGAGAATGCCGCCACCGAGGCGGGCAATGCCGCGACCCCGGCCAAACTTCCGACCCAAATCCCGGCGCAATTTCACGGTCGCTGGGGTCTCAACCGCGCCGACTGCACCTCGACCCGCGGAGATGCCAAGGGGCTGCTGACGATCGGTGATGCCCGGCTGACTTTCTATGAATCGAGGGGCACGATCAACAACGTGCTCGGCGCGACCGCCGACAGCTTTGACGCGCGCTATGGCTTTGTTGGCGAAGGCCAGACCTGGATGCGAACCGAGCGACTGAAACTGGTCAACGACATGCTGCAGCGCCAGACCGACGCCGAGCCCGGCCAGGAACCACCGGTCAACCTGACCTACCAGCGCTGCGGCGCGTGAACTTTGGGGAACTGACATGAAGCTTTATTATTCACCCGGCGCCTGCAGCCAGGCGGCACACATCCTGCTCCACGAAACGGGGCTCCCGCACGAGAGCGAGGCGGTCGACCTCCATTCCAAGAAGACCGCGATCGGCGCCGATTATCTCGCTATCACTGCAAAGGGCGCGGTCCCCGCACTCCAGATTGGCGACGAGGTGCTGACCGAAAATGGCGCGATCCTGCAGTATATCGGCGACAAGGCGGGCAACGAGACCCTGCTTCCCGGCAGCGGTATGGAGCGCTATCGCATCATCGAATGGCTCGCCTACCTCGGAAGCGACGTCCACAAGGGCTTCGGCCCGTTGTTCAATCCGGCATCAAGCGACGAAGCCAAGCAGGCCGCGCGCGACATGGTCGGCAAGAAATTCGATTTCCTCGAGGGCAAGCTCGACGGTCAGGATTATCTCACCGGCCCGTCGATGAGCGTCGCCGACCCGTATCTGTTCGCGATGCTCGGCTGGACCAGCATGATGGGCATCGACCTCGCCCGCTGGCCCAATCTCACTGCGCTGCGCCGGCGCATGGAGCAGCGCCCCGCGGTGCAGGCGGTGATGAAGGCGGAAGGGCTGGCTTGAGCGGAGCGCCGCCGCTAATGGCAGCGCCATGAGCCAGTTCGACCTCACCGACGACCAGCGCCAGATCCAGGAGATGGCGCAGAAATTCACCGCCGACGCGATCACCCCGTTCGCCGCGGAGTGGGACGAGAAGCACATCTTTCCGCGTGACACGATCCGCCAAGCCGCTGAACTCGGCTTCGGATCGATTTACGTCAGCGAGGAAAGTGGCGGGATCGGCCTGGGGCGGCTGGAGGCCGCGCTGATCATGGAGGCGATGGCCTATGGCTGCCCCTCGACCAGTGCGTTCATCTCGATCCACAATATGGCGAGCTGGATGATCGACCGCTTCGGCTCGGACGAAGTGAAACACAAATATCTCCCCGCGCTGATCCCGATGGACAAGATCGCGTCTTACTGCCTGACCGAACCTTCATCGGGATCCGACGCGGCGGCGCTCAAGACCAAGGCGGTATTGGACGGCGATCATTATGTCGTCAGCGGATCGAAAGCGTTCATCTCGGGCGGCGGCGAGAATGAGATTTACGTGACGATGGTCCGCACCGGCGAGGAAGGGCCCAAAGGCATTTCCGCGCTGGTCATCGAAAAGGACATGAAGGGCGTCAGCTTCGGCGCGCAGGAAAAGAAGCTCGGCTGGCATTCGCAGCCCACCGCGCAGGTCAATTTCGACGAGGTCCGGGTGCCGATCGCCAACCGCGTCGGCGGCGAAGGCGAGGGTTTTCGGATTGCGATGATGGGGTTGGATGGCGGGCGGCTTAATATCGGCGCTTGCTCGCTGGGCGGGGCGCAGCGCTGCCTCGACGAGGCGATTGGTTACACCAAGGAACGCAAGCAATTCGGCAAGGCGATCGCCAATTTCCAGAACACCCAGTTCATGCTCGCCGACATGGAAACCGAGCTCCAGGCGGCGCGCTATCTGCTTTACGTCGCGGCGGCCAAGGTCACCGATGGTGCGCCCGACAAGACGAAGTTCGCGGCGATGGCGAAGCGGCTTGCGACCGACACCGGCAGTTCGGTTGTTGATCGCGCGCTGCAGCTCCACGGCGGTTACGGCTATCTCCAGGATTATCCGATCGAACGCTTCTGGCGCGACCTTCGGGTCCATTCGATCCTCGAGGGTACCAACCAGGTGATGCGGATGATCGTCGGCCGCGAATTGACCCGCCAGTAATGCCCGGAGAAAACGTGATCGACGATCTGACCCGCCGCCTGACCGAGGCCGCGCAGAAGATGATGACCGCCAAGCCGACCCTGCCGTTCGATCCGTTTGCGATCGCTCGGGCGACGGGCGACTTTGCGTTCGGAATGGCGATGCGCCCGCAGGATCTGATGCAGGTCCAAGCCGAAGCGGCGAAGCAATGGGGCGATTACTGGATGGGCGCGATGTCGGGGCAGGCCGGCGACAAGCCCCGCGACCGCCGCTTCTCCAGTCCCGAATGGCAGGAAGATGCTTATTACCGCTCCGTCCGCGACGCTTATCTGCTCGCCTCGAAGCTATTGCGCGACATGGTGTCGCTCGGCGATGGACCGGACAGCGGGAAAGCGACGGTCCGCTTCTTGCTCGACCAATATCTGGGTGCGATTTCGCCCGCCAACTTCGCCACGACCAACCCCGACGTGGTCAGGCGCACCAAGGAAACCAATGGCGCCAACCTGGTCCAGGGGTTCGCGCATCTGATTGAGGACATCGCCAGCGGCAGGGGCATCGTCCAGCGCCGCACCGACGGGCAAGCCTTCGTCAAGGGCGAGACCATCGCCGCGACCCCGGGCGAAGTGGTGTTCCAGAATGAGCTGTTCCAGCTGATCCAGTACACGCCGACTACCCCCAAGGTGGCCGAAGCGCCGATGTTGTACGTGCCGCCGCTGGTGAACCGTTATTACATGATCGATCTCGCCCCCGAGCAAAGCCTGGTTAAATGGCTGGTCGATGAGGGGCGGACCGTGTTCGTGGTCAGCTGGGTCAACCCGGGGCCCGATCTCAAGGACAAGGGCGTCGAGGATTATGTCGTCGATGGGGTGGTCGCGGCGATCGACGAGGTTCGCCGACACACCAAGACCGCGCCCGACCTGTTCGCTTTCTGCCTTGGCGGAACATTGGTAGCGATCGCGATGGCGTGGCTCGCAGCGAAAAAGCGCGGCACCGAGGTCAATTCGGCGACGCTGATCGGCAGCCTGGTCGATTTCGCCGACATGCGCGACTGGTCGGCATTCGTTCACGAAGGACACTTAGCGGCGCTCGAGGATCATCTTGCTGGCCAAGGCTATATCGACAGCCTGGAGCTCCAGCGGCTGTTTGCGGCGATGCGCGCCAACGACCTCATCTGGTCGAGCGTGGTGCAGCATTATTTGCTCGACAAGCCCGCGCCGGCGTCCGACCTGCTCACGTGGTTCGAGGATGGAGCGCGGATCCCAGCGGCGTTCCTCAAAAGTTACAACCGCGACCTGTTGCTAAACAATCGCCTTAAAGAGCCCGCCGGTTTCGAAGTTCGCGGCACGGCAATCGACCTCGCCGCGATTTTGACGCCGATGCTGGTCATTGCACTTAAGGACGATCACGTCTCGGCGTGGGAAGCGGTCTATCGCGGCGCGCGCCACATCGGCGCCGACTTCATTCTCGGCGGCTCGGGCCATAATGCCGGGGTGATCAACCCGCCCAGCCGCAACAAGCATGGCTTCTGGACCGGGCTAGCGCGGCCCGAAGCCGCCGACGAGTGGTTTGCCGCCGGCGATCGCCACGAAGGCAGTTGGTGGCCTCTATGGACCCAGTGGCTTGACGGTCATGGCGGCGGAAAGACGGTTGCAGCGCGAGCGATCAAGGATGGGATCGAGCCTGCCCCCGGCGCCTATGTGATGATGCCGTGAGCGACATCCTCACGGTCAAGGAAGGTTTCGCCGGCCGCCTCCGCCTCAACCGCCCCAAGTCGCTCAACAGTCTCAACCGCCAGATGGTACGCGACATGGCGCGGGCACTGATCGAGTGGCGCGACGATCCCGATGTGAGGATCATCCTCATCGATCATGCGGAAGGTAGGGGGTTCTGCGCCGGCGGCGATGTGGTCGGAATCGCCAACAGCGTCGAGGGCCACGACGCCGCCGCACGCGCTTTCTTTTTCGACGAATATCGCCTCAACCATCTGGAATATACCTACGCCAAGCCCGGCGTCGCCTTCATGGACGGAGTGACGATGGGCGGTGGGGTCGGGATCGCCTGCCCGTGCCGCTACCGGGTCGCGACCGAGCGCACCATCCTCGCTATGCCCGAGACCGCGATCGGCATTTTCCCCGACGTCGGCGGCGGGCGCTATCTGTCGCGCCTGCGCGGGCGGCTGGCGCAATTCCTCGCGCTGACCGGGGCCAGGCTCGACGGCGCCGAATGCCTCAAGCTTCGCCTCGCCACGCATTACATCCGCTCCGAGCGGCTCGATATCGCCAAGGAACGGATCATGGCGCAGCCGTTCCGCGTCCAGGCGATCCTCGACGAATTGTCGGAAGACGCGGTTCCCGAAGCACGGATCGCCGGCAACCTTGCCAGGATCGACCGTTATTTCGCCTCCGACCGGCTGGAAGAGATCATCGATGCGCTCGATGCCGGCGCGGTCGAGGGCGATGAGTGGGCGGCGAAGGAAGCGGCGACAATCCGCGCCAAGTCGCCAATGGCGTGCAAGGTCAGCCTCAAGCTGCTCCAAGAAAGCCCGTACCAGCTCCATTTCGTCGACGAAATGCGGATGGAATATGGGATCATGGTCCGCCTGATCCATCACCCCGACTTCCGCGAGGGTGTCCGCGCGTTGCTGATCGACAAGGACAACCGGCCGCAATGGAACCCGTCCAACCCCGCCTCGATCGGCGACCGAGACATCGATGCGTTTTTCGAGCCGCTGCCCGTCGAAGAGCAATGGCGCCCGTTCGATTTTTAGGAGCCAAAAATGAGCTACGAAACCATCCTGGTCGAGACGAAGGGCGCGGTGACGTTGGTCACCTTGAACCGCCCGCAGGCGCTCAACGCGCTCAATTCGGCGGTGCTCGTCGACTTGATCGCGGCCTTCGCGGCTTATGACGCCGACGACAGCCAGCATTGCCTGGTCCTCACCGGATCCGAAAAGGCGTTCGCCGCTGGCGCCGACATCAAGGAAATGCAGGCGCAGGGCTTCGCTGACATGTACGGCAGCAACTTCTTTGCTGGTTGGGAGCATATCACTGCGACCCGCAAGCCGTGGATCGCTGCGGTCGCTGGATTCGCGCTTGGCGGCGGGTGCGAAGTGGCGATGATGGCCGACTTCATCATCGCTGCCGATAGCGCCAAGTTCGGCCAGCCCGAGATCAAGCTCGGCGTGACCCCGGGGATGGGCGGCTCGCAGCGGCTGGCGCACGCGGTCGGCAAGGCCAAGGCGATGGAAATGTGCCTCACCGGGCGAATGATGGGGGCCGACGAAGCCGAGCGCAGCGGGCTAGTGGCGAAAGTCGTCCCCGCCGCCGACTTGCTCGAAGATGCGTTGAAAACCGCCGAGACGATCGCCGCCATGGCCCCCCTCGCCGCGATCGCGACCAAGGAAATGGTCAATGCGTCGTTCGAACTGGGCCTGGCGCAGGGCATCAACTTCGAGCGCCGCTTGTTCCACGGCCTGTTCGGCACCGCTGATCAGAAGGAAGGCATGGCCGCCTTCGTCGACAAACGCCCGGGCAAGTGGACGGGTAAGTAAGGAGTAATTCATGGCACGCGTAGCATTCATCGGGCTTGGCAACATGGGCGGCGGAATGGCCGCGAACCTGGCCAAGACGGGACACGAAGTCGCCGCGTTTGACTTGAGCCAGCCTGCGCTCGAACGCGCCAAGGACAACGGCTGCGCCATCGCCGCTAGCGCCGAGTCGGCGGTCACCAACGCCGAAGCGGTGGTCACCATGCTCCCCGCCGGCAAGCACGTCGCCGACGTCTATCGTTCGACCGTGTTCGCCAACGCGCCCCAGTCCGCGCTGCTGATCGATTGCTCGACGATCGACGTCGCCACCGCCAAGTCGGTCGAAGCCGAAGCGCGGGCGGCGGGATTCACAATGGTCGATGCACCGGTCTCTGGCGGGATCGCCGCCGCCGACGCGGGGACGTTGACCTTCATGGTCGGCGGGTCGAACGAAGGCTTCGAACGCGCCCGCCTGTATCTCGACAAGATGGGTAAAGCCGTGATCCACGCCGGTGGCGCGGGCGCGGGTCAGGCGGCCAAGATCTGCAACAACATGCTGCTCGGCGCGACCATGGCCGCGACCTGCGAGGCGTTCGTTCTCGCCGAGAAACTCGGGCTCGACGCACAGACTTTTTACGACATTTCGTCCAAGGCCAGCGGCCAGAGCTGGTCGATGACCTCTTACTGCCCGGTCCCCGGAGTCGGCCCCGAGACCCCGGCGGACCGCAATTACGACGGCGGGTTCGCGGCCGCGCTGATGCTCAAGGACCTCAAACTGGCGATGGCAGCGGCCAAGGAAGCCGGCGCTTACACCCCGATGGGCGGCGAGGCCGAGGAGCTTTACCAGCGCTTCGTCGACCGCGGCGGAGCAGGCAAGGATTTCTCCGCGTTGATCAAGATGATCGACGACAGCTGGGTGGCGGACAGCGCCAAGGGTTGATGTCAGGCCCCGGCGCGCCCACATCGCGGCCATGCTGATCGAGATCGAACCGACGCCCAACCCGGCGACCCGCAAATTCCTGCCCGGACGGACGGTGATGGAAAGCGGCGGGCGCGATTTTCCCAACGCGCAAAGCGCCGAAGCTTCGCCATTGGCGGAGGCCCTGTTCGCCATCGGCAATGTCGACGGGGTCTATTTCGGCCGCGACTTCATTTCGGTGTCGTCAGCGCCCGGTGCCGACTGGCCGACGCTTGAAGCCGATGTGCTGACTTTGCTGCTCGACCATTTCACGCTCGATGCGCCGCTGTTCAAACAGGGCAGCGCGGCGGGGATCGAGGTCGCGCCCGACGACGGGTTCGATATCGTCGAGGATCCGGCCGATGCCGACATCATCGACCAGATCAAGGATTTGCTCGAAACCCGGGTCCGCCCGGCGGTTGCCAATGACGGTGGCGACATCGTCTATCGCGGCTATCGCGACGGCAAACTCTATCTCGTGATGCAGGGCGCTTGCGCCGGCTGCCCCTCATCGGCGGTAACCCTGAAGCGCGGGATCGAAAGCCTGATCAAGCATTACGTGCCCGAGGTCGAGAGCGTCGAAGCGGTTTAAGTCGGATTCGGTTTCGCTTGCTCGTTAGCCGCGCTTGTGGCCAATTCCGCCATTGCCCTGAGCGGAGCGCAATGATTTGATCCTCGCCCTCGACACCTCGACCGCGGCGTGCACCGCCGCCTTGTTCGCGGCCGACGGCAGTGTGTTCGCCCGCGCCGATGAAGTTGTCGAGCGCGGCCACGCCGAACGACTCGCGCCGCTGATCGCCGAAATGCTGGCCGGTCACGTCCCCGCGAGCATCTTGGTCGGGGTCGGGCCGGGCAGCTTTACCGGGCTTCGCATCGGGATCGCCTGTGCGCACGGCATGGCGGTCGGCTGGGACATTCCGATCCACGGGATGGATTCGCTGGCGCTGATCGCCGTCGGCGCGCCGGGTGACGGGCCGGTCGGGGTCGCGGTGGTCGGCGGTCACGGCGAATTGTTCGTCGCTCAATATCGCCGACCGGGGCTGAAATCGGTGGCCGTCGTCGCCAACCTCCGCCCGGCCGAGGCCGCAGCGGTAATCGATGCGCCATTGGTGGTCGGTAGCGGCGCTGGCGCTTTGATCTTCGCGCGCGGCTCGGGCGAGGCAATCGACCTGTTGCCCTCGGCGGCCAATGCCCTCGGCTTGCCGGTCGCCCTGCGCAGCTTTGCCCCAAGCCCGCTCTATGGCCGAGCGCCCGACGCCATCCCGGCGGCGGCGGCATGAGCAGCGCCTCCCAGCGGCTCATCCCGGTGAGCATCGCGCGAGGCGATTCGACTGATCTCGACGGTGTGATGGAGGTCATGAGCCAAGCCTTCGACCCGGCCTTCGGCGAAGGCTGGTCGCGGTCGCAATGCGCCGGAATCCTGCCGCTGTCGGGGGTAATTCTTACCATCGCCCGCGACGACCGGCAGCAGACCCGTGGCTTTTCGCTGCAACGGACGATCGCCGGCGAATCCGAATTGCTGCTGCTCGCGGTTCACCGCGCCGCCCAGCGCTGCGGGATCGGCAGCCGCTTGCTCGACCATTTCATCGGTTCGAGTAACGCGCTCGGCGCAAAGCGCCTCCATCTCGAAGTGCGCGACGGCAATCCGGCGACAGCGATGTACCACGCCTATGGCTTTGGTGCCGAAGGTCGCCGTTCCAACTATTATCACGGGACTGACGGCCGCTTGTTCGACGCCGTTACCATGGTCCTCGACGTGGATTGAGAAGGTTTCGTTGATTTATTCGGATGATCGTTGCGCCTCGACTGGCGCGGGACTAATATGACACAGTCTGCCGCTCCACGCGGCGCGCGTTCGCGTAGAAATCCATCTCGGGGAAATCGAAGAATGTCAGAAGAAAACGATTATGATACTTTGCTCACGCTCACGGCCGACATTGTCGCCGCACATGTCAGCAACAATAGCGTCGCGGTCAACGACCTGCCGAACCTGATCAATAACGTTCACGGCGCTCTGTCCGGCCTGTCGGGCCGAACCGCTCCGGAAGTGAAACTTGAACCCAAGGTGCCGATCCGCTCGTCGATCAAGCCGGACTATATCGTCTGCCTTGAGGACGGCAAACGGCTGAAGATGCTGAAACGGCATCTGATGACCCATTATCAGATGACCCCAGACCAGTATCGCCAGAAGTGGGGCCTCAATTCGGACTATCCGATGGTCGCTCCCAACTATGCCGAACAACGTCGCACTTTGGCCAAGGCGATCGGCCTCGGCACAAAGCGCCGGAAGACCGGCAAGGCGAAGTAATAGCGCTTCCTCTCCATCGATTTCGATGGCGAGGTGGCAGCCACGCTGACGGAGGGGTTCTTTTGCCGAACCGAAGAACCCTTCCACCGTCCTGCGAATGGCCCCCTTCCCACGGAAGTCCGTGGGGAGGATTTTCTTTCCGCTCCATCCCGCCTAACTAAAGCCCATGCCTCGCCAGATCGATATCGAACAGCTTTGCGCCGACAAGGGCCTGCGGATCACCGAGCAGCGCCGGACTATCGCGCGCGTGCTCGGCGACAGCGAGGATCATCCCGATGTCGAGACGCTCCACGCCCGCGCCGCGACGATCGATCCCAACATCTCGATCGCCACCGTCTATCGCACCGTCCGCCTGTTCGAGGAGGCGGGGATTCTCGAACGGCACGAGTTCGGCGACGGCCGCTCGCGCTATGAAGCGGCGTCGGACGCCCACCACGACCATCTGATCGATGTCGAGACCGGCAAGGTCATCGAATTCGTCGACGAGGAGCTCGAAATGCTCCAGCGGCGAATCGCCGAGAAGCTCGGCTATCGCCTGGTCGATCATCGGATGGAGCTGTACGGCGTCGCCACCGACCGCAATCGCTAGGCCGCGATCCAGCCGCTGGCGCGCCGCGCTTCGGCTCGGGAGATTGATCGCGCTGATGGCCGTCATGGTGCCACCGCATCTGATCGCCAAACTCGGCGCCCGGCGCTCGCCCTGGCCGCAGCGTTTCCTCAGCCAGGCCGCGCGGATCATCGGAGTTCGAGTCACGATCGAGGGCGCGCCGCTCACCCCGCCGACGCTGGCGCTGGCCAATCACGTCAGCTGGCTCGACATATTGATCCTCGGCGGCGCGACCGGGACCGCGTTCGTGTCAAAGGCGGATATCGCCACAGCGCCGCTCGTCGGCTGGCTCGCCGACCAGAACCACACTCTCTACATCGAACGCTCGCAGCGCGGCGACGCTCACGGCCAGGTCCGCCGGCTCGCCGAGGGGATCGAGCGCGAACAGCCGTTGACCGTCTTTCCCGAGGGCACCACCGGCGATGGCCTCGCCTTGCTGCCATTCCGCTCGACCCTCCTCGCCGCGGTCGCTCCGGCGGCGCCGGGGACCGCGGTTCGGCCGATCGCGATCGACTATGGCGCGGCAGTGGGCGACATCGCCTGGCACAGCGGCGAGACCGGCCTCGTCAACGCGCTGCGCGTGCTCGGGCGCAAGGGGGTGTTGCCAGTGGTGGTGCGGCTACTCACCCCGCTTCCGCCCGGCGAAGACCGCAAGGCAATGGCAAGGGATGCGCAGGCTCGAATCGCCGCCGCCCTCCCCGACCATTCAGGCGCCTTCCGCGACGACGCCGCACCGCCTATAGGCGCGTCGCGATGACCGACTTTCCGAGCACTTTCCGAGTCAAGAGCTTCGGCTGCCAGATGAACGTCTATGACGGCGAGCGGATGGGCGAGCTGCTCGCCGCCCAGGGCATGACCGCCGCCGAAGGGGAAGATGCCGATCTCGTCGTGCTCAACACTTGCCACATCCGCGAAAAGGCCGCCGACAAGGCTTATTCCGACGTCGGTCGACTGATCCGCGAGGATGGCAGCCGGCCGATCATCGCGCTCGCCGGCTGCGTCGCTCAGGCGGAAGGGCCCGAGGCCAAGCGCCGCTCGAAAATGATCGACCTGGTGGTCGGCCCGCAAGCCTATCACCGACTGCCCGAAATGGTCGCCGCGGTGGCGCGCGGCGAGCGACCGGTCGATACCGAAATGCCCGCCATTTCCAAGTTCGACGCGCTTCCCGCCCGGCGCAAGTCGGGCCCCTCGGCGTTCCTCACAGTCCAGGAAGGCTGCGACAAATTCTGCACCTATTGCGTCGTGCCTTACACCCGCGGCGCCGAAATCAGCCGTCCATTCGCCGACATCGTCTTCGAGGCCCAGGCGCTAGTCGACGGCGGCGCGCGCGAAATCACTTTGCTCGGCCAGAACGTCAACGCCTGGGAAGGCGGCTTGGACAGACTGATCCGCGCCATCGCCAAGATCGACGGGATCGAGCGGATTCGCTACACCACCAGCCACCCCACCGACATGACCGACGAATTGATTGCCGCGCATGGCGAAGTCGAGCAACTGATGCCTTACCTCCATTTGCCCGTGCAGTCGGGCTCGAACTTGATCCTCAAAGCGATGAACCGCAGCCACAGCGTCGACTCCTATCTTCGCACGATCGAAAAAGTTCGCGCCGCTCGGCCGGACATCGCCATCTCGGGCGACTTCATTGTCGGCTTCCCGGGCGAATGTGACAGAGATTTTGCAAGCACCCTCGCCATCGTCGATGCGGTCGGTTACGCTTCAGCTTACAGTTTCAAATATAGCGCTCGGCCGGGCACTCCGGCGGCGACGATGGAAGGAGCGGTTGACCCTCAGGTGATGGACGACAGACTGCAGCGGCTCCAGGCCCGCCTCGCCGAGCATAGCCTCGCCTTCAACCGCGCCACGATTGGCAAAGACACGCGAATCCTGATCGACCGCAAGGGCCGGCTGCCCGGCCAGATGATCGGCAAATCGCCATGGCTCCAGTCGATCTTCGTGACGACCGACGCAGGCATCGGCGACATGATCGACGTCACCGTCACCCACGCGCTTCCCAACAGCCTCGGCAGTCAGCTGGCCCTCAAGCGGGACGCCGCCTGATGGCCAAGCGCGACCTCACCCCGGCCAACGCCGACCAATTAATCGAGGGCCGCGCCCGGCTCGAACTCGACTTTGACCAACCCTATCTCCTCGGGCCGTTGTTCGGCGATTATGATCGTCACCTGGTGATGATCGAGGAGCGCCTCGGCGTGCATATCAACGCCCGCGGCAACCGGGTGATGATCGAGGGCGAGCCAGACAATGCGGCGCGCGCGCGCGACGTTATGGTCGGCCTCTACAACCGGCTCGACCAGGGCCAGGACGTCGACACCGCCGCCGTCGAGGCGGTGATCGGAATGGCTAACCAGCCTGCACTGGACGGGATAATCTCGTCGGATGTTGCCCGCCCATCGTCGGTGATGATCCGCACGCGCAAGAAAACCATCGTCCCGCGCTCGACCGTCCAGACCCATTATATGGAAGCGCTGGCCCGCGACGACATGATCTTCGCACTTGGACCGGCGGGCACCGGCAAGACCTACCTCGCGGTGGCCCAGGCGGTGGCGATGCTGATTTCGGGCCAGGTCGACCGGCTGATCCTGTCGCGTCCGGCGGTCGAGGCCGGCGAGCGACTGGGCTTCCTTCCCGGCGACATGAAGGAGAAAGTCGACCCCTATCTCCGCCCGCTGTATGATGCGCTCTACGACATGCTCCCGACCGAGCAGGTCGAGCGGCGAATCGCATCGGGCGAGATAGAGATCGCGCCGATCGCGTTCATGCGCGGCCGCACCCTGTCCGACGCGTTCGTGATCCTCGACGAGGCGCAGAACACCACGCCGATGCAGATGAAGATGTTCCTGACCCGCTTCGGCATGCGCAGCCGGATGGTGATCTGCGGCGATCCCAACCAGACCGATTTGCCCAGCGGCGCCACCTCGGGCCTCAACGACGCGGTTGGCAAGCTGGCGGGAATCGACAAGCTGTCGATGATTCGCTTCACCAGCGCCGACGTGGTGCGCCACCCGCTCGTCGGGCGGATCGTCGAGGCCTATGAAGGACCCGGTACGTGACCCTCGACATCATCCTCGACGCCGATCCGGAGTGGGACAGTAACACCAGGTGGGACGAGCTTGCTCGTTCCGCCGCCACGGCCGCCATCGCCGAAAGCGCGTTCCCCAAGCTCGCCGAGGGCCCGCGCGCGGTCGAGATTTCGCTCCGGCTCGCCGGCGACGACGAGGTCCGACTGCTCAACGCCCAGTGGCGCGGCAAGGACAAGCCGACCAACGTCTTGTCCTTCCCGATGGCCGAAGGCGCCGAACTCGCCTTGGCCACTGGCGACGGGCCCGAGCTGATGCTCGGCGACATCATATTGGCGCATGGCGTGTGCGGCCGCGAGGCCGAGACCAAGGCGGTATCGATCGATCGCCACGCAGCGCATCTGATGGTCCATGGGACGCTGCACCTGCTTGGCTATGACCATGCCGACGACACTCAGGCCGCTGACATGGAGGCGCGCGAAACACGCGCCTTGGCCCGAATCGGGATCGCCGATCCCTACGCACTCGAGGCGCACGGCTGATGGCGACTCAACCCGACGAGGGCAGCTCGCGGCTGTGGCGCGGGATGCGCGCGCTTATTTTCGGCGACGATGGGGAGACCACGCTTCGCGACCAGATCGAGGAAGCGATCGACGACGCCGAGGGAGAGCGCCCGATCAGCGGCGATCTATCCCCGCACGAGCGCCAAATGCTTCGCAACCTGCTTCATTTCGGTGATCGCACCGCAGGCGAAGTCGCGGTGACCCGCGGCGACATGATTGCCATTCCCGACACGATCAGCTTCGACGATCTTGCCGCCGCGTTCGCTGACGCCGGCCACAGCCGCTTGCCGGTCTATGCCAATTCGCTCGACCATGTGGTCGGGATGATCCACATCAAGGACGTGTTCGTCGCCAGCCGCGATCCCGCGATAGACCGCTCGATCGCCGCCTTGCTTCGAACCCCATTGTTCGTCCCGGAATCGATGGGCGTGCTTGAACTGCTCGCGCGGATGCGCGCCGAGCGGATGCATCTGGCGATCATCGTCGACGAATTCGGCGGGACCGAAGGACTGGTAACGATCGAGGATGTGGTCGAGGAAATCGTCGGCGAAATCGAGGATGAGCATGACGAGGAGGAAACCAGCAGCCTGGTGATGCTCGAGGATGGGGTGTGGGAAGCCGACGCGAGGATCGAGCTCGACGAACTTGCCGCGACGGTCGATCCGCGCCTCATCTCGGCCGATGACGAAGTCGATACGCTTGGCGGTTTGGTGTTCCTCCTCGCCGGTCACATCCCTGCGAAGGGCGAATGCGTACAGCACTCCAGCGGTTGGCGGCTAGAAGCGCTCGATTCGGATAGCCGGCGGATCCTCCGCGTCCGACTCCACGCCCCCGAGGCCAAGGACTGACGTCGAGACATTCAAGGCATCCCTTCGGCGAATGGCGGGCTCAACGCCGGCGCTTCCCCAAAAGGTCGCCAGTCGCTAGCGAGCGCTGATGCACCTGCTCCTCGCGCTCGGCCTGGGCGTCCTTTCCGCATTCGCCTTTCAGCCGGTCGGGTTCTGGCCGCTGATGCCGCTCGCGTTCGCGGCGTTGCTCGAGCTCATTGCCCGAGCGACCACGCTCCGCCGCGCCATCGGCCTCGGCTGGTGGTTCGGGGTCGGCCAATTCTGCGTCGGACTCAATTGGATCGCCACCGCCTTTACGTTCCAGGCGGCGATGCCGGCGTGGCTCGGCTGGGTGGCGGTGGTCGCGCTGTCGCTTTACCTCGCCGTCTATCCGATGCTCGCCACCGGCCTCGCCTGGCGCATCGGGCGTGACCGGCCGCTGCTACTGGTCATCTCGCTGGCGGGTGCGTGGATCTTCAACGAATGGCTCCGCGCGACCGTCTTCACCGGCTTTGCGTGGAACCCGGTCGGGGTCACCCTGGTCGATTCGCGCCTGCTCGATGCCAGCCGCTGGATCGGCACCTATGGCCTCGGCGCGCTGGTCGTGCTGAGCGGCGGCGCACTTTGGCTCGCTTGGCGCCGCAACTTCCAGCCCGCGGCGCTGACCGCCGCGGCGATCCTCGTTTACATGCTCGTGCCCACCGCCGCGCTCCAGCCCGCCGGCAAGCCGCGCCCGATCCGGATCGTCCAGCCAAACATCGGGCAGGACGTCAAATGGCGCCCGGGATTCGAGAATGTCGCCAACACCCGGCTCAACGCGCTCACCCGCCCGCGCGCCCATCGCCAGGAACTGATCTTCTGGCCCGAAGCCGCGGTCACCGAACCCTTGTCCGATAGCCGTCCAGGCGCCGGCGCCTATGTCCAGCAGGAGCGAATCCAGGCCACCGCCGCAGTGACCGACCGCGATGTCCTGCTTACCGGAGGAATTGCGCTTCGATCAAAGGATGGCCGAGTTGCCGACAGCGTCGCCAACAGCGTGTTCGTGCTCGGCCCCGGCGGGCGGTTCATCGGACGCTACGACAAGGCGCACCTCGTCCCTTATGGCGAATATCTGCCAATGCGCCCGATCTTGTCGGCGATCGGTCTGTCCCGCCTTGCGCCCGGCGACGGCGATTTCGATGCCGGTGCGGGCCCGTCGAGCCTGACCCTTCCCGATGGCTGGGGCAAGGCCGGCTTCCAGCTATGCTACGAGATCATCTTCTCGGGCCATGTGGTCGATCGCGCCAACCGCCCCGACTTCCTGTTCAACCCGTCGAACGACGCCTGGTTCGGCCGCTGGGGCCCGCCGCAACATCTCGCGCAAGCCCGCCTCCGCGCCGCGGAGGAAGGCATCCCCGTCGTCCGCTCGACCCCGACCGGGATCAGCGCTTTGGTCGATGCCCACGGCCACATCATCGAATCGTTGCCGTGGCATCGCGCGGGGATCATCTGGGCCGATCTTCCGCGCCCCGCCGCATCGCTCAGTCCATTCGCCAGATACGGTAATTTGATCCCGCTCATGCTAGGCCTGTTGCTGCTAGTTTCGGCGATTGCACTGCGCCGGGTGCGCCGCTAAAGCGGCATCATATAAAGCTTTCCTTATATCCCCAAAAGGACATTTGCCGCCGATGCGCAGCTCCTATCTCTTCACTTCCGAATCGGTCTCCGAAGGCCATCCCGACAAGGTTGCCGACCAGATCAGCGACGCGATTGTCGACCTGTTCCTGGCCAAGGATTCCGAAGCGCGCATTGCCTGCGAAACCTTGTGCACGACGCAGCTCGTGGTCCTCGCCGGCGAGATCCGCGGCAAAGGGATTTACGAGAATAACCAATGGGCCCCGGGCATTACCGAGGAAATCGAGGCGACGGTCCGCGCCACGGTTAAGAAGATCGGTTACGAACAGGACGGCTTCCACTGGGAGAGCCTGCGCTTCGAGAACAACCTCCACGGCCAGTCGGCGCATATCGCGCAGGGCGTCGACGCCTCGGGCAACAAGGACGAAGGCGCCGGCGACCAGGGCATGATGTTCGGCTACGCGACCGACGAAACCCCCGATTATCTCCCCGCTACGCTTTACTACAGCCACAAGATTCTTGAGCGCATGGCGGAAGACCGGCATTCGGGCACAGCGCCGTTCCTCGAGCCCGACACCAAGAGCCAGGTCACGCTCCGTTACGAAGAGAGCAAGCCGGTCGCCGCGACCGCGATCGTCGTCTCGACCCAGCATGCCGAGGGCTATGACCAGGGCGACAACGAAGCCGAGCTCCACGCTTATGTTAAGCGGGTGATTGCCGACGTCCTTCCCGCAGGCCTGCTCAGCGAAGAGACCGTCTATCACATCAACCCGACCGGAAGCTTCGAGATTGGCGGCCCTGACGGCGACGCTGGCCTCACCGGCCGCAAGATCATCGTCGATACTTATGGTGGGGCAGCCCCGCACGGCGGCGGCGCGTTCAGCGGCAAGGACCCGACCAAGGTCGACCGCTCGGCCGCCTACATGGCGCGCTACCTCGCCAAGAATATCGTCGCAGCCGGCTTCGCCACGCGCTGCACCATCCAGCTCGCCTATGCAATCGGCGTTTCCGAACCGCTGTCGCTCTATGTCGACACGCATCGCACCGGGACCGTCGACGACGATGCAATAGAAGCGGCGATCCGCTCGATCACCAAGCTCGGCAAGTTGACCCCGCGCGGGATCCGCACCCACCTCAAGCTCAACAAGCCGATCTACGCCCCGACCGCCGCCTACGGCCACTTCGGCCGCAAGCCCGAGGGCGATTTCTTCCCGTGGGAAAAGACCGACCTCGCCGACGACCTGAAAGCCGCGCTGGCGGGCTGATGTGACCGCATCCAGGCCCGGCGACCCGACCACGATCAACCGCCTCTACGGCCGCTCGACCGGGCATAAATTGCGGCTTGGGCAGGCCGAGCTGGTCGAGACATTGCTTCCCGCGATCGAAGTTCCGGCCGATGGCGAAATTACCGCGGCGCGGCTATTCGGCGATTCTCGTCCGCTCCACCTGGAGATCGGGTTCGGCGCCGGCGAGCATCTGGCCTATCGCGCCGACCTGCTCCCCGATCACGGCTTTATCGGTTGTGAGCCGTTCCTCAACGGGGTCGCCACCGCGCTCGGCCATATCCGCGACCAACATCTCGCCAATGTCCGGTTGTGGATGGGCGACGCGCTCGACGTGCTTCAGCGGATCCCCGACGATACCCTCGCCTTCGTCTATTTACTCCACCCCGACCCGTGGCCCAAGAACCGCCACGCCAAGCGGCGGATGATGAACGATGGCCCGCTCGACCTGATCGCTGCTAAGCTCATGCCCGGCGGCGAATTCCGCTTGGCGACCGACCATCCGGTCTACCTCACTCACGCCTTAATGGTGATGCAGCGCCACCGCCACCAGTTCGATTGGCTGGTCGGCGGCCCGGACGACTGGCTGACCTATCCCGGCGGCTGGCCCGAAACCCGCTACGCCGCCAAGGCCCGCCGCG
This sequence comes from Sphingomonadales bacterium, assembly GCA_038244345.1. Lineage (GTDB taxonomy): Bacteria > Pseudomonadota > Alphaproteobacteria > Sphingomonadales > Sphingomonadaceae > Sphingomicrobium. The sequence continues at coordinate 4,070 of JBBRTO010000019.1, read as the reverse complement.
AAGGCCGCACCCCCCACCAATTCCGCTATCGGCGCCGCTTGGATTTGGCCGGATCGAGCCTCAGCAACCTGCCCTCGTCCTCAAGCAAATAAACCGCGCCATCGGGCCCTTGGCTGACGAAGCGGATTCGCGCGCCCATGTCCCACTGTTCGAGCTTGCGAGCTTCGCTCCCGCTCAGGTCGACTCGGATCAGCGCCTGGCCGGACAGCGCGCCGATCAACCCGCTACCATTCCATTGCGGAAAGCGGCTGCCCGAATAGATCAACAGGCTGGTCGGCGAGATCGACGGCACCCAGCTGAGCTTGGACGCCTCGAACTTCGGCTGGGTCGAATGCGCCGGGATCGGCACGCCGTCGTAATTCTGCCCGTCCGAGACCTCGGGCCAGCCATAGTTGCGGCCGGGAAGGATGAGGTTGAGTTCATCACCGCCCTTCGGCCCCATTTCGGTCTCCCACAGGCGGCCGGTGGCATCGAAAGCGAGGCCGTAGGGATTGCGATGGCCGCTGCTCCAGGTCTCCGCCGGCGTGTTGTTGGGACCGGGCCAGGCAAAAGTTCGACCGCGCGTGGTCTTGGCAGCGACCGTGTCGTCGGGGGGATCGGTGATCGTCACTGTCCGCACACCGAGCATGCCCGCCGCCGGATTGCCGGCCGCGGGTTTGCCGTCGAGTGTCAGGTGGAGAATTTTGCCGGTCGGCTGATTCGGATCTTGCGCGGGCGTAAAGCGCTGCCGTTCGCCTGCACTCAGGAACAAGGATCGGCCGTCGGGCGCAAACACCACGATTCCGCCGAACTGACCCCCGCGGCCTCCGGCGGGATCGCGCCAGATCACCTGGGCCCCGTCGAGTCGCGGTTTCGCGCCCGGCACCAAGGTCGCGCGTGTCAGGGCCAAGCCGCTGCCACCCTGGACCGAGGGCTCGGAATAGGTCAGGTAAATGCGATGGTCGCTGGCGAAGCCAGGCGCCGCGACGACGTCGAGCAGCCCGCCCTGTCCCCCCGCTTTCACCGTCGGGACACCCGCGACCGCTGTCTTGGCACCGGTGCGGCTGTCGACCAGCCACAGCTTGCCCGCCTTCTCGGTGACCAGCGCGCGGTCGGTCAGCCGGTCGCCGGGACCCGGCAGGAAGGCAATCGCCCACGGGGACGAGAATCGCGCAACCTCATGAACCGTAAACGGCCGCGGCGATTTTGGTGCGGCGTTGGTCGCTGCCTGTCCGCAGCCAGCGGTCCCGACGAGCAACAGCAGCACGGTGGCTTGCCAAATCGAGCGAGTCAGACGATGCAGCGAGCTACCCAGTTTCAGGACAAGACTTTTTGCCATCAGCTCAACTCCTCTCGATCGCAACGGCGGTTCCGCCCAACACGATCAGTCAATCCGACGCCAAATCCGCCGCCAAGGCAATGTTTCTTGGCCGGGCGGCATTGTTCGACCGACTGTCGGGTGTGTTCGACAATGCGCTGATCGATCGCCGCTCGACCGTCGCGCCGATCGATTGGTACCGCGAACCCCACGGTTGGCAGGAACGCACCGAGCTGTACGTCTCCGCGACCGAGGCGATGTTCGAGGAAGCGGCGGTCAAGGCGATCGCCGATGCCGGACTCACCCCTGACGCGATCGACGGCGTGGTGTTCGTCTCGACCACTGGAATCTCCACCCCCAGCATCGACGCCCGAGTCGCGCCTCGCCTTGGCCTTCGCCCCGATATTCGTCGAGTGCCGATGTTCGGGCTTGGCTGCGCTGGCGGAGTCACCGGGCTCGCGACCGCCGCGCGCCTTGCTGCCGCCGAACCCGGAACCAACTGGCTGTTCGTCACGGTCGAGACTTGCTCGATCTCGATCCGACTCGACAGCGACGATCCCGCGGCGATCGTCGCGACTGCCTTGTTCGGCGATGGTGCGGCGGCCGCCGTGCTGTCGACCGAGGGCAACGGCCTCGCCACCATCCGCGGTGCCGGCGAGAAATTATGGCCCGACACGCTCGGCATCATGGGCTGGCGAGTTGAGGATCCGGGACTCGCGGTGATCTTCGATCGCGCCATCCCGCCGTTCGTCGAAGGCGAACTGGAGCTGGCGATCGACACCATCCTCGCGGACCTCGACCTGACCCGCGGCGAGATCGACCGCTTCTGCTGTCACCCTGGAGGGACCAAGGTCGTCGACGCCATTGAAACCGCGCTCCAGCTTCCAGTCGGCACCCTCGACCTCGAACGTGATGTGCTCCGCGCGCAAGGCAATATGAGCGCTCCGACGGTGCTGTTCGTATTGAAGGCGCTCATCGCGCGCGGCCTCCCACCCCGCGTCATGATGACCGCCTTCGGCCCCGGTTTCACCTGCGCCGGGCTGGTGCTCGAAGCGTGACCACGCTCTGGCCGCACATCGCGATCCTCGGCTTCGTCACTGCCCAGCGGCTGATCGAACTGCCCGTTGCGCGCGCCAATACGGCCCGCCTGCTCGCCGCCGGCGGCCGCGAAGTCGCGCCCGGCCACTACCCCTATATCGTCGCGCTTCACGCCGCTTGGCTGGCCTCGCTGTGGACCTTCGCTTTGGGCCGCCAGATCAACTTCAGCATGCTGATATTGTTTGGTTTTATCGAACTAGCCCGAGTCTGGGTCTTACGCAGTCTAGGAAACCGCTGGACTGTCCGGATTATTTCCGTTCCCGGCGAACAATTGGTCGCACGAGGTCCCTATCGCTTCGTCAGTCACCCCAATTATCTCGTCGTTATAGCCGAGATTGCGGTGCTGCCATTGGTGTTCGGCCTGTGGCAGGTCGCCTTGATTTTCTCCGCCCTCAATGCCGCCATCCTCACCATCCGAATCCGCGCCGAAAACAACGCCCTCGGTCGCTAGATACTTCTCCTTGCGATAGGGCCACGACACGCCTATATCGCCCTCACTTCTCCTCGACATCGTCAAGACGTTGGGGCCGGGCCGGGTCGGTCCGGCAGCGGGAAGGCTTGCATTTTGTGGGAGCCGCTTTGACCGACACCATTGCCATCGCCAGATTGATCGAGCCCGCCGTCAAGGCGCTTGGGCTTGACCTGGTACGCGTGGCGATGATCGGCGGCGCGACCGACCCGACACTGCAGGTGATGGCCGAGCGCCCCGAAACGCGCCAGCTGACGATCGACGATTGCGCCGATTTGTCTCGCGCCATTTCCGAGATTTTCGATCCGCTCGAGGAGCAGGGCCGCGATCCGATCGACGGTGCTTATCGCCTTGAAGTCTCGTCGCCGGGGATCGACCGCCCGCTGACCCGACTCGCCGATTATGCCGACTGGGCGGGACATGAGGCGCGGATCAAATTCGTCCAGCCAGTCGACGCCGCCAAGCAAGTCACCGGCGATATCGTCGGGGTCGACGGCGAGACGATCGCGATCGAGACGACCAAGGGCCGCCGCGAGGTTGCCTTTGCCAATATCCAGTCGGCCAAGCTGGTGCTGACCGACAAGCTCATCAACGCCACTGCGCCGCTCAGCTCCGAGGGCGCCGACACTATCAAGACGGAAGGTTGATCTAACATGGCCACTACCGCCACCCCCGGCGCCCCCGCAATGGGCGGACCGACCGCCAACAAGGCCGAATTGCTCGCCATCGCCGATGCGGTCGCGCGCGAGAAACTGATCGACAAGGGCATCGTCATCGAAGCGATGGAAGACGCCATCCAGCGCGCCGCCCGCGCTCGCTATGGCGCCGAGAACGATATCCGCGCCAAGCTTGACCAGGAAACCGGAGACCTTCGCCTGTGGCGCGTGGTCGAGGTGGTCGAAGAGGTTGAGGATTATTTCAAGCAGGTCGATCTAAAGGGCGCGCAGAAATTGCAGGCCGATGCCACGATCGGCGACTTCATCGTCGATCCTTTGCCCCCGATCGAGTTTGGCCGGATCGCCGCGCAGGCCGCGAAGCAGGTCATCTTCCAGAAGGTCCGCGATGCCGAGCGCGAGCGTCAGTATGAAGAGTTCAAGGATCGCGCCAACGAAGTCATCACCGGCGTCGTCAAGCGCGTCGAGTTCGGACACGTGGTCGTTGATTTGGGCCGCGCCGAAGGCGTCATCCGCCGCGACCAGCAGATTC
>JBBRTO010000018.1:0-27541 GCA_038244345.1 Sphingomonadales bacterium | reverse complement strand
CTAGAAGGTGTAGGCCAGCCCCAGCGCGGCCTGCCATTGCGAGCGCGATCCGCGATCATCGACGATTGGCGAACGGGCGATGCTGCCAACGATCCGGCTGTAACTTCCGGCGCCGAAAGCCGACAGGCCGTGAGTCAGATCGCCAGTGATCGACTGGTTGATCAGCGTACCGAGCTTCCAATTCTTCATCCCGCCATGGGCGTTATAGCCGGAAGGAAGCATGATGATCGACTGTGGCCCGCCCTTCTGGGCGAACTCAGGGACGAAAAACCCCTCGGTCGAATAATAATAATCGGCGTAGCGGTTAGTGACGAAATCGGCCGACAGCGATGCGCCGACGTAGGTCCGCTTGGACAGCGGGGTGCCGAAGTCGATGTTGGGGGTGAAGATGGTCGACTTGTGGGCATTGCCGATGTCGTGGACCACGTCGAACCGGAAGCTCAATGCGTCATAGGGATTGGTCAGGCCGTGGAAGGTCACTCCGGCGAACCCGCCAAGCTCGATCGCGGTCTTGCGGTTGGGAAGCGCGTCGACGAAATCGTCCTTGATGTGGCTGACACGCTCGCGGCGGATCCCGACGATCGGCCCGGCGTCGAAGTCGATCCCGCTGGTCGGGCGGCGGAGCACGTCGAGGTAGAGATAGGTGCCGCGGCTGAAGAAGCTCATTCCGCCGACGCGCCCGCGGATCGCCCCGAAGGGGGTGAACTTATAATCGTTCGAGCCTTCATAATCGGGGATCAACGCACCCCCGGCGGCAATGGTAAAGGTGTCCGAATTGTCGTTCGGATCGGGCAGGTCGGTTGCTGCCTGCGCCAGCGCGGGCGTTGCAACAAGCAAAGCGGCAAGAGCCACGGCGGTGCGAAGCATGATTTATCCCCTGTTGGACAGCGCCCTAGTTTAACCCAAATCAGGTTTTCAGCCAAGCCGCTCGCCAGTCAACGCGCGATGGTGCCGATCAGTCGCCTTGGCCGGGCTCGGGCGAGAAATATTTGTCATATTTGCCCTCCTTGCCCTTATACTCGTCGGCGTCGGCGGGGCTATCCTTCTTGCGGGTGATGTTGGGCCAATTGGCGGAGAAATTGGTGTTGAGTTCGAGCCATTTCTCCTGGCCATTTTCGGTATCGGGAAGGATCGCCTCGGCCGGGCATTCGGGCTCACACACACCGCAATCGATGCATTCGTTGGGATTGATGACGAGCATATTCTCGCCCTCGTAGAAGCAATCGACCGGGCAGACCTCGACACAATCCATATATTTGCATTTGATACAGGCGTCGGTGACGACATAGGTCATGGTCGAGAAGCTCCTGAGGTTCGGCCTTGTGGCTAAGTCGGCGCGCCGTTCCCGTCAATCTCCCGATAGGCGGCCTGCGCTTCGGCGAGCGGGCCGCGACGCTCGGGAAGCGCGATCACCTCAATGATCCGGACCGCGCCACGCAGGGGCAAGGCAATGATGCTGCCCGCTTTGACCGGCTCGCTTGGCCTGGCGACGCGCTTGCCGTCGATCCGGACATGGCCGGTGTCGACCAGGCCTTGCGCGAGCGTTCGGCTCTTCACCAGCCGGATGCAGTGGAGGTAACGATCGATCCGCAACCTACCGTCGCTTGAGATCGGCCAACGCGGCGAAGGCGTTGCCGGGACGCGGGGTTTCGGCCGGGCGATGGCGGCGCTCGGGCCGATAGCCGCGCCATTTCCACGCGTCGCCAGCGGGAATGAAGCCGACTTCGGCCATCAATTTGGTGACCGTCGAAGCATCGAGCCCGAGGCTGGTGATCAGCGCCTGGTCGAGCAAATCGGCGGCGCCCGACTGACGAGCGGCATAGGCGTGCGCGGCGATCCGGTCGGCGAGGTCGACCCTGAGCCACATCGCCCCGAACCGGCGATAGGCGAGCCCCGCCCCGCGCGGATCGGCGCTTCCGTCGAGCGTCGCTGCGCCGGGGTCGGGAAGCCGCGGCATCGGCTGGGCCGAGCGGATCGCCAGTAACGCCGCCCGCCAGCGTTGCGCGCCGGGCTTGAGCAAGGCCGGAACGAACAAATCGAGCGCGCCGAGCCGCAGGCGGTGGCGGTGGAGCGACTGGCGGTCGGCCTTGTCGAGCGCGGCGATCTGCTGCGCAATGGCGCGGCGCGGCAGCAATCCGCCAGCGTCGGCCAGCATCGCGCCAAGCGCACGCACTCCGGGGGTGACCGATTTGTCGGACGCGGCGCGGGCAAGCTGCTTCAGCGCGCCGACATGCCGGTCGAGCTCGGCATCGATCCAGCGTTCGAGGCGAACTCGAAGTTCCGCCCGGCGCGGCGCGGACAATCGGTCGAGCGCGCGCACTGTGCGCACCGCGGGCTCGAGCAATGAGCGGCCCGCGGCGAGCCGCGCGAGGACATAGGTCTCCCACCCGATCGCAAGTCCGCCATTGTCCTCGACCACCAGGCTGAACGCGCTGTCCGGCGCTTCGAGCAACGCCTTCGCCCGCCGGTCGAGCTCATCCCCCAACCGCCGCTCGGCCGCCGCGAGCAGCATCCTCTTGTCGGCGTGGCGCGCCGTCGGATCAACCGTGAACTCGAACCCGGCGAGGTGCCCGATCGGCTCGGGCCCAACGCTGACTTCGCCATCGGCGGCGACGGTGATCGGGAGCGCATCGGCCCCGCGTGCGCCAATGTCGCGGATCAGCACCGCGGTGCGGCGGTCGACGAACCGCTGGGTCAAGGCGGCGTGGAGCGAATCGCTCAGCCGCCCTTCAACCTGTTTGGTGCGCTCAGCCCATTTGGGCGGGTCGTTGAGCCAGTCCGAGCGCTGCGCGATGTAGGCCCAGCTGCGCACCCCGGCGAGCCGGTCGGCCAGCGCCTCGATGTCGCCGTTGACGTTGTCGAGCCGCGCCACCTCGGCGGCGAACCACTCGTGCGGGATATGCCCGCCCTCGCCGATGTAACTGTACAGTCGCCGCACCATCCGCGCGTGATGCATCGGCCCGACCTTGCGGAAATCGGGCAGCCCGCAGGTCGCCCACAAGCGCCGCGCCGCAACCCCGCGCCGCGCCGCAATCGCCGGATCCTCGGCGAGCATCTTGAGCACTGCAAGGTCGATCGCCATCGGCGCGGTGCGGAGCAGCGGATCGTCGCTCTTCGCCTCGAGGCTGGCGATCAGTGACCCGACGTTGGTGAAATCAAGCTCGGACGACCGCCAGTACAGATGCTCAAGCGGGCGGAACCGATGATCCTCGATCGCGGCAATTTCGGACTCGCTGAACGCCGGGCCATTGTCGCCGCCAAGTCCCAGTGTCCCGAACGTCCCGTCGCGCTGGTGGCGCCCGGCGCGCCCCGCGATCTGCGCCATTTCGGGGATCGTCAGTCGGCGGTCGCGGTGGCCGTCGAACTTGTCGAGCCCGGCGAAGGCGACATGGGTGACGTCCATGTTGAGCCCCATGCCGATGGCGTCGGTGGCGACAAGGTAGTCGACCTCGCCGCGCTGGAACATCGCCACTTGCGCATTGCGCGTTGCGGGGGACAGCGCCCCCATCACCACCGCCGCCCCACCCTTGAACCGGCGCAGCATCTCGGCCAGCGCGTAAACCTGTTCGGCGCTGAACGCGACGATCGCCGAGCGCGGGGGCAGTCGCGACAATTTGACCGATCCGGCATGGCGAAGCGTCGAGAAGCGCGGCCGGCTGACGATCTCCGCCTCGGGCAGCAATTCGCGGATCATCGGGCGAAGCGTGTCCGATCCCAGGATCAGAGTCTCCTCGCGACCGCGGGCGCGGAGCATCCGGTCGGTGAACACATGACCGCGCTCGGGGTCGCTACCCAATTGCGCCTCGTCGATCGCGGCGAAGGCGAATTCCCTGGGAAACACGCCCTCATGCGCTCGGTCCTCCCGCCCGCCGGTGACCGGCATGCTCTCGGCGGTGCACAACACATAGCGCGCGCTCTTGGGGACGATCCGTTCCTCACCGGTGATCAAGGCGACCTGGTTCGCCCCCTTGATCGCCACCACCCGCTCGTAAACCTCGCGCGCCAGCAGCCGCAGCGGAAAGCCGATCACGCCCGACGAATGGGCGCACATCCGCTCGATGGCGAGATAGGTCTTGCCGGTATTGGTGGGGCCCAGGATCGCCCGGACAAGGCTGTCGCCGCGCGGCATTCGGCTAATGTGGCACCGCGCAAAATAAGTGCAAGCGACCTTCCCGGTTAAAACGGTTTTAACCTTGTTCCTCCAGTGGTGGGGGTGCGGAGTATTTGGGAGTTTTTGGGTCGATGCGCGAAGCCTGGATGGGACGCCAGTTCGGACGCGCCGCGGTTGCGGCGCCGATCGGCTTTGCGCCGTTCGATCCGCGGCGCTCCTCGCACTCCGGGCTGGTGGTCGATCTTGGCGACGATTTGTTTTCGGCGAGCTGGTGGCGCGGGCTGGCGACGCTTGCCGCTTTGTGCACCGCCGCTGCTTTGACCGCCCCAGATTTCGGCGCGCTCCCCGCGGGGCACCCGGCCTACCTCACCGGCGACTCCCGCGCCCAGTGGTTCGCGGTCGGGGTCGATTCGATCGCCCGCGGATCGTCGAGCGGCATCCGAATGGCCCCCGGCGTCAATGTCGAACCGCTCCAGCAAGCCCCCGAGCGAACCGCGATCGAGCTGTTCGCGACGCTCGGTCCCGACGGACTGGCGCGTAGCCTGGCGCGGGTCGGCGCATCGACCGGCGATGCGATTGCCGCCGCCAATCTGGTGCATGACGCCGCCCCGCGCCTGATCCCCGGAACCGCACTCGCGATCCGCCTCGGCCAGCGCGACGGGGCCGGCCGGCGACCGGTCGAGCGGCTTGTCCTGCGCGCCTCGATGGACTTGAAGCTGGTGGTCGAACGCGGCCCGCGCGGCCTCGGCCTGACCCGTATCGGCGTCCCGGTCAGCACCACCCCGCTCAGGGTCCGCGGGCTCGCCGGCGACGGGCTCTACTGGGCGCTTCGCACCGCCGGCGCGTCGAGCGCCTCCGCCGCATCCTATCTTAAGGCCCTGGCGCAGGAGATCGACGTCGGCGAAGTCGCCCCAGGCGACAAGTTCGACCTGGTTATCGCCAGCCGCCGAAGCGCCGACGGCGAGGTTCAGGAGGGCGATCTGCTCTACGCCGGGCTCGACCGCGCGTCGGGCGATCTGCAGCTCGTTCGCTGGACCGCGGGCGGCAAGCCGGTGTGGGTCAATGTCGCGACCGTCGGGCAGGTGCCGAAACAGAGCGACGGCATGATCTGGCCGGTCGCGGCACGGATCACCTCGACCTTCGGTCCCCGGCTCCACCCGATCCTGCGCTTCATCCGGATGCACAAGGGGATCGACTTCGGCGCCAGTTGGGGCACCCCGATCCACGCCGCCGCCGACGGCCAGGTCGAGCGCGCCGGCTGGGCCGGGGGTTACGGCCACCAGGTGCGGCTGGCGCACAGTGGCGGGATCGAGACCAGCTACAGCCACATGTCGAGCATGACCGTCGCGCCGGGCACGATCGTCCAGCAGGGCCAGGTGATCGGCTATGTCGGCTCATCCGGTCTCTCGACCGGCCCCCACCTCCATTACGAAGTGCTTCGCGGCGGGGTCGCGGTCGACCCGATGGGCGTCCGCTTCACCGTCGCCCAGCGCGGCGCCGACCCGGGCGCGATAAGCGCGATCAAGGAGCGGCTGAAGGCGTTGCTGAGTGTGGGGACCAAGAAAGCCTAGCTGAAGTCCGATTTCGACCCATTGCAGATATTAGGAAGGGCGCGTTACGAACAGGGATGCTTCCGGGAACTCCTGTCGACCACTCGCGATATGGTCCCGCCCTGGACGAGCACGGAAAACAGGACGACGACATAGGTAGCGGCAAGGATTGCGGTTTGCTCCGGCCCTTTCGGGAGGGAGAGTGCCATGGCGATCGATATGCCACCTCGAAGACCACCCCATAGGAGCGTCGCCAGCGCGGGTCCGCGCATCGGAAAGATCGTTCGCAAGGCGAGCAGCGGGGGCACCACGGAGATGGAGCGCGCAAGAAGCACAATCGGAATGGCAATGACGCTTAATGCAATCAGCTTGGGCTCGGGTGAGATGGCAATGATTTCGAGCCCGATGAGGAGGAACAGTACCGCGTTGAGCAGTTCGTCTGCCAGAGCCCAGAACTTCAACAGATGGTCGCGGGTTTCCTCGCTCATCGCATAAGCAACCCCGGCATTCCCGATCAGCAAGCCGGCGACCGCCATGGCCACCGGTCCGCTCACCTCCAGCCAACGGGCCAGGGCATAGCCGCCCATCACGATCGCCAGGGTGATCATCAGCTCGACATTGTATTCGTCGATCGACCGCATCGCGACGAAGCCGAGCCAGCCAACAGCGAGACCCATGAGGATGCCGCCCCCCGCCTGGATCAGGAACGTCTGCGAGGCATCGGACAAGGAGAAAGAGCCGTTCCCCAGCGCCACGGAAAGAAGGATTGTGAAGATCACGATGCCGACCCCGTCGTTAAACAGGCTTTCTCCGGCAACGGTGGCTTGAAGTGCCGGTGAGCAGTGGGTTCGCTTCAGCACGCTCATCACCGCGACCGGGTCGGTAGGGCTGATCAAGGCGCCGAACACGAAACACCAGATGGGCGGGACGAAAACGCCAAGAACCAGGCTGGCGCCGTAAAAGGCCGAGCCGACAATCAGTGTCGAGAGGACGACCCCTAGCGTGCTGAGAACCAGTATCGGCCACCGGCCGCGGCGCATCTCCAGCCAATCGACATGCAAGGCGCCGGCAAACAACAGGAAGGACAGCATTCCGTCGAGCAACGTGGTCCTGAAATCCACTCGTGCCACGAGTTGTGCAACATAATCCGACATGCGACTGCCGGGCAGGATAAAATCGATCGCAATGACGAGTAGCGATGCCATTGCGCCCATTGCGGTCATGGCCACCGATTGAGGCAAGCCCAGGTATCGGTGATTGATGAAACCGAGCGTCGCCACCATTACCATCAAGATCGCTGCCACGTCGAACGGGCTTGTTCCTGACGAATGCATTCCACCCCCGATAACGCCGCTTGAAAAGCGACCCTACGACACGATCTTCACAACGAAAATTGGAATCGCGATGGCGGGCAATTGGTCGCCGAGTCCGAGACTTATGCGACTTTAGTGACTTTAGTGACCTTAAGCGGACCTCTGGTTTACCGCCCGTGGCCGCGCCACCGTTTGATCGTGCGGTCGATGATTCCGGCCTCGCCGCCGGTCTCGCGCCACAGAGCGGCGAAGCTGGGGTCGGACGAGGCCGGGCGCTTTTCGGGCTCGAGGTCGTCGAAGCGAACGCGGATCGGGATCGCGACGCCCTCGCCGCAGACGATGCATTCGCGGTTGCGAAGCGCCGGGATGGCGTCGAGGAAACCGCGCGCGCCTTCGGGCATCGCGGCGCGGACGCAGGCCTGATCGCGGTCGTTGTTGAGGCGCATTGAGATGATCGTGCCGCACTGCGACAGCACGCCTTCGGCGAGATCCGACGGGCGCTGCGTGATCAGGCCAAGCGACACGCCGTACTTGCGGCCTTCCTTGGCGATCCGCTCGAGGATCTTGCGCACCGCCTGGCCATTGGCATTTTCGTCCTTGGGGACGTAGCGATGGGCTTCCTCGCACACCAATAGCAATGGGCGCTGGGCCTCGGTTCGCGACCAGATGGCATAATCGAACACCATCCGGGCGAGCACCGACACCACCACCGAGGTGATTTCGCTGGGAACGCCCGAGACGTCGACGATCGAGATCGGCTTGCCTTGTGCGGGAAGGCGGAACAGCTTGGCGACGAAGCCGCCCATCGTGTCGCTGACCAGCATGCCCGAAAACATGAAAGTGAAGCGCGGGTCGGCGCGGAGCTCGTCGAGCTTGTTCTTGAGCCGCTGGTACGGCGTGGTGTCGCCGGCGCGGTCGAGCTTGCCCATTTCGGCGGTCAGCACCGACGACAGGTCGGTCAGCAAATAAGGGATCGGCGAATCGACCGTGACCTTGCCATATTGCTCGATATTCTTGCCCCGGGTGCGCGCCGCGAGCAGGCATTTGGCGAGGATGTCGGCGTCGCGCTGGCGCTCGCTGTCCTGGGTGGTCAGGAACACTTCGCAATGTTCCTCGAAGTTCATCAGCCAGTAGGGCAATTGCAGATTATCGACGTTGAACAATTCGCCGCAATCCTTGAACGCCGCCGAATATTCGCCGTGCGGATCGATCATCACGATGTGGCCCTCGGGCGACAGCTGCGAGATTCGGTGGAGGATCAAAGCGACCGAGGTCGACTTGCCGGTACCGGTACTGCCGAGCACCGCGAAATGCTTGGACAGCATCGAGTCGACATACAAAGTGCCGCGAATGTCGTCGGTCGGATAGACCGTTCCGATTTCGATGTGCGGGCTGTCATCGGCGGCGAAGATGGCGCGCATGTCCTCGGTGTTGACCGGAAAGATTGGGCTTCCGGGAATCGGGTAGCGAGTCACGCCGCGACGGAAATTGGCCATCCGCCCGCCGCTGCTCTGCTGCCCTTCGCCAAGGAAATCGACGTTGGCGATGACTTCGCCCGCCTCGCCGGCGCGCATCGTCCGGACGTTGGCGATCAGCCACGCATTGGCAACCTTCATCTTGATCTGGCTTCCGACCTGCCCGGCCATCGCCACCGACGGATCGGGGTTGGTCGACAATCGGTTGAGTATCGCCGCGTCCATGCTGACCGCCGATCCCGACCCGGCAATTTCCTGGACGGTGCCGATGACCGGCATCTTCTCGCTGGCTGCGGGCACCGCGGTGCCGGTTTGCGCGCCGTCGTCGCTGAAGCTCGACAAATGGTCGACGAATTGCTGAAGGTTGGGTTCGTCATTCATGCGGACACGCGCCTTGGTCAATCAGGGTTGACCTTGGGGTTACGCGATGGCGGTTAAGATTTCGCTGACGAACCCCGCCTCAGGCGCGCCGCGCGAATAGCCAGGCGGCGAACCAGCCAAGCCCGAGCGACAGCATCACCGCGGCAAGCCCGTAGAGAAAGGCGTGGCGCCGAGCCGCGACCGCGATGAACCGCTCGAAGCCCGACTTGCCGATCTCGATGTCGCGGGTCGCGGCGGCGACGACCCGGCCATCGTCGATCAGGAAGGTCTCGGCGGTATAGGTTCCGACCGGGACCTGGCTCGGGATATTGATCCGCGCCCGGTACAGCACCCGCTCGCTGATCTCGACGCCCTTGGGATCCTCGGCATAGAGCCGCTGGCGTTTGCGCAAATCGAGCAGCCCGGCCTCGAACCGCCGTTCCTTGTCGGGCAGCGCGCCGCCGCCGGGCGACAGCTGGAGGTCGCGAAGGCCGAGTTCGTAGATCGCGGCGGTGCGCTCATCGACCAAATCGCGCATTGGGCGCGACGAGGCGATGGCGTAGAAGGAAGGGGCCGAGCGGAAGCGGTGCGAATCGGCGTTCATCCAGATGCCGGCGAACTTCTGTTTCTCGCGCACCAGGATCGGCTCGACCGGGCCCTTGACCACCACCGCGATATCGAGCGGCTTGTCCGGTGCTCGGCCGCCGGGGTAAAGGATCGCTCCGAACAGCAGCAATTGCGCGCCGGTGAAGCTGTAGCGGATCTCGATCGAGCGCGACGAGACGTCGGGCACCAGCACCGGCTTCGCCGCCCCGATCAGCAGCGGCGCCGCGAGCAGTAGCGCGAGGCGCTTCACAGCCCCGACACCGTATATATTTCGTCAGGCCGCCAGGCGAGGCCGAGCGCCATTCGAAGCGCCACCGCGAGGATGATCAGCGACAGCGCCAGGCGCAGCAGATCGGGCCTCAATCGGGTAGCCAAGCGAGCACCATATTGCGCGCCGACCACGCCGCCCAGCAGCAGCAGCCCGGCGAGCACGATGTCGACCGACTGGGTGGTCAGCGCGAGAATGAACGTGGTCACCGCGCTGACCGCCAGGATCATCATCAGGCTGGTGCCGATCACCACCCGCGCCGCCATGCCGAGAATGTAGATCATCGCCGGGACCATGATGAAACCGCCGCCGATGCCAAGCAATACGGTCAGGATTCCGGCGACGAAACCGAGCGCCATCGGCGCCAAGGGAGAGATGTACAGGCCCGAGGCGTAGAACCGCCAGCGCAGCGGCAGGCTGGCGACCCATTTGTTGTGGCGCTTGGGAAGGGTTGCGGCGGCCGGGGCGGGAACCCAGCCCAAGGCGACCAAAGCATCCTTGAGCATCAACGCGCCGATCCCGCCGAGCAGGATAACGTAGAGAAAGCCAATCAGCAGGTCGATCTGGCCGCTGTTCTGGAGCAGTCGGAACAGCCCGGCGCCGGTCAGCGATCCGAGCATTCCGCCGGCAATCATCACCCCGCCCATCCGGACGTCGATCCCGCCACGTTTCCAGTGGGCATAAGCCCCCGACACGCTGGCGCCGGTGATCTGGGTGGTGGCCGAGGCGACCGCGACGGTCGGGGGAATGCCGTAGAAGATCAGCAGCGGGGTGGTGAGGAACCCGCCGCCGACCCCGAACATGCCCGACAGCAAGCCGACCAGGGCGCCGAGCGCGATGATCAGCAAAGCGTTGACCGACATTCCGGCGATGGGGAGATAAATGTCCATGAACCCGTGGCCACGCTAGCCGCTAGTCCGGGCGCATTCCAGCGCCGCGCGTCAGAAGTCTGCGGCCAGCGTCAGCGCCGGCCCCGAGGGCGGCGCGGCATTGCCGAGCAATCGCTGGCGATAATCGGCATGGACCTTGATACCGCGGCGCACTTCCATGGTCAGTCGCGGGCCGGCGTCGAGCCGGTACAGCCCGGGCTGCGCCGCGCCCCATATCCCGATCCCGGCGGAGAAATTACGCCAGATCGGGCGGGTCAGCGTCGCACCGCCATCGACGAACAGGTCGCGGTGGCGCATTCCGACCACCCCGCCCTGGACATAGCCATCGAGGTAGATCTTGTTGAACACGGCGCGGTGATAGATCCCACCCTCGGCAAACAAGGCGAATGCCGATCGCCCGCCATACGTGCCGAGCCGCTGGCGACGCTCGGCGGTGACGGCGACGGGGATCGATCGCAATGGCTGCCAGCGAATTCCCGCGGCGACCTCGGCCCCGCGAACCCCGCCGGCCGAGGAAGTCGAGCGGAGGCTGACGGCGAGCGCCTCGTTGAAGCGATAGGTCAGCCGCGCCCCCGCCTGGCTCCCGCCGAGCGTTCCGCCGGTCGCCAGCGAGGTGGTCGGGATGACCCCGCGCCCGACGCCGCGAAGCAGTGCCCAGGCGGTCAGCTGCAACCGGTCGAACCGCGCGGGCTTGGGCGGGGCTGGAGGCATTGCGGTCGGAATACTGACATTGCGCCGCCCGCCGAACGAACGCGGGCTCGAATATTGCGGCCAGGGCTCGGGCGTCAACGGGACGTAATAGATCGGCTGCGGGGCCGGCATCACGCTCGCCCAGCCGCCGCCACGCTGGACCGGTGCGGACACGCCGGCGGGCCAGCCGGCCGGGACGATGATGGTCCGCTGCACGGGCGGGTAGGCAGGATATGGCGCAGGATAGGATGGCCCGGGGTAACCGCCGGCATAAGCGGGACCATAGCCTTGCGGACCGTAATAAGCCGGCGGCGGAACCGGGTCGGGCGGCGGCGGCGACTCGAACACGGTCTGGGCGACGGGCGGCAAATCGGCGGCCTTGGGTTGCGGCGCGACCGCGGTGCTTCCGGGGAAGAAGCCGAGGCTCGCGGCGCGTACGCCGGCCCAGGCGAACACCGCAAGACCGAGGAAGCGCAGCGAATTGCTCATCGGGCATGTTCCTCGGCGGGGAAGATGTGGTGCGTCTTCTCCCACTTCTTGGGCCCGCCCGCGGCGTGAACCGCGATCGCGCGCTTGACCGCGAGCATGGCGATGATGTTGCCGACCACCAGCCGCGGGATCGACAGCAGGCCCTCACCCAGCCCGTAGGTCGCGGTAACGAAGCCGAAGCGCATCGCGATCCGCCACGCCAGCAGCACAAAGTTGACCTTGAGCAGCAGCGCCAGCATCGGCGAGGCGGCGAGCACTACCGGCGCGCCAAGCCACTCCGCGATCCACAATTGGAGCCACAGCAGGATCGCAATGTAGCCCGCGACCAGTAGCAAGGCAGCCAGCGGCCCGCGCCGGTCGCGCATCCGCATCCACCGCTCGCCGATCCCGCCGCTCCAGCCGAGCCGCTCCCAACCCGCCAGTGCGATCCCGCCGATCCAGCGCGCCTTCTGGCGCACCGCGGCGTCGAGCGTCGCCGGGAAATGCCCGCGGCTCGACACCACTGACCGGCTTCCGGGGACAGCCGGGATCCGGACGAACATCGTCTTGTCGGCGAACGCGCCGATTCTCAGGCCGAGCTCATAATCCTCGGTCATGCATTGGGCCGCGAACGGCCGGCCACCATTGTCGGCGGCGAGTCGGGCGATCGCGCCACGGGCGATGGCGCAGCCGACACCGGCCAGCGGGATGGACGCGCCGACCGCCTCGCGAACCACCAGTTCCTTGCCGTGGCTCTCCGCGAATTCATCGCAATAATGGCCGCTGACCCAGCGCGATTCGGGGTCGGGCAAGGGGATCACCGGCAATTGCACCAGCGCGGCTTTTTCGGTCATCACATCGAACAGGGCGATTTCGAGCGGATGGACCAGATCCTCCGCATCGTGAAGCACCACTGCCTTGGCGGTCCACCCCTCGCGGCACTCGGCGGCAAGCAAGGCGTCGTGCAGACGGTTGAGGCAATCGGCCTTGGTTGTCGGCCCCTGCTCCTCGACCAGCACCGCTTCGATCCGCGGATCCTCAACCCGACCGATCGCCGCTTCGGTCAGCGGATCGTTGGCGTAGAAACCGACGAAGATGCGATAATCGGCATCGCCCCACCGCCGAAGCGTCGAGCGAAGCATGTCGGCGATCACCGCCGATTCGTCCCACGCCGGAATGAACACCGCGATCCGGCCAGGCTGCGATGGCGCCGGAAGCGTCCCGGCAAAAGCGCGCGGATAGCGGGTGTAAACCGCCAGCGAGCGCCATAGTCGCCGCACGAAATAGATCAGGTCGACGACCAGATCATCCAGCGCGAACAACAGGAAGCCGGCGGCCGCGAACAGCGCCAGCTCCGACGCAATGTCGGTCAACACAAAAGCCAGGGACATGATAACGCGACCAGCTAAGTTAAGCTGAAGCGCGAAGTAGATTCGTGGTTAAGATCGCTCGCATGTCGCCCCCAATAGTTGAGTCGTAAACACCGAGCGGGACGAAACATGTCACATTGTTTTGAACAGGACAAGAGCAGCCGGCGCGACGCGATTGTTTCGTCGGCGGTCCGGTTGGAACCGAGCGCCTCCGCCAGCCCTTTTACCCGATAGTAAGGCGGGCGTGCCTACCAACGCCGATCATGAGCAAGAATCGACTCGCGGGAATGGCCATCATTCGCAAGCATCTTGGCAATCGGTCAACGGCTTTACTGCTGTCGCTCGAAACCGGAATGTCGCGAATCATGGTCGGCTGGCTGCTGTTCGCGCTGGTCGGTTGCGCGCTCCGAGTCGCGCTCAGCCCGGCGCGCGGCGCTGGCCCCGACCTGGCGACGTTCCTGCCTTATGCGCTCGTGATCGCGGCCCCGCTGGCATCAATGGTACTTGCGCTGCGATGGTTTGCATGCGCCGACCGCAATGCCCAGCCTGGCTTCCGGCTGGCGCGGATCGGCAAGTGGCGCTCGGTCAGCGCGGGCGATGCCCGTCGGCACCATCATTATGGCACTTCCGGACTGATGCTGCCGCTGCTGGTCGGGATGTTGATCAACGTGCCGCTACGGACCGCCGAATATCTCGCTGCAATGCCTGCATTGTCGGGGTCGGTGCCCGAATGGCTGCGGACGTTGAACCTGCTGATGACGCTCGACGTGGTACTGTTGTCGAGCCTCTATGTCGTAGCGTTTGTCGCCGGGCTTCGCCGGCTGCCGACCTTTCCCCGGTTGCTGGCGACGGTTTGGCTGGTCGACCTCGCGGTGCAGGCGGGGATCGCCGCCGCAGCGAGCGTCGAGCCGGGGCTTCCCGGCGAGGTGTCGGCGGCGCTCGACGGCCTGGTTCGCGCCAATGTGTTGAAGGCGCTGGTCAGCGTCACCGTGTGGTTGCCCTATCTGTTGCTGTCAAAGCGGGTCAACGTCACTTTTCGCCATCGCGTTGCGGCCTGAGGGCGAGACGGAATGTGCCCCAGATCAGGGCAGTCGTTTAACTTTCATTAACAAGCTCGCTTGACTTTTCATGCACCATTGAGCAGTGGGCGGCTTGGCGTATGCGTTGCGCCAATCCGTCATTTACAGTGGCTGCGAGGGCAAACTTCCTCGCATGCGTTGGCCAGGGGTGCGGGCGATGAAAAGCGAGCGTCGGGGATTAAGCAAAGACCGCAAGGGGGCCGCTGCCGCCGAATATGCGCTGGTGCTGGCGATCGCCGGCGCTGCGCTCACGTTCGGTGCGTTGGCGCTCGGTACGGCGATCACCGACTCGCTCGATAACAACAGTCAGTGCGTCGCCGCCACCGCCTCGACCAACGCCGACTGCTGATCCTTCCCGCTTGATTTTGCGTGTCCGACCCCCGACGGCGGGCCGATGCCGCTTGCGTTGATCCTCGCTGCCCAGACGATTGCCGCCAGCGGCGATTGGGCAGCGTTCGATCGCGGACCGGCGTGCGATGCGGTGTCGCGCTCGTTGCTAGTGCCGCCCAAGGGGCAAGAGCAGCCGCGTTTCGCGATCACCTTCGACCGCGCCGGTCCGCGCCGCGGGGAAGTGAATATCCGCCTGCGCCGCGCTGCCCGGCCAGGATCGTCGGTGGTTCTGACGATCGGCGATCAGCCGTTCCTGTTGCCGGTGCGCGGGCCCGATGCGTGGAGCCGCGGCCCGCGCCAGGAGGCCGCGATCATCGCCGCGATCCGGGTTTCCACTGGAATGCGGGTTGAAGCACGCGACCAGGCGGGACGGGGGATGATCGACCGTTACTCGCTCGGCGGCGCCCCGACCGCGATCGACGCCGCCGCCGCCCACTGTCTCAGTCCGCGCTAGAAATTTCGCCACATTCCCACTACATGGCGAGCCTTCCATGAGCGCCGACACCGCCCTGATGCCGATCCCCGGACCGGCCGACCCACTCCCCGTGCCACGCGCGGTGGTTCCCCGCGCCGACGGCAAATTGGAATTGATCGGCCTTCCCCGAGAAAAAATTCGCGCGGCGTTGGAAGAAGCGGGGCTCGAGCCGAAGCAAGCCAAGCTTCGCGCCAAACAGATCTGGCACTGGATCTACCATCGCGGCGTGAGCGATTTCACCGCCATGACCGACATCGCCAAGGCGCAGTCGCCGTGGCTCGCCGAGCGGTTCGTCGTGACCCGTCCGGAGGTGGTCGAAGCGCAGGTGTCGACCGACGGCACCCGCAAGTGGCTGCTCCGCACCCACGACGGCCACGACTTCGAAATGGTGTTCATCCCCGACGCCGACCGCGGCACCTTGTGCGTCTCGAGCCAGGTCGGCTGCACCTTGAATTGCACCTTCTGCCACACCGGCACGATGAAGCTGGTGCGCAACCTCGATCCCGCCGAGATCGTCGGCCAGGTGATGCTGGCCCGCGATTCGCTCGGCGAATGGCCCAAGGCGGGCGACGAGGCCGACGGCGGTTATTCGCAGGAAGGGCGGATGCTGACCAACATCGTGATGATGGGCATGGGCGAGCCGCTGTACAATTTCGACAATGTCCGCGACGCGCTCAAGATCGTGATGGACGGCGACGGGCTTGGGCTGAGCAAGCGGCGGATCACCCTGTCGACCTCGGGCGTGGTGCCGATGATGGCCCGCGCGGGTGAGGAAATCGGGGTCAACCTCGCGGTTTCGCTCCACGCGGTGACCAAGGAAGTTCGCGACGAAATCGTGCCGATCAACCGCAAATATGGCATCGAGCAATTGCTCCGGGCCTGCGCCGATTATCCCGGCGCCAACAACGCCCGTCGGATTACCTTCGAATATGTCATGCTCAAGGACAAGAATGACAGTGACGCCGATGCGCGCGAGCTGGTCCGGCTGATCAAGGCCTATGACCTACCGGCCAAGGTCAATCTCATCCCGTTCAATCCATGGGAAGGCTCGGCTTATCTGTGTTCGGACCCGGAGCGGATCCGGAGCTTTTCGAACATCATTTTCGCCGCGGGCATTTCGGCGCCGGTG
The DNA here is from genome assembly GCA_038244345.1 of Sphingomonadales bacterium. GTDB lineage: Bacteria > Pseudomonadota > Alphaproteobacteria > Sphingomonadales > Sphingomonadaceae > Sphingomicrobium. The sequence goes on along the minus strand of JBBRTO010000018.1, from coordinate 11,367 downwards.
CGGACCCCGCGCGGGCGCGACATCGACGCCGCCTGCGGCCAGTTGAAAACTGCCGCGGAGCGAAAGAGCCGCGCCGAGCTCGACCGAGAAGCCGCGGCCTGAACCGCCGGTTGCGCTGCTCGATCGAGCGGCTAGGCTGATTCCCAAGGAGACAATGATGGCGCTGATCGACAATCTACTCGGTAAATTGATCCGCGAAGGTCAGCTGACCGTCGTCATGCCCGGCGGCAAAGTGCATGTGTTCGGGCCCGGCGGGGGGAAAGCACTGACCGCCCGGATCGCCGACAAGAAGACCGCCTTCTCCATCGCCCGTAACCCGCGGCTCGGGCTGGGTGAAGGCTATATGGACGGCCGGGTGACGGTCGAAGACGGCGACATTCTCGACCTGATGCAATTGATCGTCGGCGCCAATCGCTGGGAAGAAAAGGGCGGCGCTCGCAAAGCGCTCAACAAGGGCAAGAAAAAGTGGCGCAGCCTGTTCCGCCGCAACGAGGCCAAGACCTCGGCCAAGAATGTCGCTCACCATTATGACATCGGCAACGAACTCTATCGGCTGTTTCTCGACAGCGACCTGCAATATAGCTGCGCTTACTTCACCGATCCGACCAACAGCCTGGAGCAGGCGCAGTCGGACAAAAAGGCGCACATCGCCGCCAAACTGAACCTGAAGCCCGGTCAGAAAGTGCTCGACATCGGCTGCGGCTGGGGCGGGACCGCCCTGTATCTCAATCGGGTCGCCGACGTCGACGTGCTCGGGGTGACGCTGAGCGAGGAGCAATTGAAGGTCGCCCGCCAGCGCGCCGAGGAAGCCGGCGTTTCCGACCGGGTCAAGTTTGAGCTGATCGACTATCGCTCGCTGAACGGCCAGTTCGACCGAATCGTGTCGATCGGCATGTTCGAACATGTCGGGGCCAAGCATTTCGACGAATTCTTCGCCACCTGCCGCGATCTGTTGACCGACGACGGGGTGATGCTGCTCCACACGATCGGCAAATATGGCAAGGCCGCAGCACCCGATCCGTTCACCGACAAATGGATCTTCCCGGGCTATCATCTGCCCTCGATCAGCCAGCTTTCAGCGTCGACCGAGAAGATGAAGTTCATCATCAGCGACCTCGAGATTTTGCGGCGGCATTATGGCTACACGCTGACCCACTGGCTCCGGCGCACGCAGGCGTCGCGCGACGCGATCATCGCTCTGTATGACGAGCGCTTTTACCGGATGTGGGAATTCTATCTCGCCGGCGGGGTGGTCGCGTTCGAAAACGGCTCGATGTGCAATTTCCAGGTGCAATATGTCCGCGACCGCGATGCGCTGCCGATAACTCGCGATTACATGATCGAGGCCGAGCAGCGTTATCGAGCGCTCGGCGACGCGCCTCGACCCGCCCCCGCTCCGCAGGCGAAGAAGGCGCGGGCCAAGCCGGTGAAGAAGCTGACCTCGGCCTAGCGGGTGTGGAGCTCCGCGAGCAGCGCTGGGGCCGGATAGATCGACTTCAACGCTTCCTCGACCGCCGCGGTCGACACTGCGACGGTCCGGTTGAGCGTCCCGTCATAGCCGTAATTGCCGCCCAGGCTGTGAATGTTGCCGTCGAATGCCGCGCCGATCACCGCGCCCGCTTTAGTCCCCTTGCGGATTGATCGCCACGGAGACTGCCCGAAAAAAAGGGCCAGGCGCAATGCCGGACCCTTTCTATTCGACGAATGGCAAAGGACTAGCCGGTCGTGCGGCCATGTTTCTGCTTCATCTGCTGGTGCATCGCCTGCCGTTCCTCGGGGGTGATGCGACCGTCGTGGTTGGTATCGACCTGGTCGAAATGCTGGAGCGCGGCGGTCGTCATTTCCTGCAGCGAGACCCGGCCGTCCTGGTTGGAATCGGCCATCTTCATCATGGGCCCGCCCATTCCGCCGCCCATGCCCTGCATGTTCATCTTCCCGTGGCGATCGCCGCCGGGCGCGCCGTTGACGGTGACCTCGCGCTCGATCCGCATCTCGCGGCCCTTGGCAAATTCGTCGCGGCTGATCATTCCATCGCGATTGGCGTCGAGCCGGTCGAACATCGCACCCCGATTATCCATCGCGCCATCGTGCATTGCCATCTCGTCGCCGCCATGGCCCATATGTTTATCCATCTGCTCGCCACGCATCGCTTGCATCTCGTCGGCGGCGATGAAGCCATCGCGGTTGCGGTCGAGCATCGCGAAATGCTTTTGCACCTTGGCGACGACCTCGCTGCGGATCTGGACTCGATTGCCCATCTCCCCATTTTGCGACGGCATGTCGAGTCGCGGGCTTTGCACGGTCGGCGGCTGCATTCCCTGCGCGAGTGCGGACCCGGCAAACGCGATCGCCGCGGCGCCAATCAGGAACCTGTTCATCATTCTCTCCCTCGACAAAGTTGAACCCGCGGTAAACCTGGCTTCATGTATCATGCTTGAATGGCGGCAAGCGCGGTGGCAAGCGGCGCCGACAACCACGGAGACCCCATTGGCAGCCGAACCTCCAGTCCGCCGCGTCGTGCTCGCTTTCTCCGGCGGACTCGACACCAGCGTGATCCTCAAATGGCTTCAGCAGACCTATGGTTGCGAGGTGGTGACGTTCACCGCCGACCTTGGCCAAGGCGAGGAAATCGAGCCGGCGCGCGCCAAGGCCGAGCTGATGGGAGTCAAGCCCGAGCATATCTTCATCGACGATCTGCGCGAGGAATTCGTTGCCGATTACGTCTTCCCGATGATGCGCGCCAACGCGCTCTACGAGGGATTGTATCTGCTCGGCACCTCGATCGCCCGACCGCTGATCGCCAAGCGCCAGGTCGAGATCGCGCGAGCGGTCGGCGCCGACGCTGTGAGCCACGGCGCGACCGGCAAGGGCAACGACCAGGTCCGCTTCGAGCTTGGCTATTATGCGCTCGCCCCCGACATCAGGGTCATCGCCCCGTGGCGCGAATGGAATCTGGCCAGCCGCACCGCGCTGATCGACTTCGCCGAGAAAAACCAGATCCCCGTGCCCAAGGACAAGCGCGGCGAAAGCCCGTTCTCGACCGACGCCAATTTGCTTCACACCTCGAGCGAGGGAAAAGTGCTCGAGGACCCGTGGGTCGAGGTGCCCGATTATGTCTATTCGCGGACCGATGACCTGGTCGCGGCGCCGAACGTGCCGGAAGACATCACGGTCGAGTTCAAGGCCGGCGACGCGGTCGCGGTAAATGGTGCGGCACTGTCTCCCGCGATGCTGCTGACCAGGCTCAACGAGCTGGGCAAGCGCCACGGCATCGGCCGGCTCGACCTGGTCGAGAACCGCTTCGTCGGCATGAAATCGCGCGGCATGTATGAAACGCCCGGCGGGACGATCCTCCACGCCGCGCACCGGGCGATCGAGCAACTGACGCTCGACCGCGGTGCCGCGCATCTCAAGGACGAGCTGATGCCGCGCTATGCCGAACTGCTTTACAACGGCTTGTGGTTCAGCCCCGAGCGCGAGATGCTCCAGGCGGCGATCGACCACAGCCAGGCCAAGGTCGAAGGCGAGGTGCGGATGAAGCTGTACAAGGGCGGGGTCCATATCACCGGCCGCCGATCGCCGATGAGCCTGTACTGCGAAAAAGTGGTGACGTTCGAAGATGACGCCGGTGCCTACGACCAGCGCGACGCCGAAGGATTCATCAAGCTGAACGCGCTTCGGCTGCGTCTGCTGGGGCGGCGCGACGCCACGTGACCGAGCGGCCGCACCTGCTGGCCAGCGGGGCGGCGCCTGCCCCGGCCCCCAAGGGCGAGCCGCGTCCGTGGTGGGAAAGCCGACCGTTCGTCGCGGCGTTGATCCTGATCGCGTTCGTGCCGTTGCTCTACCCGCCGGTGCCGCCGCTGGTCGATCTGCTCGGCCACATGGGCCGCTATCGGGTCGAGCTCGACCTTGCCGGATCGCCCGACCTGCAGCGATACTATGGCTTCAAATGGCACTTGATCGGCAACCTCGGGGTCGATCTGCTGATCATTCCCCTGGCCAAGCTGGTGGGGCTCGAAATGGCGGTGAAGCTGATCGTCATGGCGATCCCGCCGCTGACTGTGGCCGGCTTCCTGTGGGTCGCTCGCGAGGTTCACAACCGGCTTCCGCCGACGGTGCTGTTCGCGCTGCCCTTCGCGTTCGGCCATCCGTTCCAGTTCGGGTTCGTCAATTACACCCTGTCGATGGCGTTTGCGTTCCTGGCCTTCGGGCTGTGGCTGCGGCTCGGTCGGCTGGGCAAGACCGGGCTTCGCGCGATCCTGTTCGTGCCGATCTCGTTCGTGATCTTCATCACCCACACATTCGGCTGGGGATCGCTCGGGCTGCTCGCCTTTTCGGCCGAGGCGGTGCGTCAGCATGATCGCGGAATCGGCTGGTGGCGATCCGCCCTGCGCGCCGCGATGCATGCCGCGGTGCTGGCCGGGCCGTTGCTGCTGGTGCTGCTGTGGCGAAGCGGGGTCAGCCACGGAATGACCAGCGACTGGGTCAATCTGCAGGCGAAATTGCTGTGGCTGGTGATGGCGTTGCGCGACCGCTGGCAATTGTTCGACATGCTGTCGCTTACGGTCGCGCTGACGATGCTGGTGTTCGCCTGGCGACGGCCCGAACTGACCTTGTCGCGCAACCTCGCTTTCTCGGCGCTGATGCTGTTCGGCTTCTTCCTGATCCTGCCGCGGATCGTGTTCGGCTCGGCCTATGCCGACATGCGGCTGGTTCCGTTCATGATCGCCACCGCGTTGCTCGCGATCCGCTTCAAGGGATCGACCGACCCGTTGCTGGCGCGCAATCTCGCGCTGATCGGGCTGGGTTTCTATGGGGTGCGGATCGCGGCCACCACCGCCAGCCTGGCGATCGCCGCCAACAACCAGTCGGCCCGCCTCGCCGCGCTCGACCAGCTGCCGGTCGGCGCCCGGCTGGTCCACCTGGTGAGCGAGGATTGCGCGACCTTGTGGGCCCTGCCGCGCAATACTCATCTCGGGGCGATGGCGACCGTCCGCCGCAACGCTTTCTCCAACGATCAATGGGCGGTCGAGGGCGCCAACCTGCTATCGGTCCATTATGTCGCGGCCGGGCGCTTCATGTCGGATCCGTCGCAGATCGTCCGCCCGCCGAGCTGCCCCAACGCCGACTTCCGCCCGATCGACAAGGCGCTGGCCGCGATCCCGCGCGACGCATTCGATTATGTCTGGACGATCGACTTGCCGCCGTACGACGCCCGGCTGCTCGACGGATATCGGCTGGTCTGGCGCGGGCCGGGAAGCCTGCTCTATGCTAAATCGCCGCCAGCCGCCAAAGAGGTTCAATGACCGCGCTTTCGATCGTCATTCCCTGCTTCAATGAACAGGAATGCCTGCCCGCCCTCCACCAGCGCCTGACCGCCGCCGCCCGAAGTGCGGTGGGCGACGATTATGAGCTGGTGCTGGTCAACGACGGATCGAAGGACAAGACCTGGACGATGATGCGCGATCTGGCGGCAAGCGATCCGCACCTGGTCGCGATCGACCTGTCGCGCAATCACGGCCACCAGCTGGCGCTCACCGCGGGGCTCGACCTGGCCCGGGGGGATGCCATCCTGATCATCGATGCCGATTTGCAGGATCCGCCCGAGTTGCTCAGCGAGATGATCGCGACGATGGATCGCGAGGGCGCCGACGTGGTCTATGGCGTTCGCACCCAGCGCGCCGGGGAAACCCGCTTCAAGCGCGCCACCGCCCACGCCTTTTATCGGATGCTGGCAAGCGCCACCGATGTCGAGATTCCGCTCGACGCAGGCGATTTCCGGCTGATGAGCCGCCGCGCGCTCGATGCCTTGCTGGCGATGCCCGAACAGGCGCGCTTCATCCGTGGGATGGTGGCGTGGATCGGGTTCCGGCAGGTGCCTTTCCCCTACAATCGCGACGAACGCTTCGCCGGGGTGACCAAATATCCGCTGTCGAAGATGGTCCGTTTCGCACTGGATGCGCTGACCGGATTTTCCTCGGCGCCATTGAAGCTCGCCAGCCACGCCGGCCTGGCGCTGGCGTTCGGCTCGTTGCTGATCATCCTCTACATCTTCTTCGGCTGGTTGTCGGGGCGCAGCGTGCCCGGCTGGACCTCGCTGATGCTGGTCGTGGTGGTGCTTGGCGCGGTGCAGATGTTCGTGCTTGCGCTGATGGGCGAATATATCGGGCGGCTTTACAGCCAGTCGAAGAACCGGCCGTTGTACATCGTCCAGGATGTTGCCGGGCGCGGCGCGGCGAGGCACGGCAGCGGCCTCGGGATCGTCGCTTCAGCTAAACGTCCAGCGGCGGTGGAGCCAGAAAGTCATCAGCGGGGTGAGCGCGATATTGGGAATGATCGGCCACCAGGTCGCCCCGCCGAGCCGCTCGACCAGTAACCAAACCCAGAAGCTGTTGATCGCATAGCCGATCAGATTGACCGCGACGAAGCGGACACTCATTTGCCCATGGTTGTCGCGCGCGCCATGGCCGGCGAAGCTGATCCAGCCATGGGCGAAATAGCCGACGACGACCCCGACGATCCACGCGATCGCGATCGCCACCAGCGGCGAAGTGGTGCGGGTTTCGGCCAGCGCATAGTAGATCGCCTGCCCGCCGGCGGTGATCGCCGCGCCGATAATCGCATAGCGCACCAACTGGAGGAAGGCGGCGCGCTTCTCGGGGTCGGCGAGCGCGCTCTCGATCCGCTCTTTCACCGCTTCGCGCGAGCTTCGATCTTGGCCTTGGCCATGGCGATCGGCTTGACCATGGCGGTCGGTATCAAGCGCACCACAGCGCGGCGCAGCAACCATTTGAAGTCGCCGCCGATGGTCAGCGGCTGGCCCTCGGCAACGCGGGTGGCGAGCACTGCCTTCGACAGCTTTTTCTCGCCCGCCTGGTTGGCGTAAACATAGCTGTTGAAGCGATACCACGGCATCACCCCGTCCTTGTCGACCAGTCCAGGGCGGACGAAATCGAACACGCCGTAGCCGCGCCTGGCGAACTTCTCGCGCCAATATTCGGGCGGCTGCTCGTTGACATGATGCTCGCCGCCCTGGTGCGGGACCGCGGCCGAAAACAGGATGACATCGCCGTGGGCGATAAGGTTGTCGACGAACAAATCGGCCTTGGCGTGGGGCAGATGTTCGGCCACCTCGAGCGTCTGGACTAGGTCGAAGCGGCGCTTGAGGTCGAGCGGGGTGGCGAGGTCATGCGCCATGAAATTGGCCGCCGGGATCGCCAATTGGTCGCGCTTCACATAGTCGCCATCGACCGCCAGCACTTGCCTGACCCCCGCCGCCAGCCACTCGGCCGCCCATGCGCCGTGGCCCGCGCCGATATCGAGCAGGCTCGTGATTTCCATCTCCGGCAGTAGCAGCCCGGCCACCGCGTGCGCCGACCGCCGCGACCCGCTGTCGATGTAATTATAGAAATCCTGAGAATATTGATGCTCGATCATTGCGCTTGATACCGCTTCGTGGCTTGCCGTTGGGTGCAGGCACGCTAGAGCGCGAAACTTAATTTAGTGCAAGGATGCGCGGTGCCCGATCGGCTGCTGACCTATGTAGACCGGCATTGGCGCATCCTGGCGGTGCTCGCCTGGGCGTTGTTCGCCGCCTGGCTGATCTATTCCAAGTGGTACAACATCACCGGGTTCGTGCTCAGCGACACCGATGACAATATGCGGATGAGCCAGGTGCGCGCCTGGCTCAACGGCGGGCAGGGCTGGTACGATCTTCGCCAGTACAAGCTCAATTTTCCCTATGGCGCGAATATCCATTGGTCGCGGCTGGTCGATTTGCCGCTCGCCGGGCTGATTCTCATCGGCCGGCAATTCACCACCGGCCCGCATGCCGAACAATTCGCGATCGCGGTCGCGCCCTTGCTGCCGTTCCTGCTGCTGATTGTCGCATTGTCGCTTACTGTCCGCCGATTGGTCCATCCCGCCGCCTGGCCGCTGGCGGTGGTGTGCCTGTTCTTTGCCGGCTCCGCGACCGGCCAATATGTCCCGACGCGGATCGATCATCACGGCTGGCAGCTCGCCTTCCTCGCGCTTGGCATGGCGGGCATCGCCGACCCCAAGCGGGCGCGCGGCGGCCTGGTCCTCGGTCTGGCCGCGGCGTTGTCGCTCAGCATCGGCCTCGAATCGCTCATCTTCATCGCCATTTCCGGTGCGACGATGGTGCTGTTCTGGGTCGCCGAGCCCGACGAACGGCGGCGGCTTGCGACTTATGCCGTCAGCCTTGCCGGTGGCTGTGCAGTCGGCTTCCTCGTCTTCGCTTCCTACGCCAACCGCCTGCCGGTGTGCGATGCGCTGTCGCCGGTGTGGCTGTCGGACGCCTTGCTCGGCGGCGCGCTGATGCTTGGCCTGGCGTGGTGGTCGCCCGGCAAATGGCAAGCGCGACTGGCTGGAGCATTGCTCGCTGGGGTAATCGTCGCCGCGTTCCACGCTTTTGCCTGGCCGCATTGCCTGTCGCGGCTCGAGGGGGTCAGTCCCGAGGTCGACAAATTGTGGCTCAGCCATGTCCGCGAGGCGCGGCCAATCTATCAGAACGGCTGGCGAATCTCATTGATCATCCTGGCATTGCCCGTCGCCGGGCTGGCCGGCTGGGGCGCGCTTGCGTGGCAGCGCCGCAAAGATCCCGATCTCTTCCGCCGGACGCTGGGTGCGGCGCTGCCCGCGGTGGCGGCGGTCGGCTTGCTGTTCTGGCAGGTGCGGGTCGGCCCGGCGTCGCAGGTGCTCGCCGTCCCCGGCGCGGTCACCCTGGTCGCGCTCCTCGCGCCGATCGCCTTCAATTCTAACAAAAGCGTCGTTCGGGTGCTCGGGACGGCGCTTGCGGTGCTGGCCGGGCTCGGCGCGCTGGTCCCGCTGACGCTCGATTATGTCGCGCCGGACAAACCGCAGACGGTCCGCGACCGAATGATCGCCACCGCCAATGCATCGTGCCCGTCATTATGGGCGATGCGCCCGGTGGCCAAGCTTCCGGCGGCGACTATCTTCACCTTCGCCGACCTCGCGCCGCGGCTGATCACCGTCACCCATCACCGCTCGATCATGGGCCCCTATCACCGCAACGGGCAGGCGATCGTCGATTCGATGATGCTGTTCCGCGGCTCGCCCGACAATGCCCGCGCGCTCCTTGCCAAATATCATTCGGACTATCTGATGACCTGCCCGCTGTTCAGCCAGGCGACGGTGTTCAGCGCCGAAGCGCCCAAGGGCTTCTACGCCCAGCTCGAAAAGGGCCAGGTGCCATCCTGGCTCGAACGGGTCGATCTGGGCGCGAAATCGCCGCTCAAATTGTGGAGGGTGAAACCCTAAGAGCCTGATCGTCCGAGCCCGAAGCATCAACTTCGGGTGAGGGCGTGAGTCAGGCTCTCACCGATCAGCCCGCGAGGCCGGGAAGGCTTCGTTCCAACCCGTCGAGCACGAACTGCGCGGCGAGCGCGGCCAGGATCACGCCGAGGATCCGCGTGATCATCGCCTCCAGTCTGGCGCCGATCATTTTCATCAACGGCCCGGCGGCAAGCAGCGCGAGCAGGGTCAACAGGATCACCGCGGTCATCGCGGCGAGCACGATCAGCCATTCGACCGTGCCGTTGGCGCGCGCGGTGAGCAGCATGATCGAGGCGATCGACCCCGGCCCGGCAATCATCGGGATGGCCATCGGGAAGACGCTGATATCTTCGGCCTCGGGGGTGCCTATCAATTCCTCGGCGCGCTCCTCGCGGCGTTCGGTGCGCCGCTCGAACACCATGTCGAGCGCGATCATGAACAGCATGATCCCGCCGGCCAGGCGAAAGGCGGACAGGCTGATCCCCAGCGTCCGAAGCAACGGCTCGCCGAGCAATGCGAAGAACATCAATATGAACCACGCCACGGCGACCGATCGAACCGCCATCATCCGCCGATGCGCCAGATCGGTCCCGCTGGTCAGCGACGCAAAGATCGGCGCGCAGCCCGGCGGGTCGATGATCACCAGCAAGGTGACGAAGGCGGTGGTGAACAGCTCGGTCATTTGGGCTCGGCGGCGACCTTGTCCTCGATCACCGGCTGGCGCTGCTTACCATCCCACAGCAAGGCGTAGAAGTTGCGCTTGCCGCTCGGCTCAACCGTCCAGCCCCAGCTCAATGTCCCGTCCACGCTCGATCCGCCGCCCTGCTTGACCCCGGCCGCGACCGCGCGCTGAGGCGGCGGCGCAAGCGGGAGTTTCGGACAGGCGGCGTTGACCGGGGCGATGTCGCCGCCCTCGTCGCGCATGAACTTGTCCTCGGCGCCGCCGTCATAGACCCACTTCCACGACCCGTTCTTCAGCCGCAACCAGACGGTGGTGAAATAGCCGACCGACTTGCCATAGCCTCGCACCCACGGCCCGGTGTTGATCGCCAGTCGGCCGTCGCAGCTGACATAGCTTCGACCCGGCCACCAGAAGACGCTGGCCGGCGGATCCTCGCGGCCCTTCAGGAATACCTGGGCGTTGGTCGGTTGCGGAACGAACATCAGGGCGTTCGGCGCGGCATATTTGCGAAACGCGGTCCATTGCCCGAGTTTCTGCGCGTCGGCGGCGAAGGCGCGCTCGACGTCGATCGCGGTGATTGGCGCGCTTACTGGCGCAGCGGCGGCGAGGAGTAAGGCGATGATCATAAGCTCTTCCCATAATCGAATCGTTCGGTCCGGGCGGCACCGACGAAGGTGTTGCGAATGAGGCAGGCGATGGTCATCGGCCCGACCCCGCCAGGCACCGGGGTGATCGCCGCCGCGACCTGGCTGGCGGAGGCGAAGTCGACGTCGCCTACCAATCCCGCACCGGTGCGGTTGATGCCGACGTCGATCACCGTCGCGGCGGGCTTGAGCCAGTCGCCGGTGATCATGTTCGGCCGCCCGACCGCGGCGATGACGATGTCCGCCTGCCGCACCACCTCGGGCAGGTCGCGGGTCCGGCTGTGGGCGATGGTGACGGTGCAATTTTGCTGGAGCAGCAACAGCGCCATCGGCTTGCCGACGATGTTCGACCGGCCAATCACCACCGCCGACTTCCCGCTGAGGTCGCCAAGCTCGGCCTGGAGCAATTTGAGGCAACCGAGCGGCGTGCACGGGACGAAGCCGTGAAGCCCGATCGCCAGCCGCCCGGCGTTGACCGGATTGAACCCGTCGACGTCCTTGTCGGGGTCGATCCGGGTGATGATCACCCGCTCGTCGATCTGCGGCGGCAGCGGCAACTGGACCAGGATTCCGTCGACCGCGGGGTCGGCGCTGAGCCGATCGACCACCGCCACCAGCGCGGCCTGCGTGACGGTCGCGGGCAGGCGATGTTCGAAGCTTTCCATCCCGGCCTCGCGGGTCGCCTTGCCCTTGGCGCGGACATAGACCGCGCTTGCCGAATCCTCG
>JBBRTO010000017.1:0-28181 GCA_038244345.1 Sphingomonadales bacterium | reverse complement strand
TACCGGGCAATTTGTCGAGAAAAAAGGGCCGATCGGTGCGGCTGTAGGTGGCAGCGCGATCGACATAATTCTCGCCAAGCGCCGTTAGTTGAGCCGAATCGAGACCTGCGAGGCGGTCGAACAGGTCGCCGGGAGGCAATTTCGGGTCGTTCGCAATCTCGCGGTTGAGGTGTGGGATGAGCGGAAGCTCGGAAATGCCTTCGATCAAAGGATGACTGGCGAGGATCTGCTCGATCAGGGTCGATCCAGAGCGCTGCAGTCCGACGATAAAGATCGGCGCGGCCGAGGTCGATCCAAGCCCCTTGCGTGCCGCCAGGAAGTCGGCGGTGAAGGTGGCGATCGAGCGGTCGATCTTGGGGGTGAGGACAGTTCTCTTCGGATCGATTGTCGCGGAGCGCAGGCGATTGCCCTCGGCATAATGATCGAATGCCGGTTTGGCCCGCCCTCGATCCTCGAATGCCTTGGCCAGCGCGAAGTGCAGCGGAATGCTGTCAACGGCGCCGGCGCCGCGCTCGAGCAGTTGCTCCATCGCCGCGATCTCGCCCTCGTCGAAGCGGAAGCTCTTGAGGTCGGACAACATCCACCACGGCCTGCCGTAACCGGGGTGGAGCGCGATCGCCTGGCGAAGCGTGGCCACTGCCTGATCGGTGCGACCGAGGGTCTTTAGCGCATTGGCCATGCTAACCCACAGCCCGGCGGTTTGTGGCTGCATTTCCATCAGCGACCGGAGCAGTCGGATTTCGCCTTCATGGTCGCCGAGCTTGCCGAGCAGATCGGCGTGGTGGGCGAGCCACTGGAAGTCGCCGTGCATCGTCTCGGGGAACGCGCGGAGATGATCGAGCGCTTCGCTGAAGCGATCCTGCGCAAAGGCAATCTGGAACAGGGTCGATCGTGCCTCGAAATTGGCCGGATCGAGCGCGAGGGCCTGGTGCAATGCGGCTTCGGCCGGGGTCACTGGCGCCATCGGTCAAGCGTGTCGCCGAGCGCGGTCCTGAGCGGGCCGAGCCACTGATCGAAGGCTTGCCACTGGCCGATCCCGTCGCGGTTGATCGGCTTGCGGACCTGGCCGGCGCTGATCGTTCGGACCGCGCGGTTGTTGGAATGGAACGCAAGGCAGGCGGGGTCGAACGGCAGTTCGAGATAGTCGAGCAGGCGCCGCACTTCGCCTTCGAGGTCGTCGACCAGATCGTCGTAGATCACGCGGTGGACAAGGCCCGGCAGGGCGGCGTCGAAATGGCGCATCAACCGGACGTAATCGGCATAATATCGGCCCATCGTCTCGAGCGTGTTGGAGTGATCGAGGCCCTGCGCATAAAGTTGCTTCCAGTTGGAGAAACAGCAGGAGAGCGGATCGCGGCGGACATCGACGATCCGCGCATTGGGAAGGATTGTTCGGATCATCCCGAGATGCATCCAGTTGTTGGGCATCTTGTCGGTGAATAACGGTCGATCGGTCGAGCGGTGAACCCGGCTGGTGTCGAGATAGGTTTCGCCAAGTTTGCGCAACTGTTCGGCGGCGAGGCCGGGGAAGTAGCGCTCGAACCTTTGGTTGGCGCGGGCCGCTGCTTCACCGATCTGGCGCGCGATGTTGGGCATGTCGGTCAGTTCGGCGGTTCCCTCGACCGCCGGGTGACTGGCGAGAATCTGCTCGACCAGGGTGGAGCCCGAACGCTGCATGCCGATGATGAAGATCGGGTCGGGAGCGAGGGCGCCCTGGCCGGCGCGAGCGGCGAAGAAGGCCGGGGTAAACAAGGTGATGTTCTTGTCGACCCACTCGCCGATCATCGACGGATCGTAGCTGGAGATCGACTGGCGAAGGCGATTGCCGGTGGCGTAATGGCCGAACGCGGCTGCGGCGTCGCGACGGTCCTCGAACGCCTTGCCGAGCGCGAAATTGAGGCGGATCTGGTTCTGGACCGCCATGTTCGGCATCGCGAGGCCCGCCTCCATCGCGGCAATGTCGCTGTCGGCGAAGTGCACCGTCTTCAAATTGGCGAGGCTCCACCACGACGTGCCTTCGCCGGGATATTGGTCGGTGATCGAGCGATAGGTGGCGACCGCTTCCTCGTCTCGGCCGAGCGATCGCAAGACGTGGCCGATGCGCAGCCCGTAGCGGATGACGTTGGGGGCGACCGCCGCCGACAGGCGCTCGAGGATCACCAATTCCTCGCCGAGCCGGCCAAGCGCGCTCAACACCTCGGCGCGGAGCGACTGGATCGCTTCGGCCTCGGCAGCATCGGGGGCGATACTGTCGATCTCGGCCAGCGCCAGGGCAGGGCGTTTCGACTGGTGGAACAGTTCGGCCAGCGCCATCCGAGTCGACGGCTCGTCGGGAGCTTCGGCCACCGCTCGGCGGAGCAATGGCTCGGCAATTTCAAATTCGCGGGCATTGGCCGCCTGGAGCCCGAGCATGGTCAGTGCGAGAACGTCGCTGTCGTCGTCCGCAAGCAGGCCGCGGAGCAGCGCCTGGGCGCGGCCCTGATCGCCCGACTGGAGAGCTTGCGCGGCGGCGCGGTGGGCCGCGCCGCGGGTCGAGGCTTCGAGCGCCTGATGCTCGGCGGCGGCGGCATCGGCCAACTTGCCGAGGCGCCGAAGCGCGGCCCCGAGCAAGCGCAGCGACGACGGATCACCGGGCTCGGATGCCAGCAGGTTGCGTGCTTGCGCCTCGGCCGCGGCGGGATCGGAAGCAAGCAGCTGCCGCGCCGCGGCAAGCGCCGCCTTCACATTGGCTACGACCATTCGTTGATATTCAGTCACCGGGCCTCGCCGTCCTCGTTTGAAATACGCCTATCATGGCGGCGCACACCGAAGCTAGAACTTGCGGTCGACGCGAAGCCCGATCGTCCTCGGGTCATAATCTCGACGCGAATCGTAAGGCGGACGTGAGGATGCCCCCGCAATGGCCTGGGTCGAGACAAGCGAAGCCATCGCCGCCGCCACCGATGCCGCCGCCAGCGCCCGCGCCGACATGGTCGCGACGTTCGGGGTCGTCATCTGCGACCCGGGCAATTTAATCGATTACAACTTGCCGAAGCGTTGCTCGAACCCGTCGATATCCCCGCGCGCCAGATAGTCGGCCTGCTCGACGACATGGTCACGGGCGATCCGTCCGCGAAAGGCGCCGAGGCTGTCGTCGAGATCGTTGACCTGCGCCGGAGTCAGGCCGGCGATCTGCTCAAAGCGGGTGATCCCATGCTGATTGAGCAAGGCGGCGAGCTTGGGGCCGACGCCCTTCAACTTGACCAGATCGTCCCTCGGGCCGGACGCCCCCGGAAGCGGATGATGATGATCCCGGACCGAGAGGAGCGACTCGGTGAGCTCGGCAGCCGTGCCGGCGATGCCCTTGGCCTGCACGTCCTTCGCAACCGTCATGTGCGGTCGGATCGGTGCGCTGTCGGTCAGCGCCACACGCTGGCGCGGGCGAAGCAGGAAATAGAGCAGGATCAGCGCCAGCGCGGCGGCGATCAGGGCCAACGGCCAATTCTCAATCAGGACGTTCATCGCTACTCCGTGGTTTGGCGCCGCGCCGGCGGAAGGCAAGCACGCCGCTGACTATCCCGATCAGCAGCGCGACGACCAGCACCGGCCAGTAAAAATCGAGGATGGTCATCATGCCAGCAAGGCTTCGCGAGCGCGGCGGCGAAGCGCGGCAATGTAGGCCAGCACCACGCCCGCGGCAAAGCTGGCAAGCGCCATCAGCATCGCTTCGGCGAGGAGAGGCATAGCCCTGGTGGGCTCGCCGCTCCCCACCCAGTGAGCGGTCGCGACCCCGGGCAGGCTTTCGGTCAGTCGCGCGATCTCGGCGCGCTGAAACCCGTCGGCCGGCCCATCGAGCACGACCCGGCGGATCAGCGGATGATGCTGGATCCGAGCGCCTACCGCCTGCATCTCGTAATCGTCGAGCATCGTCCGGACCTCGCGGTCGACCAAAGCGCCAAGCCGGGCCCCGGCCCCGCCTGGCCCATGCCACAAATAGGTTGCGGCAAGGGTCGCGCCGAGGCCGATGGCGAGGGCGGTGTTGCGGTTCATGCCATCCTCTCCAGTTCGCGCCAGCCGATGTCGCGGCGGTGGAAGCCGTCGGCAAAATCGATTGCCGCTATTGCCCGATAGGCGCGGTCGCGGGCGTCGCGCAAATCCTCGCCGAGCGCGGTCACCGCAAGGACCCGGCCACCGGCCGAGACCAGCCGGTCGCCATCGTGCGCGGTGCCGGCGTGGAATACGGTGACTCCGGGGACCGCTTCGGCCGCGTCGAGCCCGGCGATGGCGCCGCCCTTATGCGGCGTGCCGGGATAGCCGGTGGCGGCAAGGATCACCGCCATGCCGGTATCGGGGGAGAGCGAAGGCGCCGCAAAGTCGGCGCCGATGGCGACCGCGTGGAGCAAGGCCGCGAAATCGCCCTGGATGCGCGGCATGATCGCTTCGCACTCGGGATCGCCGAAGCGGACATTATATTCGATCAACTTGGGCCCGTCGGCGGTCAGCATCAGCCCGGCGAACAGCACGCCCGAGAATGGCGTTCCGGCGTCGGCCATGGCGCGGGCGGTCGGCTCGACAATCTCGCGCATTGCCTGAGCTTCAAGCGCGGCCGTCAGCACCGGGGCGGGGGAGTAAGCGCCCATTCCCCCGGTGTTGGGCCCGGTATCGCCCTCGCCGACGCGCTTGTGGTCCTGGGCGCTGGCCAGCAGGACGCAGCGCGTGCCGTCGATCAGCGCGAACAGGCTGGCTTCCTCGCCCTCGAGAAACTCTTCGATCACCATCGGCCCGTCCCCGGCGGCGCGGATCGCGGCCTCGGCTTCGGCGCGGGTCGTGGCGACGGTGACTCCCTTGCCCGCCGCCAGGCCGTCGGCCTTGACGACGACGGGGACCGCAAAGCGCCCGAGCGCGGCGAGTGCGGCGGCCTCGGTGGCGACCCTGACGTAGGCGGCGGTGGGGATGCCGTGGCGGGCGCAGAGGTCCTTGGTGAAGCCCTTCGATCCCTCGAGCATGGCGGCGGCGGCGGAGGGACCGAAGGTGGCGATGCCGACCGCTCGCGCGGCGTCGGCGACTCCGGCGACGAGCGGCGCCTCGGGCCCGACGACGATCAGGTCGATCGCTTGCGCCCTGGCTAAAGCGACCACCGCGGCGAGATCGCACGGGTCGACCGAATGGCACGCCGCCCAGCGTTCGATCCCGGGATTGCCGGGGGCTGCGATCAGCCTGGTGCAGCTTGGCGATTGCGAAAGCCGCCACGCCAGCGCATCTTCGCGGCCACCCGACCCGAGCAACAGGATGTTCATGAGCGTTTCCGATAGTGATCCGGCACTTGGCCCAGACGACGATGCATCCGGCCTGTTAGCGAAGGCGGAGAGCGGCGACAATTCGCCGCCGTTCTCGGTCAGCGAATTGTCGGGGGCGCTGAAACGGACGGTCGAGGATGCGTTCGGCCATGTCCGCGTGCGCGGCGAGATTTCAGGGTGGAAGCGCCACGGATCGGGGCATTGCTATTTCACGCTGAAGGACGATTCCGCGTGCATCGACGCGGTGCTCTGGCGGGGGCAGGCGGCGCGGCTGCAATTCGCGCCCGAGGATGGCGCCGAGGTGATCGCGACGGGCAAGCTCACCACGTATCCCGGGCGGTCGAAATATCAATTGGTGGTCGACCGGCTCGAGCTCGCGGGGGAGGGCGCGCTGATGGCGCTGCTCGACAAGCGGCGCCGGGCGCTCGCCGCCGAAGGCCTGTTCGCCGAGGAGCGCAAGCGCCGTCTGCCGTTTCTCCCCAACACGATCGGGATCGTCACCTCGCCGACCGGGGCGGTGATCCGCGACATATTGCACCGGCTCGCCGACCGCTGCCCGACGCACGTCCTGCTGTGGCCGGTGCCGGTCCAGGGCGAAGCGGCGGCGGTGCAGGTAGCGGCGGCGATCCGCGGCTTCGGGGCGCTTGAGGACGGGGGGCCGATCCCGCGCCCCGACCTGATCATCGTCGCTCGCGGCGGCGGGTCGATCGAGGATCTGTGGGCCTTCAACGAGGAGATCGTGGTCCGCGCCGCGGCCGAATCGCCAATCCCCTTGATCAGCGCGGTGGGGCACGAGACCGATACCACCCTGATCGACTTCGCCGCCGACCTGCGGGCGCCGACCCCGACCGCGGCGGCGGAGATGGCGGTGCCGGTGCTGGCCGAGCTGGCGGCGATGATCGAGGATCGCGGGTCGAGGATGCGGATCAGCCTGGCGTTGCAGGCGGCGCGGGCGGGCGAGCGGCTCGAAGCGACCGCGAATCGCTGGCCCGAAGCGGCGCGATTGTTCGAGCCGATCGCGGCCCGGCTCGACGAGGTGGCGGCACGGCTGCCTCGCGCACTGGCCGCGCGCGCGGCGCATGCCCGGGCCGATTATGGAGCGGTCGCGCCGCGACTTCGTCGGCAATTGGTCGAGCAACGAATCGCCTATTCCAGGGACAAGCTCGATTCGCTCGGGCGGTTGCTCACCGCGGCACATCCCGAGCGGCCGCTGCAGCGCGGTTTCGTCCGGGTCACCGACCGCAATGGCAAGACCATTCTTCACGCGCGCGACGCGCGCGAGGCGGCGGCGCTGTCGCTGCGCTTCGCCGACGGATCGGTCGATGCCTCGGTCGATGGCGCTGCCGCACGGCTTGAGCGCGCCTCGCCAAGATCGTATCGCCCGGCCAAGGCAGGGGCGGCGACACCGCCGCAACCCGGCCTGTTCGACGAATGATAAGAGGCGACTTAATATGCTGATGGGACGCGGACGCGAGGCCCGGCTCCACTATCTGGCGGGCACCTTCCGCTTGCTCGGCGCGGGCGATTTCGTGCGCTGCGCCGAAACCCGGATGGAGATCCCGCTCGACGAGCTTCGCTATTGGAACGTCGATCGCCAGGAGGCCTATGTCGACGCCGCGGCCAGCCTGGCCGCCGAACGCCGCGCCGCAACACGCCGCTAAGTCATAGTGACAGACCGTATTTCCACTGTGGCAGCGCTGTCACAGTGCGTTAACAAAAGCGCCATCACCCCCCTAAGGTGCTGGACAGCGCGGCCCCTTTTGAAGCTAAACGATTGCCACGTGGGGGTGGATTGCGCCCGCGAACCAGAGGCGTCGCCGAAAATGGCGCCCCGATTCGGGAGATTAAAATGAGGAAATCCACTTTGCGCGCAACTGCCGGACGGCAGGCTCTCGCGCTTCTTGGCGCAGGCGTTTTCGCCGTTGCTCCGGCCGCCGCCCAGACCCAGACCGCGCCGGACGGCACTACGCCCCCGTCGAGCGAAACCCAGCCGTCGGCCAGTCAGCAGGCGGCCGTCGCTACGGATCCGGTTGCCAAAGCCGATGCCGACGATGCGATCGTCGTTACCGGTTCGCGCATTGCGCGTCCCGACCTCGAAGCGCCGAGCCCCGTCACGACGGTCAGCGCCGAGCAGTTCGACCTCACCGGAACGGTGACCGTCGAGTCGCTGCTTAACGAACTTCCCCAGATCATCCCGGGCAACACCCGCGTGTCGAACAACCAGGGCGGTGAAGACTTCTCGACCCTCGACCTTCGTGGTCTCGGGCCGCAGCGCACCCTGATCCTCGTCGATGGTGAGCGCGTTCCTGCGTCCTCGACCAGCGGTACGGTCGACATCGGCACGATCCCGGCCGGCCTCATCGAGCGCGTTGACGTCGTCACCGGCGGCGCCTCGGCGGTGTACGGTTCGGACGCCCTGGCCGGCGTCATCAACTTCATCCTCAAGGACAATTACGAGGGGCTGGAGATCTCATCGCAATATGGCGTCTCCGATCACAACGATGGCAATTCGTTCAACATCCAGGGCCTCCTCGGCGGCAACTTCGGCGACGACCGCGGCAACATGACCTTCTTCGCGAGCTATTACACCCGCGAGCCGGTCGGCCAGGGCGATCGCGACGTTACCCGCGATGCGAGTGTCCTCTTCTATGACTATGACGCAAGCCGCTACGTCGTTGCGGACCATCTCTCGCAACCTCGCCCGGCCGTTTTCTCGGGCAGCACGATTGTGGGCGGCCAGATAGTCGATACGCCTGGCGGATCAGGCACGTCGCCGTTTGGCGTCATCTTCAACGACCCGACGAATCCGTTTACCGGCCTGAATACCAATTTGGCGACGGCCGGACAGTTCGCAAGCGCGAACGTCGATTGCGATGCCCTGACGCCAGGCGTTGCCGTCAGCGGCGGCAACCTGTCGTTCAACAACAATGGTCAGTTGACCCCGCGGTTCACGAACCGTCGCCCGACCGTAGGCAACCCTAATGGCCAAGCGCTGTGCGCCTTCGCCGATCGTTCGGTGGGTTCGAGCCGGTTCAACTTCAACCCGCTCAATTACCTCGTGACGCCGTATAATCGGTGGAACATGGCGTTGACCGCCCGGTATGACATCAACGATTCGATCCGCTTGAAGGTGCTGGCCAATTACACCGACTCGAACCAGCAGGTGAATTTGGCGCCGACCCCGGCGACCGGGATCGTGGCTCCAGCCAACAACGCCTTCATTCGCCTGGGCATCGTCGGCAGCGCACCGTGCGGCGTCGGCATCTCGTGCCATCCGGATCTTCTGGCGGCGCTCAACAGCCGGCCGAATCCGGCCGCGCCGTTCTCGATCGATCGGCGTTTCCTCGAGACCGGCCCGCGCGTCGGCGACTACACCTCGAAGACCGCTACGCTGCGTGGCACCCTGTCGGGTCCGCTGGCGCATGGCTTCAACTGGGATATGACTGCAAGCTACGGTCGGACGGACGCGGTTGCTTCGCTCGTCGGCAACATCAACCGCACGGCGCTGACCAACGGGCTCAACAATTGCCCGGCCGGCTCGCTGCCTAACTGCGTCCCGGTCGATATCTTCGGTGGCGGCACGGTTGACAACTCGTTCAGTCAGGACGCGAGCAATCCCCTTTCGGTAGTATTCCCGACGGGTTCACTCGCGTTCGTCAACGTCAACACCAAAGAAACCCGCCGCTTCGAACAGGCCCGCGTCGCCGCCAACATCACCGGCAATCTGGTCGAGCTTCCGGCCGGCCCGGTCGGGATCGCGATCGGTGCCGAAGCCCGGACCGACCGCGGCCTGATCCTGGTCGATGACGCCCAGCGTACGGCCAACATCTACGGCTTCAACGCCACGCAGGATCAGAGGGGCAAGGTCAACGTCCAGGAAGTCTATGGCGAGGTCCGGATCCCGATCCTGGCCGACATGCCGTTCTTCCATGAACTCTCGGTCGAAGCCGGCGCTCGCTACTCGCAATACTCAACGTCGGGCGGCCTGTTCAACTACAAGATTGGTGCCCAATGGTCGCCGGTCGAATGGCTGAAGTTCCGCGGCATCTACAATAAGGCGGCTCGCGCACCGAGCATCGTCGAGTTGTTCCAGAACGGTGACCAGGGCTTCCCGGGTTACACCGATCCGTGCCGTGACCGTAGCGCTCGTACGGCCGGGGTCCTGGCGATCTGCCAGGCGCAGGCTCCGGCGGTCAACTTTGTCGGCTTCCAGGCCAACAATACGCAGGTTCAGGCATTCGCCTTCGGCAACTCGGACTTGACGGAAGAGACCGCCAAGACCTGGACCGTTGGCGCGGTACTGACTCCGAACATCGGCATTGGCCGGTTCTCGGCGACGGTCGATTATTATGACATACGGATCGACGACATCATCGCCACCCAGGGCGCGCAATTCTATCTCAACAATTGCTACGCCGATGGGATCGGGAGCGATGCCTGCAACCGCATCACCCGAGATCAGGCCAACGGTCAGGTCACGGCAGTCAATACCTCGATTGCCAACGGCGGGAGATACAAGACGAGCGGTGTCGACGGAGCGATCAACTTCGCGGTGCCCTTTGCCGATCTCGGCATAGGCATCCCGGGTCGCCTGCGGATCAACGAGAATATCTCGTATCTTCGCTATCTGTCCTTTGGCCAGTCCGCTCCGCAGAATGCTTCAGGCTACAACTTCGGCGGCATCGGCGGTACTTTCCCGAAATATAAGTCGACGTTGACCACAGCCTATGACAGTGACTCGTTCACTGCCCAGCTGCGGTGGAACTACTCCAGTCGGACGGTCAACTTCACGACGTTCGCGAATAATGGTAAAAACAACGACAGGCTTCCGGCGCTCAGCTACTTCGATCTGTCGCTGCGCAAGAAGATCGGCAGCAATTTCGAGATCACCGGGATCGTCCAGAACCTGTTCAACGCGAAGTTTGACAAATCGATCAATGGCGATCAGGGCGGTGTCGAAACCGCTTACTACAGCCCGATCATCCTCGGCCGTTACTTCACCATCTCCGCGAAGGTGAAAATGTAGCGTCCGATCTCACGATCGAACTAACTGGCGGCGGGAGAGCAATCTCCCGCCGCTTTTGTTTGTCTTGCGGAGGTGGACGCGAGCTCGCTCGCGGGGAAGTCGGGCGGTCAGGCGGGCTGGAAGTCGAACGCCGCGGTAAGCCGATCGCTTGAGCCTGACTGCCCCGCGCCAAACGGCAACGTGCCGTGGAGCATGTAGGAGGGGAACAGCACCAGCAGTCCTTCGCGTGGCTCGACGATTCGCCGCGGCGGGAGGTCGACATTATAATTAGCTGGTGGCACCCCGAACTGGATCCACCCCTGGTGGGCCGCCCAATCCTCGGCCGGAACCCGGGGCAGCCGGGCGTAATAAGCCGAGCTCATCCAGCCGTCCTGATGATAATGGCTGACATGATGGCCGCCGCCGCCCTGGAGCCGCACCGACCAGCTGCCGACCGGCGCGACTTGGTTAGACCGGCGAGCGAGGAATGGGTGGGTGGGATCTTCGGGCAGACTGGCAATCGCGCGGTTCGCGGCTTCGACCACCGAGCGGCGGAAGCGCTGGATCGCGGGATCGGGACGCTCGAACAGGGCGCCGCTGGTCTGGGTGCCGCCGCGCAGCGACTGGTCGCCGGGCTCGGCAAGGGTGTGGTGGAGGGGATCGAGCGTGCGGGCGAGCTCGGCGGCATAATCGGCCGCGGAGCCGCCACCGTCGGCGGGCAAGACCTCGGTGACCATCACCAGCCGTTCGTAATCGCACAACCACTGCTCGCGCGGATCGTCGAGCAATCGCCAGGCGATCGACAGCAACGACCAGGCGCCCTGATTGAACGGATCGGCCGCGGTCATTCGTTCGCAAAATTCCGCGGCCCGTTCGGGCTGCCCGTCGCGCAATGCGAGCAGTGCCATCCACGGAAGCGGCGAGCCTTCGCCGGTGCCGTAGATCCGCTCGATCCGTTCAAGTTGCAGTCCCGGCGAAGCGCTTTCGAGCCCTTCTGCATAAGCGGCGATCGCCGACAGCATCGGATCGTCGGGGAAATCGGCAAGCGCGCGCGATGCAATTTCGCGCGCGTCGTCGTTGCGGCGGTGGGACAGCAAGGCATTGGCATGTTCGACCCAAGCTTGCTGCGTGCCAAGCGCTCGCGCCGACGTATCATAATGCGCGAAAGCATCCTCGCCACCGCGATACTCCACCAGCAACCGGGTCAGCCCCGCCCGCGCCTCGCCATCGGCCGGATCCTCGGCCAGGGCGCGCCGATATTGCTCGATCGCCTCGTCAGTGCGCTTCGCCTCGAGTGCCGCTGCAGCCCAGTTGGAATGGAATTTCGCGCCGCGCATGCCGAGCCGCTCGCTCGCGGCAAAGGCCTCGCACGCCTCGTCGAGCCGATAGGCCGCGCGCAAGGCGACTGCCTGGTTGTGCCGGGTCAGCGCACGATTGGGATCGGCCGCCACCGCGATGGTGAACGCGGTGAGCGACTCGTCGATCCGCCCGGCGTTCTTGAGCGCCATCGCCCGTACCGCAAGCAGCCGCGAGTGGCCGGGAAAGCGTTGAAGCCCGGTCTCGGCTGCCTCCACTGCGATCGTTGGCTTGTCCGCATCCGCCGCTGCAATGGCACGGTTGAGGTGGGCATCGGCGATGGTCGGCTGCAGCGCTGCAAGCCTCGACCATTGAATCAGCGCCAAATCGTGACGCCCGGCCCTGCCAAGCATGTCGGCTAGGGCGCCGAGAATTTCGGGTGGGTCGCGCTCGATGGTCAGGATCCGGCGAAGGGCCTCGGCCGCCTGGTCGATCTTGCCGTCGGCCTGCGCGATCAACGCATAGAGCCGGAGCGCCTGGCCGTGCTGGTCGATGGCTTTGCGAAGCGGCTCGATCAGCGCCCACGCTTCCGGCACTCGCCCGGCTTGCTGGAGCGACTGGGCGCGGACCAGTCGCGACTGGAGCATAGCGGGATTCAGCATGGCCGGCGGATGCTCGCCATTGCGATCAATTGTTCAGGCGTTCGACCCGGAACCCGACGTTACCGTTGACGCTTCCGAAGTAACTGCCCAGCGCGGCGCGCTTGATTTTGATCTTTGCGCCGACTTTCGGGCGATCCATGTAGGCGCCATCGGTCTGCGCCCAGCGGGCCCCGTCCTTCAGCGTGAAGATGTAGCCTCTCTGGCCGGAGGAAATCCCAGCGACCGTGGTCTCAATCTGGTTGACATCCTTTTCCATGTCGTCGTCGCCGAAAATCCGCAGCTTGGGTACGCTGAAACCGAACAACCCGCGGCGTGCCTCGCGCATCGCATCCTTGTCGGCGACGTAGAGGTCGCGGTTGGCCTGCGCGGTGGCAAGCGCATCGACGCTGCGGTCGAAGCAGGCGAGCCGCTGCGCCGCGTCGGTGATCGAGCGGCACTGGACGACGTCACTGAAAATCTTTGGCGCCGGGGCCGATGCGAGGGGCTGGGTCCGCGCGACCGCAGGCCCGGTGATCGCCAGGCCGGCCAGCGCCAGCGCCCACGACATTTTGGAAAAACGCGCCATGATCCACCCCTCGATTGCAAGTCCCAAGAGCGGACAATGCCCGCTTGTCGCCAACCCGTCAAAGCATAGATTGGCCCGGCAAAGGGTAGATTGGCCGGTCGCTCAGGACGAAGACAGGGTCAGCGCGCCATCGCCTTCCTCGACCTTGATGGTCGATCCGTCATGGACCTTGCCCGCGAGGATCGCGTCGGCCAGCGGATCTTGCAGATATTTCTGCACCGCGCGTTTCAATGGCCGCGCACCATAGACCGGATCGTAGCCGACGCGGCCGAGCCAGAGGCGGGCGGAGTCGGTCAGGTCGAGCGTGATCTTGCGGTCGTCGAGCAGCCGCTGGAGCCGAGCGACCTGGATGTCGACGATCGGCGCCATGTGGCTTGCCGACAAGCGGTGGAACAGGATGATCTCGTCGAGGCGGTTGAGGAACTCGGGCCGGAAATGGCCGCGCACCACCTCCATCACCTGGCTTTCGACCTTGCCGACATCCTCATCCTCGCCGAGCGAGGCGAGATACTGGCTGCCGAGGTTGGAAGTCAAAATGATGATCGTGTTGGCGAAGTCGACGGTGCGCCCCTGGCCATCGGTCAGCCGACCGTCGTCGAATACCTGAAGCAGGATATTGAACACATCGGCGTGGGCTTTCTCGACCTCGTCGAACAGCACCACCTGGTAGGGGCGGCGGCGGACCGCCTCGGTCAGCACGCCGCCTTCGTCGTAGCCGACATAGCCCGGCGGCGCGCCGATCAGTCGGCTGACACTGTGCTTTTCCATATATTCGGACATGTCGATGCGGACCATCGCGCTGTCGTCGTCGAACAGGAATCCGGCGAGCGCCTTGGTCAGCTCGGTCTTGCCCACCCCGGTTGGCCCCAAGAACAGGAAGCTGCCGAGAGGCCGGCCCGGGTCCTGCAACCCGGCGCGGGCCCGGCGAACCGCGGCGCTGACCGCCTTGACGGCTTGCTCCTGACCGATGACACGGGCCCCGATCGTCTGCTCCATGGCGAGCAATTTCTCGCGCTCGCCCTCCAGCATCCGCTCGACCGGCACCCCGGTCCAGCGGCTGACCACCGAGGCGATGTCCTGGTCGGTGACTTCCTCGCGAAGCATCGCGCCTTTGGAGGCGACTGCGGCGTCGGCGAGCTTTTTCTCGAGCTCGGGGATGCGACCGTACTGGATCTCGCCCGCCTTGCCGAGATCGCCGCCGCGCTGGGCCTGGTCGAGTTCGATCCGCGCGGCGTCGAGTTGGGCCTTAAGCTCGGCTTCGGCGCCGATCTTCTCCTTCTCTGCCTGCCAGCGGCCGGTCAGCTCAGACGATTGCTGCTCGAGATTGGCGAGCTCGCCTTCAAGGGTAGCGAGCCGGTCCCTCGACGCGGTGTCGGTCTCCTTCTTCAGCGCCTCGCGCTCGATCTTGAGCTGGATGATTCGCCGGTCGAGATTCTCGATTTCCTCGGGCTTGGATTCGACTTCCATGCGCAGCCGCGATGCGGCCTCGTCCATCAGGTCGATCGCCTTGTCGGGCAGGAAGCGATCGGCGATGTAGCGGTTGCTCAGCGTTGCCGCGGCGACCAGCGCCGCATCGGTGATCCGAACCCCGTGGTGAAGTTCGTATTTCTCCTTCAGCCCGCGAAGGATCGAGATGGTATCGGGGACGGTCGGTTCGCCGACGAATACCGGCTGGAAGCGACGCTCGAGCGCGGCATCCTTTTCGATGTGCTTGCGATATTCGTCGAGCGTGGTCGCGCCGATGACGTGCAATTCGCCGCGCGACAACGCTGGCTTGAGCAAGTTTCCGGCGTCCATCGAGCCTTCGCTCTTTCCGGCGCCGACGATCATGTGCATCTCGTCGATGAACAGGATGATGTCGCCCGCCGATTGCTTGACCTCGTCGATCACACCCTTGAGCCGCTCCTCGAACTCGCCGCGAAACTTGGTGCCGGCGATCAGCGCGCCCATGTCGAGGCTCATCAACTTGCGGTCCTTGAGCCCGTCGGGGACGTCGCCATTGGCGATGCGCAGCGCGAGGCCTTCGGCGATCGCGGTCTTGCCGACTCCCGGCTCCCCGATCAGCACCGGATTGTTCTTCGTGCGGCGGGCGAGCACCTGGATGGTGCGGCGGATTTCCTCGTCGCGGCCGATCACCGGATCGAGCTTGCCGTCGCGCGCCGCCTGGGTGAGGTCGCGCGAGAATTTCTTGAGCGCGTCGTAGCGATCTTCGGAACCTTGCGTGTCGGCGCTTCGACCGCCGCGCAATTTGTCGATCGCGGCATTGAGATTTTGCGGGGTCAGGCCGGCCCTGGCCAGCGCGTCGCCGACCGGCGTTCCCTTGGCCAAGGCGAAGGCCAGCAGGATCCGCTCGACGGTGACATAGCTGTCGCCCGCCTTGGTCGCGATTTGCTGGGCGCTGTCGAGCACCCGAAGCAGGTCGCCATCGATCCCCGGGGCCGAGTTTGCGCCGCTTCCAGTGACCGCGGGTTCCTTGGATACCATGGTATCAACGTCGCGCCGCGCTGCCGTTCCATCGCCCCCGGAAGCGCTGATCAGCCCTACGGCCATGCCCTGCTCGTCATCGAGCAACGCCTTGGCATAATGCGCAGGAGTGACGCGTTGGTGATGTTCACGCACCGCAATGGTCTGCGCCGCCTGAAGGAAACCGCGCGCGCGGTCGGTCAATTTGTCGAAGTCCATGCATCACCCCTTTGGATTGGGGACGATGTGGTGTGTTAGGCGGCCAACACAAGCCTTTTCGCTAGCGGGTCGGCGCCAGCGGATCGGGCGGGGCGGCGATGGCCTTTTCCGAAAACGG
This sequence comes from Sphingomonadales bacterium, assembly GCA_038244345.1. Classification (GTDB taxonomy): domain Bacteria; phylum Pseudomonadota; class Alphaproteobacteria; order Sphingomonadales; family Sphingomonadaceae; genus Sphingomicrobium. The sequence goes on along the minus strand of JBBRTO010000017.1, from coordinate 12,577 downwards.
CAGCGCGCCCTCCGCCAGCACCGCCGCGCAGCCACTGCCGCCGCGAGCGCCGGCAGTGCCCCATTCGCGAGTCTTCTTCGAATCGATGTGGAAGCGAACTCCTTTGTAGAATCCCAGCCCGATCGAGTTCCAGCTGCCCTTGTCGAGCTGGATCCGGCACAAACTCTCCATCAGCGCCTCGCGCGAAATCGGGCGGAGCGGGACCATGTCGATCGCTCCCGAGGTGCGGTGGACGCTTTCGACAGCGCCCTTGGCACAGACGTTTAAGCTTGGGTTGCGATAGACCGAGACCGGCTCGACCTGGCCGACGACCGGTTCGATGAACGCGCCGATGAAGCGCAATGCAGCGACGATGTTTGGCCACGTCGTGGTCGGCGGCACCTCGAACGGCTGGGCGGCGCATTTCTGCCAGTCGGTCGCGGTGCGCAGCAATTGCCAGGTCGGGGTCACCCCGCCGACGCCGTTGTTGACCAGATAGTCGTTGAACGCCTTGACGTACATCGGGCGGGTGGGATCGGCGCCGACCCAGGCGCGATAGCCCGGCTCGTCCTGCCCCGCCGTGACATATTCGGCGACCGGGTTGAACCGCGCCGGTTGGGCCACCGCAGGAAGGGCGACCAGCATCGCCAGCAGGAACGGCAGTCGCTTCATCGCGCGCATCAAAACCCGCGCGGGATTGAAAAGCAACCAGCGGTGCCGCATCTTGGCGCGATGCAACGCCCGATCAACGTCGATTTGCCGCACAAGCTCGGCCGCGACGAAGCCCGCCGCCGGATCGCCGGCAACATCGACCAGCTCGCCGGGCATATCCCCGGCGGAATGGCAGCGGTCGAATCGACCTGGTCCGGGGACACGCTCAATCTCGTCATCCACGCCATGGGCCAGGCAGTGCAAGCCGACATCGCGGTCGAGGAAAAGGTCGTTCGCTGCAAATTCGAATTGCCCGGCATCCTGTCCTTGTTTGCCGGTCCGATCGAGGCACTGCTGCGCAAGAAGGGCAGCGACTTGCTGCTCGAGGACAAGCGCGAGTCTTGATGAGCCGATTCACGTCGTCGGCGAACGCGCAAGCGCGCTTCCGCGTCAGACGATCAGGCACTAGTCTCCCCGAACCAGCGGGGGAGTCGGGCATGCGTCAGTTCGCGATTATCGGGTCGGGCCCAGCGGGTTTCTACACTGCCGAGGCTTTGGCCAAAGCGTATGGCGACCAGGCGCGGATAGACATCATCGACAAATTGCCCGTGCCTTACGGCCTGATCCGCTTCGGGGTCGCCCCCGACCACCAGTCGATCAAGGCGGTGAGCAAGCGCTACGACAAGGTCGCCGACGATCCCCAGGTGCGGTTCGTCGGCAATGTCGCGGTTGGCGAGGCGGTGTCGGTCGAGGAATTGCGCGGGCTGTACGACGCGGTGATCCTCGCCACCGGCGCGCCGCACGACCGGCCGCTCGGAATCCCCGGCGAAGATTTGCCCGGCGTGATCGGGTCGGCGGCGTTCGTCGGCTGGTATAATGGCCATCCCGATTTCGCCGACCTCGCGCCCCGGATCGACGGCGCCAATGCAGTGGTGATCGGCAACGGCAATGTCGCGCTCGACGTGGCGCGGATCCTGAGCAAGACGCGGGCAGAATTCGCCGGATCGGACATCGTCGGCCATGCGCTCGATGCCCTTGAGGAGTCGGGGGTCAGGTCGATTACCTTCCTCGGCCGGCGCGGGCCCCATCAGATCGCGATGACCCCCAAGGAGTTGGGCGAGCTCGGTCATCTGGAGGCGGCGGCGCCGTTAGTCGATCCGGCCGATTTCCCGCCGATCGCCGAGGACGACGCGTTGGAGCCAGGGGTGCGCAAGTCAGTATCGCATCTGCGCGCCTTTGCCGCCGCGCCGCCGGGCGGGGACAAGCCCAAGACGGTGGCATTCGACTTCTTCGCCAAGCCGCTGGCAATCGAGGGCGAGGGGCGGGCCGAGCGGATACTGGTTGAGCGGACCCGGCTCGACGGCGGGCGAGCGGTCGGAACCGGGGAAACTTATGCTGTGCCGGCCGATCTGGTGGTCAGCTGCATCGGCTACTCGTCGCCGCACATCGCGGGAGTGCCGTATGATGAAGATGGTGGCAAATATCGCAACGACCACGGCCAGATCGACGACGGATTATACTGCGTCGGCTGGGCGCGGCGCGGGCCGTCGGGGACGATCGGCACCAACCGGCCCGATGGCTATGAAGTCGCCGAGCAAGTGGCGGGCGCGATGGCACCGGGATCGGATGGCGGAAAGCGTGGCGGCGATGAACTCGATGCGTTGCTCATCAAGCGCGGCGTCCGATCGACCAGCTTCGACGACTGGCGCGCGATCGAAGCGGCCGAGACGGCGGCGGCACGACCCGATTCTCCGCGCGAGAAATTCGTCCGCCATCACGATTGGCTCAACGTGCTCGGCCACTAGCCCGACACTGCTTGCCTAACCTGGCACCCCAAGCTAGGAAGCCGGCGCTCCTGCACCGGACCTGACGGTCCGGTCCCGGTCGGGGAGTAGCTCAGCCTGGTAGAGCACTGTCTTCGGGAGGCAGGGGCCGGAGGTTCGAATCCTCTCTCCCCGACCAGCTTCATCTTCGCAATGTCCGGGGGACATTGCGAAGATGAAGCTCCGCCGGAAGGCGCCCGGAACAGCGACAGCTTAGCTTAAGCGCCGGCCTCCGCCGGTTCCTTGACCAATGCTTCGAGCAAGGCCTCGGCGGTGGCTTCGCTCGACGGCGGGCTCTGTCCGGTGATCAGCAAGCCATCGCGAACGACATGCGACTTGAAAGCGCCACCTTCGGAGAAGTCCGCGCCCTGCGCCTTCAATTCATCTTCGAGCAGGAACGGGACGATCTTGGTCAGCCCGACCGCTTCTTCCTCGGCATTGGTGAAGCCAGTGACCTTGCGGCCCTTGACCAATGGCTGGCCATCGGGCGCGGACGCATTGGTGAGGATCGCCGGGGCGTGGCAGACGAGCGCGACGGGACGCTGTGTCGCGAGGGTCGATTCGATGATCGCCTTGGCATCGGCATCTTTCGCGAGATCCCACAATGGGCCGTGGCCGCCGGGGAAGAACACGCCGTCGAACTGGCTGGGGTCGATGCTGCCCAGGATTTCGGTCGAGGCGAGGTCGGCCTGCGCCTGCGCATCCGCCTTGAATCGGCGGGTGGCGTCGGTCTGGGCGTCGGGAGCGTCGCTCTTGGGGTCGAGCGGCGGCTGGCCGCCTTTGGGACTGGCCAGCGTGATGTCGGACCCGGCGTCCTTGAGGACGTAATAAGGCGCGGCGAACTCCTCGAGCCAGAAACCGGTCTTCTTGCCGGTATCGCCAAGCTGGTCGTGGCTGGTGAGAACCATCAAAATCTTCATCGGGATGCTCCGTGATCATCCCCCGCCCGCCGCCTACATAGGCGCTGGGTGTGACGGTTTCGAGGTCAGGTGGCGAAATTCGGGTCGAGGCGATAGGCTTTGCGAAGCAAGGCCGGCCAGGCGAGCAGATTGGCGGCGACCTTGAGCCCGACCCCGCCTTGCTCGGCGGCGAGCTCGGGGGTGCCCTGCGGCGGGTTGTTGAGCTTGTCGCCGGCGGTCAGCGCCATGACTTGCGCCTGGCATGCACGTTCGAGGAAATAGAGCTTGATGAAGCATTCGCCGACATTGCCGCCGACCGCCAGCGTGCCGTGGTTGCGGAGCAGCATCGCGCTTTTGGTGCCGAGGTCGGCGACCAGTCGTTCGCGTTCCTCAAGCTCGGTGGCGACTCCTTCATAATCGTGGAAAGCGAGGTCGCCGCGGACCAGCATCGCGGTCTGGGTCAGCGGCAGCAGGCCGTCCTGATGCGCCGCCACCGCCTGTCCATGCGGGGTGTGGAGATGCATCACCGCATGCGCATCGTCGCGCGCCATGTGGATCGCCGAATGAATGACGAACCCCGCCGGGTTAGTGATGAACGGGGTCGGATCGACCGGGTTGCCGTCGATGTCGACCTTGACCAGCGAGGAAGCGGTCACTTCTTCGAAAATCAATTGGTAGGGGTTGAGCAGGAAATGATGCTCGGGCCCGGGGATTCTCGCCGAGAGATGGGTGAAGATGAGGTCGTCCCAGCCATAATGAGCGATCATCCGGTAAGCGGCGGCGAGATCGACCCGGATCGCCCATTCGTCGGCGCTGACATGCTCCTTCATCGACGGGATCGCGACCTCGCTGATCGGGGCGATGCCGGAAATTCCACGGTTCATCGATTCGGCTCGGTTCATTTGACCATTTCCTGCTGGGCGATCTTGTCGGGGTGGGCGGCAGCGAAAGCGGGCAGCGCGCTGGCCGATTCGTCGGCGCGGCGGAGCGAGGGGTAGGGCGCGATCGGGACTGCGAAGCGGCGGGCATTGTAGAGCTGGGGGACGAGCATGACGTCGGCCAGCGTGGGCGTGTCGCCGAACAGGAAAGCGCCCGCGCGCGGGGCGGCGAGCGCTTCCAGCGCGGCGAGGCCCTCGGTCACCCAATGCGCATACCAGGCGTCGGACTGGTCCTGGGTGGCATCGAGCGTGCCCGAGAGATATTTGAGCACTCGAAGGTTGTTGAGCGGGTGGATATCGCAGGCGACGGTCAGCGCCAGCGAGCGGACGTGGGCGCCGTCGGCCGGATCACTCGGGACCAGCGGCGGGTCGGGGCGGGTCTGGTCGAGATAGACCGCGATCGACAGGCTCTGGGTGAGCTTCAGTCCGTCAATCTCGAGCATCGGCACGAACCCTTGCGGGTTGAGCATGCAATAGGCGGGATCTTGCTGCTCGCCCTCGGCCAGGTTCACCGGATGGCGGTCATAATCGATGCCCTTGAGATTCAACGCGATCCGCACGCGATAGGCGGCGGAGGAACGGAAATAATCGTGGAGCAAGGGACGCGCCATGGGCGCAAGCTTAGCGCGCCTCCAAGAATGGCGCCACCACTTCGGGAGGAACCCGGATCGGGCGACCCGCGGCCTTGTCAATGATTGCCCAGACGGTGACCGCGCGGACCCGGACCTTGCCGTCCTCACCGACGAATTCCATGTGGCGGTCGAACCGCGCGCCCTTGGGCGCCTCGCCGACCCAGGTCCGACCGGTCAGCGTCTCGCCGTCGAACGCGGGCCGGAGATAATCAATCTCGTGGCGGACCACGACCCAGATGTAATCATCCTGATGCGCCGGGTCGGCGACCGAATACCAATGGTCGAGCGCGACGTCCTGGATCCACTGTACCCACACCGCATTGTTGACGTGGCCGAGCTCGTCGATGTGCTCGGGGCGGGCGGTTACGGTGCGGGTGAAGATCGGGCGGGTCATGATGTGGACGCGATCTGCCCGCTTGCGCCCACTTTGGCGATGAAGGCGTCGAGCGCGGCGGCGGGGTTGGGCTGGGCATGGTCGAGCAAGTCGGACACAGCAGCGCCCATGCCGCGAGCCGGCGCGCGCTCGTCGAGCAAGGCGAGCCATTCGGCGCGGGTGACGACGTGGTCGGGATTGCGGGCGATGAGCGTCTTGACGAAATCGCCGAAATTGCCGCCGCTGGCCTGCTCCGCAGCAAGCGCGATGATCACGCCGCAGGCATAATAAGCACGGAAATCGCCGTCGCGGGCGTACGCGCCGGAGATGCCGCCATGCGCCAGGAATGGCAGGCATTCGGTGCGCGCTTCGGCCAATCGCGCCTTGATGTCGTACGCTTTGTCGCCGGCCGCCGTGGCGCGGAAGGCGAGCAATTCGGCCCCGCCCTCAGTGATCCAGCTGTCGGCCGGACCTTCATATTCGATTGCCTGACCAAGCCAGAAATGCGCCGCTTCGTGCGCGACGAACCAGCGGGCGTAGAGGGCCGCCTTACCGTTCGGCTTGGCCAACCCCTCGCCCTCCAGCGTCATCGTCACCAGCCCGGGAAGGACGCTCCCGCCGAGGCTGGCCATGCCCTTGGTTGGACCTGCCCAAGACACCATCAAGGTCGGTTGGCCGACTGGCGAGGGGCCGAGGCGGGCGCTATAATCGGCGAGGATCAGCGGCATCTCGCGGTTCAGATAATCGCCGATCCATGCGGGCAGCGCTGGATCGAATATGGTGGTGATCGCCGGGCCAATGGTCGGGCGGAGCTTGCCGAACAGCACATAGCCGTCGCCATCGTCGAGCGAGGCGCGGGCGGCGCGCTGGCCGTGGGCGAGGACTGGGCCGGCGCGGTCAATGAAGATGGTGCGAGTCGGCTGGTTGATCGCGGGGAGCTTGGACTCGTCCTTGTCGGCGGCGCTTGCAACGGCGGCGGAAGGCATCGGGGCGAGCCTGAATCCGTCGGCGTAGAGCGCGACCGAGCCGCCGGAGAAATGGATCGCAGGATCATTGCCGGCTTCGACGTCATGGAAGTAGGGCGTGAAGGCGAGGCGCACTTTGTGCGGGAGCGGGCCTCTGGCCGAGACCAGGGCATCGTAATTGCCGAGTCGCGCGAGGGCTACGCCCGGGGTCAGGACCCGCACCGTCTCAAGCCGCCACGAGCGTTGCGATACGCGGGGGAGGACCGACTTGGTGAAGACCCACACCGGGGCCTTGGCGGCAAGTTCGTAATCGGCGGTCCAATGATCGCCGTTGCGGACGACGTTGACGGTTGCGATCGGTGCGGCGAAGGCGAGCAGCAGGGAGAGCATCATATGGCACCGAGCCGGGTCAGGACGAAGGCATAAGCCTCCGCCACCTCGTGGAGATGGTTCCAGCGGCCCGACTTGCCACCATGCCCAGCGCCCATGTTGATCTTGAGCAGCAGCAGATTGTCGTCGATCTTGGTGGCGCGCAATTTGGCCGCCCATTTGGCCGGTTCCCAATAGGTCACGCGCGGATCGTGGAGGCCGCCGGTGATCATCAGCGGCGGATAAGCTTTAGCCGCGACATTGTCGTAGGGGCTGTAGCTGCGGATCAGGTGGAATGCCTCGGGATCGGTGATCGGGTTGCCCCATTCGGTCCATTCGCCCGGCGTCAACGGAAGCGTGTCGTCGAGCATGGTGTTGAGTGCATCGACGAACGGCACGTCGGCGACCACCGCGCCATAGAGCTCGGGCGCCTGGTTGATCACCGCGCCCATCAATTCGCCGCCGGCCGATCCGCCCTGCGCGCCGACTTGACCGACCGAGGCGTAGCCCGCGTCGATCAGTCCGCGGGTGACATCGACGAAATCGTTAAAGGTGTTGGTGCGCCTGGTCAGCTTGCCGTCGAGGAACCATTGGTAGCCAAGGTCGTCGCCGCCGCGGATGTGGGCGATGGCGAAGGCCACGCCGCGATCGACCAGGCTCAGCCGGGCGGTCGAGAAACTCGGCGGGATGGCGAAGCCGTACGCGCCATAGGCATAGATGAAGAGCTTGCCCGAGCCGTCGAGGACTGAGTCCTTGTGGCGGAGGACGGATACCGGGACTTGCTTGCCGTCGCGCGCGTCGATCATCAGCCGGTCGGTGACGTAGAGCGAAGCGTCATAGCCCGAGGGAATTTCCTGGACCTTGAGCACTTCTAGGCGCGCGTCGGCGGGGTGGTAGTCATAAGCGGTCGCGGGGGTGACCATCGACGAATAATGCAGGCGGTAGGAGTCGGGTGCGTAATCGGGATTGCCCGAAAAACCCGCGCTATAGCTCGCCTCGGCGAAGGGAACGCGCTGCTCGTCGCCGGTGACGTAGTCGCGCAGGGTCAATTGGTCGAGGCCGTCGACCCGGCTGGTGACGAGCAGATGATCGCGGTGCGCGGCGATCCCGCGCAGGTAGGTACGGTCGCTCCCGGCGGCGACGGTCGTCCACTCGGCGGGCCGCAATGGATCGGCCGAGGCGATCCGGAAATTGACGTGGTCGTCGTTGGTCAGGATCCACAAATTGCCGTGCGCCGAATCGACTTCATACTGGATGTCGGGCTGGCGCGGGCGGATCAGCGTCAATGGCGCTGCCGGATCGGCGGCGGAGACGAAGCGGACTTCGTTCGAGCTATTGTTGCCGGTCGAGATCAGGATCAGCGAATGATCGGTTGTCCGACCGACCCCGACCGAGAAAGCGATGTCGGCGGTCTCTTCGTAGAGTGTGACCGCGGCCGCGGGGTCGCCGCCGATGCGGTGATAGCGCGCGCGATAGCTTCGCCACTGGTCGTTGACCTCGGTGAACACGAGGCCGGCGGAGTCGCTGGTCCACACCGGCTGGCCGATCCCGACCGCAGTGACGGTCTCGATGGTCTTGCCGGTGGCGAGATCGCGGACCACCAGCTTGAACCGCTCCGACCCGTCATCGTCGATTTGGGTCGCGAGCCGGGCGCCATCGGGGCTCACCGCAAACGCGCCCAAGCGGAAATAATCCTTGCCCTCGGCCTCGGCATTTTCGTCGAAGATCAGGGACTCGTCCCCGCCTTTGACGGGCTTGCGATACCACAGGCGATATTGCGTCCCTTCCTTGAACGCGGTCCAATAAAGCCAGTCGCCGTCCTTCAGCGGGGGAGACGAATCATCCTCCTTGATCCGCCCCTTCATCTCCTGGAACAGCCCCTCGATCAGCTCGGCATGTGGCGCCATCGCGGCTTCGAAATAAGCATTCTCGGCCTTGAGGTAATCGAGCACCTCGGTGTCGGTAACGTCGGGGTAGCCGGGATCGCGAAGCCAGTGCCAATCGTCGGAGAGGGTCACGCCGTGATATTCGGCCTGATGGGCTTTGCGGGCGGCGATCGGGGGCGGTGGCAGGGTCATTCATTCTCCGGGCATTGGCGAAACGAGTGTCGGGCGTCTATCTAGCGAGCAACAAGGAGTAAGCCCATGTCTTCCTACGCCGACCGCCTCGCCGCGCTTCGCGACCAGTTGAAACGCGACCGGCTCGACGGGTTCGTGGTGCCGCTGACCGACGAGCATATGAGCGAATATGTCGGCAGCTACGCCCAGCGGCTCGAATGGCTGACCGGGTTCAAGGGCTCGGCCGGATCGGCGGTGGTGCTTCCGCAAGAAGCCGCGATCTTCACCGACGGGCGTTACACGCTGCAGGTCCGTAGCCAAGTCAGCGGGAGCGAATGGAGCTACCAATCGGTTCCCGAGACGAGCGTTGCCGAATGGCTCCGCGACCATGCGCCCAAGGGTGCGCGGATCGGTTACGACCCGTGGCTGCACACCAGCGACTGGGTCAAGCAGGCCACGGAGCAGCTGGCGACGAAGGGCGCGGAACTGGTCGCCGTCGGGGTCAATCCGATCGACCGGGTGTGGGCCGATCGGCCCGAGCCGTCAAAGGCGCGGCTGGTCGTGCAGCGCAACGAGCTTGCCGGGCGGTCGAGCGCCGACAAGCGCCAGGAAATGGCCGACTGGCTGGCCGAGAACGGGGCCGACGCGGCGGTGCTTGCGGCATTGGATTCGATCGCCTGGACGTTCAACCTGCGCGGGGCGGACGTTAGCCACACTCCGGTCGCTCTGGCCTATGCGATCGTCAATCGCGACGGGACCGCGGAATTGTTCGTCGATCCCGACAAGGTCGGCGACGAGGTCAAGGCGCACCTCGGCAATGGCGTTCGATTGCACGACCGGTCGGCGTTCGAGGGTTACCTCAAGGGCATGAGCGGCAAGCGAGTCGCGGTCGATCCCGAGCGGTCGGTGGCGGCGATCGGCCAGGCGCTGGACGAGGCCGACGCGACGATGTGGCGGGTGCGCGACCCCGCGGTGCTGCCCAAGGCGATCAAGAATGCGCAGGAAATCGCCGGTCACCAGGCGGCGCAGGCGCGCGACGGGGCGGCGATCGTCCGCTTCCTCAAATGGGTCGAGGCCGAGGCGCCGTCGGGCAAGCTCGACGAATTGATCGCCTCGGACCGATTGCAGGCGATCCGCGCCGAAGGCGGGATGCTTAGGGATCTGTCGTTCGACACCATTTCCGGGTCGGGGCCGAACGGCGCGATCGTCCATTACAAGGCATCGCCCGAGACCAACCGGGCGATCGAGATGAACTCGCTCTATTTGGTCGATTCGGGCGGGCAATATGAGGATGGCACGACCGACATCACGCGGACGCTGACGATCGGCGAGCCGACCGCCGAAATGCGCGACCGGTTCACTCGCGTGCTGCAGGGGCATATCGGGATTGCGACGGCCTTGTTCCCCAAGGGCACGCGCGGCTCGCAGCTCGACAGCTTCGCGCGGCGGGCATTGTGGGACGCGGGGCTCGATTACGCCCATGGCACCGGCCATGGGGTCGGTGCCTTCCTTTCGGTTCACGAAGGACCGCAGCGGATTTCGCCGGTTGGATCGGCCCAAGCCGGCGGCGACGAGCCGCTTCAGGCGGGGATGATCCTGTCGAATGAGCCGGGCTATTACAAGACCGGCGAGTACGGCATTCGCATCGAGAATCTGGTGCTGGTGGTGGAGAAAGCGGTCGCGGGGGCGGAAAAGCCGATGCTCGGGTTCGAGACATTGACCTTCGCGCCGATCGAGCGGCGGCTGATCGCCAAGGAAATGCTGTCGGCGAAGGAGGTTGCCTGGGTTGATGGCTATCACGCTGAGGTGCTTGCCAAGATCGGACCGCAGTTGGACGGCGACGAACGTAGCTGGCTCGAGGCGGCCTGCGCGTCGCTTTAGTCGGGCTCGCGCGGCGGCGGGGCGTTGTCGCCCTCCCGCGCCTGAGCCTTGCGGCGCTTGAGATTGTCGCGCAGCGCGGCGGCAAGGCGCTCCTCGCGCTGCTGGTCGGCCTTGGACATGGCGAAGGCTCTATCCCCTCGCCAGCGCGCAGCCAAGCGGGTTGACAGCCGAGCGGCGCTGCGGCCATAGGCGCCCGTCCAATCCGACATGCTGTCGTAGCTCAGTGGTAGAGCGCATCCTTGGTAAGGCTGAGGTCGTGAGTTCAATCCTCACCGACAGCACCATTTTCGATATCGGTCGCCCGGCGGGCTGGCCGATATCGGGCTCCCCAAACGAAATACAGAAATCTGAGATACTTTGAGAATTGCTACTGTTTGTTAACCTTTCGAGCGCAGGTTGAGCTGTCAATTCAAAGGATTTGGAACATGCGCAGACTTATCAAGCTCATGGGCAACTCGAAGGGTGCTACGGCCATCGAATATGGCCTGATCGCCGCCCTCATCGCGGTTGCCGCGATCGCCGCGATGAAGAGTATCGGCACCAAGCTGGGCACGACCTTCAACAACGTGTCGAACGAACTGTAAGCTCGTTCAACGACGAAATCGTGGGCTCGGCGCGACACCGCGCCGGGCCCCTTTTTTTTGCCTGGTTGACCCGGGCCAAGCGCCGCGTCATGCGCTCAACCGTGGTTGACCGCTTTTTCTCCGACAATGCCGCCGCCGCCTGTCCGCCGGTGATCGATGCCCTGGCCGCGGCTAACCGGCTCGACACGGCCTATGACGGCGACGCCTGGAGCGCGAAACTCAATGGCGCTTTCTCCGACCTGTTCGAGACCCGGGTCGAGGCCTTGTGGGTGACCACCGGCACTGCGGCCAACAGCATTGGCCTGGCCATGCTGTGCCCGCCGACCGGGGCGATCCTGTGTCACCGCGATGCCCATATCGAGACGGATGAGGCGGGTGCACCGGCGATGTATAATGGCGGTGCCAAGCTGACTCTGCTCGACGGGCCGGGGGCGAAGGTCACGCCCGACGCGGTGGAAACCGCAGGCGCGCGGGTCCGTCCCGACATTCATCAAGTCCAGCCCGCAGCACTGTCGATCACCAATGCCACCGAATATGGCCTGACTTATTCGGCCGCCGAGACCGTTGCGCTGGGCGAGGTGGCGAAGGCGCGGGGGCTTGGGTTCCACCTCGATGGAGCGCGGTTCGCCAATGCGGTGGTGTCGACCGGGGCGAGCCCGGCCGATTTGACGTGGCGCGCTGGGGTCGACGTGTTGAGCTTCGGTTTCGTCAAGAATGGCGGGATGGACGCCGAGGCGCTGATTTTCTTTGACGCGACACTGGCCGACAAGGCGAAGGTGCTGCGCAAGCGGTCGGGGCATCTCCTCTCCAAAGGCCGTTTTCTGGCGGCCCAGTTGCTGGCGATGCTCGACAATGATTTGTGGCTCGCCAACGCCCGCGCCGCCAACGATGCAGCGCTGACGCTGGCCGGGGCGTGTGGGACAGAGCGTCTGATTTATCCGGTCGAGGCCAATGAATTGTTCGTCCGGATGACCCCCGACGAGGCCGCGGCGATCCGGCGCCAAGGGTTCGATTTCTACGATTGGGCGCCGGGCGAGGTGCGGCTGGTGACCAGTTGGGACCAGGATATGGGCGCGGTGGCCGCCCTCGCGGCGGCGATCAAGGCGCTGTGACGAAGCCGCACGAGGTTCGCCTCGACCGATCGATTATCGTCCCGTTCGTCATCTTCACCCTGATCTGGGGATCGACCTGGCTGGTGATCCGCGGCCAGATCGGTAGCGTCGCGCCGCAATGGTCGGTGGCCTATCGCTTTGCGATTGCGGCGGTGGCGATGGCCGCGGTGGCACGATGGAAAGGGCACTCGCTTCGGCCCAATCCGCGATTGCTGAGCGCGGCGGCGGTGCTCGGGATCAGCCAGTTCTGCATCAACTTCAACGGCGTCTATGTCGCCGAGCGCTTCATCACCTCGGGCATCGTCGCGACGGTG
>JBBRTO010000016.1:0-27500 GCA_038244345.1 Sphingomonadales bacterium | reverse complement strand
GGGAGGCCGTCGTAGGCGGCGAGGAGTCCGGGGAGGATCCGGTCAAAGCCGGGATTGGCGCGATCGAAGGCGGCCGCATTGAGGCTTCGAGCGCTGAACTTGCCGGTCCCTTCGAGCAGCTGCAGCGCATGGTCGGTGCGCGGCCGCGTGCCCCACTGATCCATGTAGCGCGGAAACTTGCGCGGATCGATCGACCCGCGCCCTGCCGCCGACCAAGGCGCATCGTTGACGTTGAACACGAACCCCGACTTCGGGTTGTGCAAATTGGGCAGCGCGTCGGTGGTGAACAGACCGCGCCACGCGGTTCGCGGGTCGCTTCCGCTGACCACCCCGCGATAGTCGAACCGGTCATCTCGGAGCGGCACGAACTGGGGGTGGAGATAGGCGATGTTGCCGCTCGAGTCAGCGAACAGGGTGTTGTTCGACGAATTCGCGCGAAGCTCAGAGGCGCGCGTGAATTCGGCCAAGCTCCCCGCCTTGGTTCGCTTGAAGCTCTGCTCGAGCGCGTGGACCGGATCGTCCATGATCGAGAATGCGATGAACTTGCCTTGCTCGCTGCGGATGATCGGGCCGTGCATCGTTCTCATCACGCCGAATGTGCGGTCGCTCAGGCTTCCGTCGCTGGCGCGGACGCGGATTGTCACCGGCTTGATCGTCACCGGGAGAAGGTCGCCGCCGAAGCGATAACCGAGCTTGCCGTTGGGAAAATCGGCGAAAGTCTCGGAGAATTCATCGCGGTTATCGAGCCCGCTCGAGGTGTGCATCCAGCCGGCGCGGGCGTTGAACCCCTGATAGACGAACAATTGCCCCCACGTGACCGCGCCATAGACATTGAGGCCTTCGCCGCTGGTCACCTGGACCACGTCGCGGAAGAAGAAACTGGTGTGCGGGTTGATCAGCAGCAGCGGGTTTCCGCTTATCGAGCGCGATGGACCGATCGCAATTCCGTTGGACCCCTGCGGCTCTCCCCATGGCTTGGTGCTGGCAACATGCGGCGCGGCGCGACCGTACAACGCGCGAAGCCCGTCGAGGTCGACATATTCAATGTCGCCGCCGATGCTTCCTTCGGAAAAGCTCAGCGCCATCCACGGCTCGAAACGGGTCAATACGCGCGGGCGAACCGCGGGATGGCTGGCGAGATAGAAATTGAGCCCGTCGGCCCAGCCGTCCATTAACTGGCGAAGCCAGTTGGGACTGGCCGAATATTGCGCCTTGAGCTGGTCCTCGTCGATCCACAGCCGCTGGCGAAGATCCTTCCACAGCGAGGCTTCGCCATCGGCCTCGGACAAGCGGCCGAGGCTGGTGAGATAGTTGGTCTCGACCCGGTTGAAGTCGTCCTCGGCTTGGGCATAGGCCATCCCGAAGATCGCGTCGGCATCGCTGCGCCCGCGGATATGCGCGATGCCCCATTGGTCGCGGACGATATTGATGGTGGCGGCGCGCTGGGCCAGGCGCGTCGATTGTGATGGTGCGGCACGGACAGTACCGCCGCTGGTCAGCGCCCCGAGCAGGAGCAACGTCGCCAATTTCATCCTGTTTTCTCCCGCGATGCCCGCCGCCATCCTGCGACTCGCAAAAGCGGAAGGCAACTAGCGGCTTGCGGTCAGCTTGCTGGCAAGCGCCGGGGCGGGGCCGTTGATCAGCGGCTTGGCGCCGTCGCCAAGGATGATGAACGCCGCCCAGTAAAAGGGATGCGAGGTCTGCGCATCATCCATCAGCCCGCGTTGGGCTTCCTCGAGCGCTTGCGCCAGCGGTTCGCCGGGCCGCGCCTCGATCAACCCCGAGATCAGCCGCTTGGTCGCGTTATAGTCGTCGGGGACCGGCCAATGGCTGGCGATCACCGAGCGCGCGCCGGCGCCGATGAAGGCGCGGACCAGCCCATCGAGCGCATAATTTCCGCCGGTCATGACGCCCGCTTCGCGCGATGCGCTGGCGGTAGCCGCGCCGGCGGTGTCGCACGCCGACAGAATGACGACATCGGCATCGAGCTTGAGATCGAAAATCTCGCGGAAGCTCAATAGTCCATCCGATCCCGGCCCGCCGAACGAGGTGACCAGTGCCGGCCGCGGCGGGCAGTCGGGGCGCGGCGCGGTAACCAGGCCGTGGGTCGCAAAATGGAGGATCCGATAATTGTCGAGCTGGTTGTCCTTGAGCAATGCGGTATCGGTGAACGCGGCGCCGGTCAGCAGCTTGCTGTTCGACGGGCCGAACACCGCGCTCGCCAACATCAGTTCGGCGGGCGAGATGGGCGACTGCCAGGTCTGCACCGGCCAATCGCAATCGTCGGCCACAGCGGCCACCGGCTTGATCGTTACCGGGGAATTGTCGCCCAGCCCGAGATAGGCGTTGCGGGCGCGAGACGGGGCGATCGCCCGGACGTCGAGGAAGCTTCGCGGGCTGACCGAGATCGAGATTTCGCGCCCGCGGCCGAGCCAGTCGACCCCGCGCATGTCATACTCATCGGCGCCCGCCAGTTTCTGCCGCGCCTTGTAGGCATCAAGGCCGCCTTGCTTGGCGATCAGCAAATAGGGTGGCAGCTGGAGCATCGGGCCATCCGGTTCGAACACCAGATGCTTGAGGCCTTGCACTTCGTCGTCAATCGATCCGAACAGGTCAAGGTAAAGCGAGCGCGCGCTGTCGGCGTCAAACGCATCGGTCACCGCCTCCCCATTCACGAACCGCACGATCGTGCGGCGAATCTGCGACACCTTGTCGGCCATCATGTTGCGCGTCGGAACAATCCGCATCGCGCGCGCCGTGCCATTGGTTGCAAACATCGCGTACAGGCGGTCGCCGACCGCCATCATCTTGTAATAGCCCTCGCCGGCCCGAAGCGCGGCTTGCAGGTCCGACAGATTGGTCTGCTGCGACGCAAGCACCTTATAGCGCGGATAGGCCGCCAGCTGTGACTGCAAGCTGGTCTGGTCGACCCGCATCTGCTCGAGGCTGGCCTTGGTCGCCGCCAGCGTCTGAATGTCGGCCGGGGTCGGTGCCTTTTTGGCCGACAATTCAGTCAGCTCGGCATCGGTCCGCGCAATTTCACGGGTCCGTTTTATCGCCAGCCGGAATAAGGCCGAGGCCTCGCCATCGCCTTCGGACAATTGCCGCGCGAGCACCGCCTGGGTCTGGGCCACGCCGGGGCGGGCGAGTGCTTGCGCCGCGCGGAACATCAGCGCCGCCGATGCCGCCGAACCATCCTTGGCAAGCATTTCGAAATAGGGCGTCAGCAGGTCGCGCAGCGCGATCCCGCTGTCGGGAATCAACGCACTCTTGTCGACCACGTCGGCGAACAAGGCGCGCGCTCCAGGATCATCGCCGCGCCGGGACAGGAACGCCGCCTTGCGCGCGCGCGCCGCCAACAGCATCGGCGAATCGGGATAGTTTTTGGCAAGCACTTCAATCGCCGAATCATACGCCCCGCCGGCCGAGCCGCTGTTGCCCGCGGCTTCGGCAACCAATGCTCGCTCGACTTCGATATCGGCCTTCAGCCATCCGGCCGACGCCAGCTTGCCGTCGCGGACGCTCTTCAATTCTTCCTGTGCCTTCGCCAGATTGGCGCCGGCTTGGTCGAGCTTGCCGGTCATTCGCAGCGCGATTCCCGACAGTTGCAATGCCTGCGCATCGAGCACCGTGGCGCGTTCGGCGGGGCGCAAGCCATTACCGAGATCGACCTGCTTATAGGCCGTGCTTTCGCGGTTGATTTCATCGGCCAACGGCAGGGTGATCAGGCCGTTGCGCAATTCCGAATCCTCGGTCGACTGGATCGCCGCGACCGGCTTGGCCAGCTCGGCCAGCGCGGCTTCAGCCTGGCGCTGGTTGAGCTGGTTGATCGCGCGATAATTGCGGATCAGCCGCTGCAGCACCGGGTCGGTTCGCGGTGCCTTGCTCTCGGCCTGAGCCAGCAGACGGAGCGCCGCGCTGAAATTGCTGAGGTTGGATTGCTGAAGCCCCTGATTGGCAAGCGCCTCGGCATAGGCCGATGTGTCGTTGCGGTCGCGCATGGCGATGGTCTCGAAATATTGGTCCGACTGGGCGAACTGCCCGCCATTGTTGAGCGTATAGGCTTCGATCCGCGCCGCCGCCGGGTCGAGCGATCCGGCCTGAGTACGAGCGAAGGCCGCAGCGTCACTGACTTCGGTCGTCGCCACCCGCACTGCGCCGGTCTGCGGCCGGTTGCTGACCACCGAGCTGAGCGCGAGGCGAAGCGCGGGGTCATAGCCAGCGAGCCCTTCGACGAAGTAGGACGTCTTACCGCGCGTCAGCGAATAGCGCTTGTAATCGAGCTTGGCCGCTTCATCGCGGCAAGAGAAGCTCAAGGCAGATCCCGCGCCGTCGATAGTGACGGGGGCGGGGGCCGCGCAGGTCAACCGGCCGACTCTTAGCGCGCTCGGCTCAGTCGACGGATCGATATTCCGCCGAACTGCGAGGACACTCCCGACCGCGCTCGATGCGTCGCGGCAGGTCAACACATAAGCGCGATCGAAAATCCCGGTCAGCCTGACGTCGGTGGCCTTCGACTGGGCTGTACATGTCACGCCAGCGTCGCCGAGCCGGAAGCTAGTTCGATTGGCGATCGGAAGCCCGCTCGCGCCCGTCGCCGCCGAAGCCACCCCAATGGCCGACGCGATCAGTAGGGATTGTGCGGCCGCTGCCGTTAAACGAGTCACTTGCAGCCTCCCTTGTTGACCTTCTTGGTATTGCTCTGCTCGTCGCTGCCGTCGTCGCAGTCAGCACTTCCGAATAGCGACGGGTTGCCTGCGCCGGACACCGGGTCATCGACGTCGCCCGTCTGGTCGAGCGGCCGCGAGTCGAACAGCGGTATCGGCGGTGCGATCGGGCTCGACAAATCGCCTTCGTCGCCATTGTTGCCGTCGTCGATATCGGGCTCGTTGCCGAACAGGCCGTCGCCGAGCGCGCCATTGTCGACCAGCTGGACGTCGGTCGGCGCCACCGTATCGACTCTCGGCGGGGCCGAACTGCAGCTTCCGGTCAGCGGGCAGCCGTTGATCGTGCTGGTCGAAACGAACGGAATGATCCCGAATTCCGTAACCAGCCCGTCGCGAACGGCGATCCCGGTGCCAGTCCCGGCTTGGGTAATGATCTGTCCGTTGATCACCAGGTCGATCGACCCGGGAGCTGCATCAGGGGCATCGCTGCTATCGATGTTGAGGTCGGTCAGCAGGAAGCCCGCCGGGATCGCCTTGGTGCCGGTATTCTGCACCAGCAGCGACTGGATCGCCTCGCTTCCTGCGTCGATATCGAACGACGCAGCGCGGAGCACACCTTCGGGACGCTGGACCGTCGCAGCTGCATTGAGTTCGGCGATATAGCCCGAGTAACGGGCATTGGCCTCGAGCTTGGTCAGGATGTCGCCGCTCGCCACCCAGACCTTGGGCGCATAGAGGCCAAGCACGCCACCGAGCGTCGTTCCTTGACTGAACAGACTGACCGATCCGGTAGCCGCGTCGAGTTCGAACTGGTTGGTCCGGAACGCCACTTCGTCGGTCAGGCTGAGACCGGTGAAAGTGACATTGCCGAGGACCTTGATCGACCCGACCGAGGTGCTGCTGGTGCCGTTGGCGGTTGCGAATTCGTAATCGTAACCGGTCTGGCTGGATCCTGAGACGGTCGCCGTGAGGTTGCCGATCAGCATTTTTGCCGCCGCTCCATATGTCGTGTCGGCGACCACCGAAAGCGGGGTGTGGATGCGATCGAACTCGGCGTCCGACAATGTGTAGCCGCCGCCCGACACGCCATCACCGACTACCGTCTGCGTCGCGTTGCGCGATACCAGATGCAGGTTGCCGGTGTTGACCGCTGCGCCAGAGCCGATATCGATGTCGTTGGAAATGATCCGGCTGTTGCCATTGAGCGTGCCGTTGAGCGTGAACATGCCACCGGTATCGATCAGCGCGAAGCTTGCGGTCTGGAGCGACTGCAGCGTGGTATCGGTGCCGACATAGGCCTGGAATGAATTCACCACGGACGATCCGCCGAAGGTTGCCGACCCGCCAGTCTTGGCCTTGGTCGCGCCGAACACCAGCGCCGGATTGAAGCTTTCGCCGCCGTTGAGGCCGGCGAACATTGCATAGCCACCAAGGAAGAAGCGCTCGGGCGTCTTGATCGCGCCGAATGCAGCGGTGGTCCCGGCCAGGGCGATCACGTCGTGCCCCGCATCGATCGTCCCCACAGTCAGGCTGCCCGGCGTGTACAGGCCGACATAACCGTTGGTGGCGATGTTCCCGGTAACGATCGACGCGCCGAAGACTTCGACCGGCGATCCGGTGGCGACATCAAATACTGCGCTGTCGAGCGGTCGCGCTGCCGACGGATTGGTGATGGTGATATTGCCGACATTGACCGCGCCGGTCCCCGATACCCGAACCGAAGATCTGGCTATCAAATTGCCGCCGTTGATCGTGCTACCCGACGTCATCGCCAGCGTCGCGCCGGAGGTGATGTTCTGGGTCTGCATTGCCCCGCCTGACGACAGGTCGACCAGGCCGCTGGCATTGATTGCGCCGACATTCATCGTCGTTCCCGCGGCGGCCTGAACGCTGCCCGTGGCGATCGCGCCGGTGGTGATCGATCCGCCCGACGACACAGGGGCGCGCGCCAGGATCGGGGTCGGGTCGAACGCGTCGGTGAGCTCACCGCCGAGCGCCATCATCGAATAATTGGCGAGGTAGGTGACATCCCCGGCGTCGATCACGCCGAAGCTCATGTTGCCTCCGCCGAGGCCAAGGAAGATGTGGCCCGCGTCGATGCTGCCGGTGGTGATGTTGCCCTGCGCCGCGAGGCCGACATTGTTAAAAGCGTCGATATTGCCGGTGTCGATGGTCGTACCGGCAAGGATCCCGACGTTATAGTCGGCGTCGTAACCGTTCGACTGGTTGACGATCCCGGCGGAGGCGTCGCCGATGTCCACAAACTCGCCGGCCTTGATCTCGACTGAATCCCCGGCTGTCATATTGCCGCCGTCGAGATAGCCGCCAGCGTCAAGGTCGATGGTTTCGCTGCTAAGTAGGTTGCCGACGAGAATGTCGCCGATCGCCACCAGTTCGATGTCGCCACCGGTCGCTGTCAGGTCGGTCAGGAAGATTGAAGCACCGCTGTCGCCATAGATCGATCCGGCGTCGATGGTGCTGCCCGAGATATAAGATCCGGCTATCAGCGACACCGCGCCGCTGCCCGAATCGATGGCGCCGACGTTGATCGACGAGCCGGCTTTGAGGGTGGTATCGCCTGTGTTGTCGATCGTCCCGGTGTTGATCGACCCGCCCGCCAGCAGGTCCATGATCCCGTCGCCGTCGATCGTGCCAGTGTCGATCCCCAACGCGGCGTCGATATCGACATCGCCGTTGGCGGACAAATTGCCGATGATCACTTCGCCGCCCTGCGCCTCAAGATCGACCCACGAATCGACATTGATGTCGGCGACATAGATCGAACCCGGCGCGAAAATCGTCAGGCCTTCGATGCTGTCGAGGTTGGCGGTGGTGAGGAAATTATTGTCGGTCGCAATGTCGAAACTTTGCGCGAAGAAAGTGCCGACGACGCCGGGCGTGATATTGACCGTGTCGGGAACGAAATCGGTCGCGTGAAGCGTGATGGTGTCGGCGGTCAGGCTGGCTTTGTCGGCGAACAGCGACAGGTTGCCGTCGGTAATGAAGCTGAAGTCGTTCGTGACATCGACGACGCCATTCTTGACCGAAATCGAGTCATGGCCCGAAATGGATGTATCGAATGAGTTGCTGTCGACAGTGATTAGGAAATCGAGCGAATCGATGTTGCCGTCGGCGTTGAGGAAGGTCACGCTGTTCCCGCCCAATGCGGAGACGTTGCCATTGGGAATGCCGATCCCGGCAGTGGCGATTGCCGTCCCGCTGATGTCGCCGGCGTTGAGCGTGCCGCGCTGGGTCTCGAGCAGATAACGGCCAGTTGCCCGCACCGCGATCCCGCCGTCGCCGCCAACGGTGGCGTTGCCGCCGATCCCGGTGACCCCATCCGAGCCGTAACCGTTCTCATTGCCAAAGCCCGCGTCACCACCGGTCGCATCGGCGTGCAGCGTTGCTGTACCGACATTGACGGTCGATCCGCGAACTAGCAGTGTTGCCCGGCCGCCGGTCGCATTGCCGCCATCGCCGCCGTTGCCGGCCGCGCCGTTCGCGCCCGAGCTGCCCGAGGAGCCAGGGGCCGGGAAGCCGGACCCGCCCGAGCCGCCGAAGCCGCCGAAGCCGAAGGCCCCGCCGTCGCCGCCAGTGCCGCCGGTCGCGCTGGCATTCAGCGTGATCGTGCTGAACGTCGCGCTACCCTCGCCAAGCCCGATCGCCTGATTGTTGCCGCTTGAGGTGCCGATGGTGACCCTGCCGCCGATTGCTGAGCCGCCGGCGCCGCCGAGACCGCCAGCACCACCGTTGCCGCCATTGCCGCCATTGCCGCCGAAGCCTTCAAGCCCGTTGCCGCCATTGCCGCCATTGCCGCCACGGCCGCCTCCGCCGCCTGCGCCGCCGTCACCACCATCAGCGATGGCCGAAGCAGTCGCGTAGCTGATGGTGACATGGCCATTGTCGGCCGCTGCAAGGATTTGTGCCACCCCGCCGGTGGCATTGCCGCCGTGGCCGCCCGCGATGCCATAGCCGCCATCGGTGCCATTTCCACCGACGGTGCCGTAGCCGCCGTCAAAGCCGTTGTCCCCGTAGGATCCGTAACCGCCGTAGCCGGCGTCGCCGCCAAATGCATTGGCCTCAATTGTCGCGCTGCCTCTGCCTTCGGAATAGCCATTGCTAAGGATGGAAATCGAACTTGCACCCAAGGCGCTATTCGCGGCCAAGATCGTCGCCCAGCCGCCGGTGCCGTTTCCGCCATCGCCGCCGTAATTGACGCCATAGCCATTGTCGTGACCGCCATCGCCGCCGGTGCCGTTGGCCCTTACCGACGTGTTGCCGTTGATCACGATATCGCCATTCTTGGCAAAGATGTGCGCGCCGCCGGTCCATAAGTCGGGTTCGGCGTTGCTGGTGTCGCCACTGCCGATACCATCGCCGCCGTAAAGGCCGTCGCCGCCAAAGCCGCTCGCCGAGACAGTCGCGTAGCCGTTCACCGTGATGTCGCCGTTGATCGCATCGATTTCGGCGAGTTCGCCGCCCCGGCCATCGCCCGCGGTGCCGCCATAAGCATCGCCGCCAAATCCATCTGCGGACAGAACGAGATCGCCGCCGGTCTCACTGTCTCCGACCGTGATCGATCCGTCCATGCTGACCAAATGGGCTATTCCGCCGGTGCCGGTTCCGCCGATTCCTTCGGACGTGCCGCCAGCGTCCCCGCCATAGCCTCGCGCGTAGACATAGGCACTGCCGTCGATCGCGATTAGCCCGGCGCCTGCGCCGCTGCCGGTGGCTTGGATCCGCGACGTACCGCCGATAGCATTGCCGCCGGTAACGACGCCGGTAGCGACGCCGAAATCATACGCATATTCGTAATTGTATGAATAGATGTAGCTGTAGCCGCCGTATGCATCGGTGTTGAGTACCGCGTTGCCGGCAACGTTGACACGGGCACCGGAGGTCGCTTGCAGAACCACCGTGCCGCCTTGCCCGAGGCCGCCGGCAGCACCCGCTCCGGTGCCTCCGTAGCCCTTGGCGAACATGTTGAGGTTCGACCCGAAATCCAGCTTTGCGGTTGGCGCGCCAAAGGCTTCGACCAGAACCGAGCCACCAATCCCGTCGCCGCCGATGCCGCCGCAAGAATAGCATTCCCCGCCGGTGGTCGAGGCTCGGCCCGAAGCGTCGAGGTTGGCGTTGCCGACCACCGTAATGTGGGCATTGGCGGCCGTCGCCTGGATTTGAACCGTGCCGCCATGGCCGTCGCCGCCGGTTTCGCTATTACCGTAGAGATACCCGCCACGGCCGATCGCGCTCATGTTGAGCGATGACTGCAGATTCACCGTCCCATCGACATTGGCGTACAGCCGCGCCTGGCCGCCGGTGCCATTGCCTGCGGTGTCGCCCGAGCCGGAAGCCGCTCCGCCGCGCCCGTCGGCGTTCATTGATACCGGGCCGACCAGCGTGACCGTGCCATTCTGGGCAGACACATTGACGTTGCCGCCGTAAGCGTCGCCCCCGGTCGCGCCGTTGCCGCCGATCGCAACCGCCGAAGCGTCAAGGTCGCTGGCAATTGAAAGGAAACCGCTAGCCAGCGACTGGACGGAAACAATGCCGCCCGTGCCGTCGCCGCCCCGCGCTCCGAATCCAGCCGAGCCGCCAATGCCGTTTCCGATCAGATCGACCGATCCAGTGATCGTGAACTGCGAGTCAGCCCGAAGCGACGCTGAGCCCCCCACTCCCGAGCCGCCATTGCCATCGCAGCTGAAGCATTCGCCCCCGTTCCCGGAGCCGCCGTAGCCATTCGCCGATAGGTTTACCGCTCCGGCAATGGTCAATTGGCTAGTGTTGCCGACAGTGAAAACCGAGATATCGCCGCCGATGCCCGTGCCACCGTTGACTCCGGCGGCGAATGCGCTGCCGCCATAGCCATTAGCGTTGGCGCTGAGGTCTCCAAAGGTAAAGGTTGCACCTCCATTTGCATCAACACTGATATGCCCGGCGGTTGCGTTGCCGCCTGGCGTTCCGGCCGCACCGCTCCAGCCGCCATGCGCATTGGTATTGAGCGTGGTCGAGCCGTCGACGTTGATGCTGCCCGCGCCGTTGACGTTGTCGATGTCGATGTTGGAAGTCGTGACCGACTGTTCGTTCGATCCGTAACGTTCCGTTGACAAAGCCAGATTGCCATCGACGTCGATGGACCCGATCGCGGTTTGCGTCCTGAACCAGATATCGCCGCCGGAATGGGAGTTGACGTCTGAATGGAAATGCAGCGCCGAAAAGCCCGACATATGCGTGAATCCGGTCGATTCGCTGATGAGCGCGGACGTGATATTGCTGTCGCGCAGGTCGAGGTTGGCGACGCCCGCGCCGATCGTCCCGACCGATACAGCGCCGATCGAGCCGCCTGAAATTTCATTACCGGCCGACAGCACGACGGTATTGCCGACAACATTGGCGGCCCCGGCGACGTCAAATCCAAGGTTGCTACCGGCGCCGATCAGCATCGTCAGCGCGTTGTTCTTGGGCACCGCGACCAGATAGGCGCGGTGGATATCGGTGAGGCCTGTACTCGCCGCGCCGGTGATCGTCCCGCTCGTGCTGACCCCGGTCGTGCTGGTCGTGCCGCTGACCACCTGGATGTCGAACAGCCCGTCCGGCGAGAAGTTGATCAGTGCCGCTTCGGCCCCGACCAGGGCCGCGCTGCCGTTGACGTTGATCGTCCCGCCATGCTGGATTCGCGGCGCAACCATTGCGACATAGGCGTCGCCGGCCGAGGCGTTGATCTGCGATCCAAGATTGGTGGTGATGGCCGCCCCCGGCTGGCTCGCCTGGCCGAAGGTCACATGATTATTGGCCCCCGTGATGAAATCGCCCGACACGTTGACCGTGATCGGCGAGGCCGATAGCACCAGCGAGCCGACGTTGATTACCGCGCTGCCGCCAATCACGAACCCGCCCGGCGAATAGAAATAGATGCTTCCGTTGCTCGCTCCGCCGAGCCCGGCGTTGATAGTCCCGTTCATCGAGATGGCGCGCGACGAATCGGCCGGGTTGATTTGATTGAGAACGGCGTAATTGCCCGATCCGGAAAAGGTGGCGGTGGTCCCCACCGGCTGGAAATTGATCGAACCGCCCCCGATCGCCGTATCGGTCGGGCTCCAGTTGATCACGGTCTGCGGCGTGGTGACCGAGATGTTGGTGGTCCCCGCGCCAGTCGTGATCGTGGTCGCGACCCCGTTGGTGGGCGAACCGCTGCCGAGGAAACTCTGCGCCGAAGCGGGCGTCGCACCCATCACGAGGACGGTTGCAACCGCGAGGACCGAGCAACTGGTCCGGGCGCGACGGGAAGGGTGAGCGAGGTTACGCATCATGATCTCCAGGGGAGCAAGCGGGTCGTCAGGGTGAGGAGGAGGCGGGGGCTGCCGCGCTTATGGTCGATCCCGGCGCGTTCGAGCGGAACCGCGACCGCGGCGTCGATCGCCAGTCGGTCATTGAGACCGGCGCGAAGTCCGCCGCCGGCCGATTTCACATGCTCGGGATCGCCGCCGATATTCTTGTTCCACACCCAGGCGGCATCGCCGAATACATAGGGCTGGACCAGGAACCGCGATCGCTTGAACGGCGCCACGCGCGGGCCGCGCAATTCGGCCGCAACTCCGATTCCACTGTCGCCAGAAATCACCGCCGGGTCATAGCCGCGCCCGACGGTGTAATTGCCGACCGTGAATTCCTCGAACGACAGCAATGGGTCGAAACCATATTGCGCGCGCGGACTGATCGCCAGCGCCAGTGACTTGCCGATCGCCAGTTCGCCGCTGGCACTGGCCCGCACCAGGGTCGCGGCCGAGCGGCCGTCGGCGCGGCTCGGCGGGATGTCGCCGACATCGCAGCAGCGGTCGCTCGCGCCGAGGATGTGAAGGCCTTGGCGAAGCTCGATTCCGCCGCCGATCTTCCACTTCGGCCGGCGCGACTTCAAATCGACCGCATCGAAATCGGCGCGCAGGAAGGCCACCCGCAAATGGTCGCGGGTAAGCGGCCCGAAGAAATCGACCTTCTGATCGACATAATCCATCCCGCCGCCGAGCGTCAGATTATGCGATTGGGTGCGGATCAATGGATAGGAAACGCCCAGCGTCGCGAATAACGTCCGCGCCCTGACCCGGGGGTCGCCCGGCTTGCGGTCGATGGTCGGCTTGGTCCATGCATAGGTCAGTTGGCCGCTCACCGTCAGCCCTTCCGATCCGGGACGGAAGCTGTGTCCGACCTGGAGGATCTGCTGCTCTTTGAAATCGGACGTCGAATACGCCGAGATGAAGGTCGAATCGCCTAGCCCGGTCAGCCCATAGACCTGCCCACGAAGCTGTCCGCCCCAGCGGCCGGTTTCGCTCGCCGCAAGGTTCTGAACCACCGCGTCGAGCGCGTAGGGCTGGCGGATGACCGACACTTCGCCGATCAGTTCGCCCGGCGCGGTGCCCGCGGGCTTGAGCGTCAACTGGACGTTATAGCCGGGGATGTCGCGCGCCAGCAGCAGGTAGCGCTCGGCGCGGTTGCGGTCGAATATCTCGTCCTGGGTCAGCTTCGACAGATAGCCGGCGAGCTTGGCCTCGGCCCCGCCGGTCTGGCCGCGCGCGCGGATCGTCGTCACCCGTGCGTAAAGCACCTCGAGCCGGACGACTCCATTTTCGATCCGCTGGGTCGGAACCTGGACGGCGGCGAGATAGCCCTTGTCGCGCAAATAGGTCGCCGCGCGATCGCGGATTTCGCAGATCACCGAAACCGGCTGGTCGGTGCCGGCGTATTCGGCCCAGCTTTGGCGCATCTCGCTGTCGCTGGCGCCTTTCAGATTGTTGAACTGAACATCGCTCAGCTTGACCCTGACATCGGCGAATTCGGGATCGGCCAACGGGCAGGGCGACCGCTCGACCCCGCCGACGACGTTGAGCGTCGACTTGGGCGGTGTGCTGTCGGGTTGCTGGCGAGTTAGTTCATCGCGCGTCGGCGCGAGCGACTGCGCCGATGCCGGCAATGCCACCAACAGGCTGGTCCCGGCGGTCACCACTCCCAGAACGTAACGATGTTCCCGAACCCGCATGCACGATCCCCCAATCATGGTCGCGCAGATCGGCCAGGCCGCGAACGACTCGCCTAAACGCGCGTTAAGATTGGTGAAACCATAATTAACGTGAGTCAATGGAATGGGTCATATCGCATCCGTCCCAAACGGGGATCTCCACCGTCTCGGCGTCAGCCTTCAGGCGGTGCGTAATTCGTAGCCGGCAACGCACTCCGCAAGCCACCGGCCAGCGGTAAGCGCCGTCAGGTCGCTAGGGTCGAGCGGCGGATCCCATTCGGTGAGGTCGATCAGCCGAACCTTGGGTTCGGTCGCAAGCAGCCGGATCGCCACGAAGAAGTCGTGGGCCTCCATGCCGCCCGGCCGGGCCCCCGGAGCGCCGGGCAATTGCCCGCGGTCGATCACGTCGATGTCGCAGTCGACCACCACCGCCTCGCAATGCGCGACATGCGCCAGCGCGCGCTCGATCGCTTGGTCGATTCTCGCGGCGCGCACCTCTCCGATCGTCACCACCAGATGCCCACCGTCGATCGCGTCGCGGTGCATCGCTGCCGAGTTGGCAAATGGCGCGAGGCCGATTTGCGCGATGTTGCGACCCGGCAATCCATCCTCGCGAAGCGCGCGTACCGGATTGCCATTGCCCAGCCCCTCGTTCGTCCCGCGCAGGTCGAAATGCGCGTCGAGGGTGATCAGCCCGACCTGGTCGAGCGGAACCCCCAGCGCGTGGACCGCGGGCCTGGTCACCGCATTGTTGCCGCCGACCAGCAGCGTGAGTTGATGTCGCGCAACGCTCGCCGCGCACGCCTCACGGATCGGCCCGGTGGCCTGTTCGATATTCATGCCCTTGATCGCGACATCGCCATGATCGGCGATCAGGCTGGCCAATTCGCGCCCAGTCTCGACGTCGTAGCGACCGATCCGCCTCAATGTCGCGCGAAACAACGCAGGGGCCAGGTCGCACCGTCCCGGCGTAACCGATCCCGCCGCCAAGGGTGCGCCGACCAGGCCCACCGGCGCATCCGCATCGGCGGCAACCAGCAGGTCGGTCAGATTGGGCCAGCTCATGCTTGACGATTAGCACCGCCGCCGCCCATTGCCACCATCATGTGGGACCGCCTGCTTACCGATTGCCACGTCGCGACGATGGTGCCGCAGCCGGGGAATCCGCTCGGCCTGTTCGCCAATGCCGCGATAGGGATCGATGGCGGGCGGATCGTTCGGGTCGGCAAGCGCACCGAACTGGCTGGCTTTCGCGCCAAGGAAGTGGTCGCGCTGGGCGGCGCTTGGGTCACGCCGGGGCTGGTCGATTGCCACACCCACCTCGTGTTCGGCGGCACGCGGGCGGCGGAACATGCCATGCGTCGCGCCGGCGCGACGTACCAAGAGATCGCCAGGGCGGGCGGGGGAATCGCCTCGACTGTCGCCGCGACCAAGGCGGCCGGCGCCGATCAGCTGCGCGATCAGTCGCGCCGGCGGTTGAACGCATTAATGGCGGGAGGCGTGACCACGGTCGAGATCAAGTCGGGCTATGGGCTCGACACCGCCGCCGAGATGCGAATGCTCAACGCCGCGCAAGCGATCGGCCGCGACCAGCCGGTGCGGATCGTGCCGACCCTGCTCGCCGCCCACGCGCTCCCTCCGGGCGCGGACCGCGATGCTTACGTGAAAATGATCGTCGAGGAGATGATCCCCGCGGTCGCTAGGGCCAAGCTCGCCACCAGCGTTGACGCTTTCTGCGAACCCATCGCCTTCACCCCGGCCGAGGTCGAGCGCGTGTTCACCGCGGCGCGCGCCAATGGCCTGCCGGTCCGCCTGCATGCCGAGCAATTGTCGAACCAGGGCGGTGCCGCGCTCGCCGCCCGCTACAAGGCACTATCGGCCGACCATCTCGAACATCTCGATGCCGCCGGGGCCAAGGCGATGGCCGCCGCGGGGACTGTCGCGGTGCTGCTGCCCGGTGCTTTTTATGCGCTCCAGGAAAGCCGCAAGCCGCCGGTCCAGATGCTGCGCGATCATGGCGTCCCGATCGCCATCGCCACCGATTGCAACCCCGGCACCTCGCCCCTGCTCAACCCGCAATTGGCAATGAACATGGCGTGTACCCTGTTCGGGCTGACGCCGGAAGAAGCGATTGCCGGAATGACCATTAACGCCGCCCGGGCGCTGGGCATCGCCCACGAAATCGGCAGCATCGAAGCGGGCAAGGCCGCCGACCTCTGCGCCTGGCGCGTCGAGGATCTCGCCGAGCTTGGCTACTGGATTGGAATGCCGGGGCCCGAACGGCGGATATTCGCGGGACTCGACACTTAACAAATAACGATCCCGGCCACCACTCAGCTGCGTCGCATTCTGGCGACAACGGTGACGAAGAAAGCGGTCGACCAGCCGATCAGGATGATTCCGTTGATGCCCTCGATCGCCGATACCAGCCGCCACCCCGGCGCCATTGCCGCGTCGCTGTAGCCGATCGCGCCGTAGGTGATGGTCGAGAAATAGACCGCCTCGCGAAGTCCCTCGACCGCCCCGATCGCGAGGTAGACAAAGGCGTAGAACCAGATTTCGAGCCCATGGAGCAGGAACAAGCCCATGCTGACCGTCAGGGTGGACGAGATTCCGCGGACCGACAGCGCGTGAACCTTGTCCTTCTGTTCCTCGCGCGTGTCGACCCGCAGCACGCGCGACAAGACGAACAGCCCGGTGGCATGCATCGACACCGTGATCAGCACCAACACGGTCGACAGCATCAGCTCAATACCCATCCGCCAACCCTATTCCCAATGCCGGTGGAAGGCCATTGGCGAACGGACATTGGGCTTGGACGCGGTTACGCGCAGCCGATAGAATGGATGCCCAAACCAGTTCGGCATGACCAATGAGAGAATGATGAACTTAGATCGCAGAGACAATGCCCGCCACATCCGCGCCCGCCGCGGCTCGGAGATCAAGGCGAAGAGCTGGCTCACCGAAGCCGCCGTTCGGATGCTGATGAATAATCTCGACGACGAGGTCGCCGAGGACCCGCAGAG
Source organism: Sphingomonadales bacterium (assembly GCA_038244345.1). Lineage (GTDB taxonomy): Bacteria > Pseudomonadota > Alphaproteobacteria > Sphingomonadales > Sphingomonadaceae > Sphingomicrobium. Next base: position 10,797 of record JBBRTO010000016.1, on the reverse strand, counting down.
CCTGGTCGTCTATGGCGGCATCGGTCGAGCCGCGCGCAACTGGCAATGCTACGACAAAATCGTCGAGACGCTCGAGCGGCTCGAAGCCGACGAGACCCTGCTGGTCCAGTCGGGCAAACCGGTCGGCGTGTTCCGCACCCATGCCGACGCTCCGAGAGTGCTCATCGCCAACTCCAACCTCGTCCCCAAATGGGCGACGTGGGAGAAGTTCAACGAACTCGATCGCCTCGGCCTGATGATGTATGGCCAGATGACCGCGGGGTCGTGGATCTACATCGGCACGCAGGGCATCGTCCAGGGCACGTTCGAGACCTTCGCCGAAATGGGCCGCCAGCATTATGGCGGCGATTTGAGGGGTAAGTGGATCCTCACCGCTGGCCTCGGCGGGATGGGCGGCGCGCAGCCGCTGGCGGCGGTTATGGCCGGGGCGCATTGCATCGCGGTCGAGGTCCAGGAAAGTTCGATCGAGAAGCGCCTCGCCACCCGCTACCTCGATCATCGCGCGACCAGCATCGACGAAGCGCTCGGCATATTCGCCAGGGCGACCGAACCGACCAGCGTGGGCCTGCTCGGCAACGCCGCGGAAATCTTGCCCGAAATGGTCGCGCGCGGCATCCGCCCCGACGCCGTTACCGACCAGACTTCGGCGCACGATCCCGCCAACGGCTACTGCCCGGCCGGCTGGACCGTCGCCAAATGGCAGGACATGCGCGAGCGCGATCCGCAGGCGGTTGCCGCCGCCGCGCGCCAGTCGATGGCGCGACATGTCGAGGCGATGCTGGCGTTCAAGGCGATGGGCGTGCCCACCTTCGATTATGGCAACAACATCCGCCAGGAAGCGCTCGACACCGGGGTCGCCCACGCCTTCGACTTCCCCGGGTTCGTACCCGCCTATGTCCGGCCTTTGTTCTGCCGTGGGATCGGGCCGTTTCGCTGGGTTGCGTTGAGCGGCGATCCCGAGGACATTTATAAGACCGACCAGCGGGTGAAGGAACTCATCCCCGACGATCCCCACCTCCACCGCTGGCTCGACATGGCGCGGGAGCGAATTGCGTTCCAGGGCCTGCCCGCACGGATTTGCTGGGTCGGCTTGGGGCAGCGCCACCGCTTGGGTCTCGCCTTCAACGAGATGGTGCGGAATGGCGAAGTCTCGGCCCCGATCGTCATCGGCCGCGACCATCTCGACAGCGGCAGTGTCGCCTCGCCCAACCGTGAGACCGAGGCGATGAAGGACGGGTCCGACGCCGTCTCCGACTGGCCGCTGCTCAACGCCCTCCTCAATACCGCCTCAGGCGCAACCTGGGTCTCGCTCCACCACGGCGGCGGGGTCGGCATGGGCTATTCGCAGCACAGCGGCATAGTGATCGTGGCCGACGGCACCGACGACGCCGCGCGGCGATTGGAACGAGTCCTGTGGAACGACCCGGCCACCGGGGTGATGCGCCATGCCGACGCAGGCTATGACGAAGCGATCGCCTGCGCAAAGGAGCAGGGGCTCGACCTGCCGATGATCTAATCGCCGTTGCCGCGAAGCGCGTGGCGAGCGGTGTTGGCCTGATAATAGCTATCCGTGCAGCCGGCGTCGCAACCGCCAAAGCGATAATCCCACGATGGTCAGCACGATCGGAACCGAAACCGCCACAGCGACGGCGTGGCGGGGCCCGGACATGGCCGCCAAGACGTAGCTGACCAACGCCACCATGTAATAACTGATAGCGACCACCGAGAGGCCCTCGACCGTTTGCTGTAATCGCAACTGCAAGTCAGTGCGGGAGTCCATCGAGGTCAAAAGGTCCCGGTTCTGCTTGGCTAGGGCGATGTCGATCCTGGTGCGCAGTAGCTCGCTGGTCCAGGCTGCACGTTGCAGCAGATCCTCGATCCGCGCCGAGAAAGAATCGCAGGTCCGCACTGCCGGCATCAGCCGCCGCTCGGTGAAATCCTCCAGACTCTGGAAGCCGCGGATCGGAACAATGCAAAGGCTGTCGAGCCGGTCCTTGCTGAGCTGCGCATAGGCGCGCGTTGCACTCATCCGATAGCGGGTTTCGGCAGCAAGCCGGGCCAGTTCGGCGGACAGAAACGTAAGTTCATCGAGCAGTTCATCATCTTCCGAGGTTCGTTCGGACACAGCATGGGTCAGCTCGGCCAGACGGCCCTCCAGGCTGGTGACTGACGGTGTCAGTTGCTGCGCGAGAGGAAGGCCGAGCAGCGCCATGTTGCGATAATTGCCGAGTTCCTGCAGCCGCAACACGAGCTGCGCCGGCTCGTCGCGCTCCAGCCCGCGATCGAGCACGAGCAGGCGGCCGAACCCATCGGGGTTGAGCCGGAAATCGGACATGATCCGGGCCAGCCCGTCGGCCACGTCGCAGGCGATGATCGCGTCGGGCGCGAACCATTGTTCGAGCGCCACCGGAATCCGGTCGGGCGAGGGATCAGCGACAAGCGCGATCTGGGTCGCGCGGATTACCTCTCCCGGCATCTCGGCCAGCACCGTCGCTATCGCGGGCTCGAACAGGTCGGGATCGAACGATGCCTCGGCTCCGCCCGGACAAAGCAGCGTGTAGGTCGCGAATTCGGTGTGCCGTTCCCACACCAGAACTAAGTTGCTCAGCTCGAGCACGCCATATTTGGCCGAAATCGGGACGATTTGGCGGGCCGTTTTGGCTAGCGTGTCGATATGGGCGCGCGCGTCGCCAGTCCCTGCTTCGCCGAGCACCGTGACGATCTGCACCAGGCGGTAAGGCGCGGCGAAGCTCGGCAACCGGCGAAGGTGCATTTCTTCGGACAGCGCAGCGCGCAAAGGATGGTTGCGAAAGATCATCCGGCTCCGTCTCTTGGCCTAACGGAGATGTCCGTGTCCTTGGCAGAAGCGCGGTATAATCTCCCTTCTTCGCGGTCAACGCACCAAGTGCGTGGAACGCTTGATCCATCACCGATACGACCAAAGGTTGCGCGGCGATGCCGATTCGCACGTCGCCGGCCCTGGGCGCCCTTGTGCCCATGCCGCGACTGCCAAAGGTCGGCCCCCTTGCGATCCTGCCGCTCCCCCACGACCGATAGCGTCAACGGCGGAATGACCTCGTCAAGCTGGGGTTATTCTGGCACTCTTCGTCCATGATCATCCTTGAGCCAGGCGCCGTGACCCTCGATCAGCTTCGCGCGATGTGGTCCGGCGCCCCCGCTTGCCTGTCCGACTCCTCCCTCACTGCAATCGACACCGCCGCCGCCTCGGTCGATCGGATCGTCTTTGGCGGCCAGACCGTCTATGGCATCAACACCGGTTTCGGGCTGCTCGCCCAAACGCGGATCCCCGCCGACAAGCTCGCCGACCTCCAGCGCAATCTGATCCTCAGCCACAGCTGCGGCCTCGGTCAGGCGCTGCCGCGCCACGTTACCAGGCTGATGATCATCCTCAAGCTGATCGGGCTCGGCCGCGGCCATTCGGGGGTGCGGCGCGCGGTGATCGACGCGCTCCAGGCGTTGCTCGATGCCGACGCGATGCCGGTCATCCCCAGCCAGGGCAGCGTCGGCGCGTCGGGCGATCTTGCGCCGCTCGCGCACATGGTGGCCGCGTTGATGGGCGAGGGCTGCATCGACCTTGCCGGCACCACCATGCCCGCTGCCACCGCGCTGCGAAAGCTAGGCCGCGATCCGCTCGTCCTCGCGCCGAAAGAAGGCCTCGCGCTCATCAACGGCACCCAGGCCTCGACCGCGATCGCGCTCGACGCCTTGTTCCTCGGGACCCGCGTGTTCGACGCCGCCGTCGCGGTCGGCGCGATGTCGGTCGATGCGCTAAAGGGCAGCATCTGCCCGTTCGACGAGCGCCTCCACCAGCTTCGCGGCCAGCCCGGCCAGATCGAAGTCGCGGCTCGGATCCGCACTTTGCTCGAGGCCAGCGACATCAACACCAGCCACCATGATTGCGACCGGGTCCAGGATCCCTACAGCTTCCGCTGCCAGCCGCAGGTCATGGGAGCGTGCCTCGACCTTCTCACCAACGCCGCGCGGACGCTCGAGATCGAGGCCAACGCCGTCAGCGACAATCCGATCCTCTTCCCCGATACAGATGAAGTCATTTCCGGCGGCAATTTCCATGCGCAACCCGTCGCCTTCGCCGCCGACATTATCGCCATGGCGCTGTGCGAAGTCGGCTCGATTTCGGAGCGGCGGACCTCGGTGCTGGTCGATCCGCACATGAGCCATTTGCCCGCCTTCCTGACCGATGACGGCGGGGTCAATTCGGGGCTGATGATCCCCCAGGTCACCGCCGCCGCCTTGGTCAGCGAGAACAAGAGCCTGGCCTTCCCCGCCTCGGTCGATTCGATCCCCACCTCGGCGGGGCAGGAGGACCATGTCTCGATGGCCCCGATCGCGGCGCGCAAGGCGGTGACCATCGCGCGCAACGCCGCCGGGGTGATCGCGGTCGAGCTCATCGCCGCCGCGCAGGGCATCGACTTTCACGCCCCGCTCAAGACCTCGGCCCGGCTACAGTTACTTCACGGGCAGATCCGCGCTGTGTCGCCGCATCTCGAAACCGACCGCTACTGGGCCAACGAAATGGCCGCGCTGCAGGCGGCGGTGCTGGCGGGAGAAATTGGCGCCTAGTCCACCCGCGCCCACAATTGCGATTTGCACAGCAGCCGCCCGACCGCGCAGCCGGTGACCTTGAGCGTGCTGGTGCCAATCAACCTCAACTCGGCCTTGCTCCGACGATTCATGTCCGGGATGAACAGCCGACCCTTCCACTTGTCGCTGTCGGTCGCGGTAAAGCCGGTCATCAGCTGGGTCCCGACCAGCGCCTCGGTGCCGCCCTTTCGAGCATCTGCCTTGGCTCCGTCGGACGCCCACTCGACCTTGCCGCAATAAGCTGCGCCGCAGGCGTCGATGATCACGATCACACTGCCCGACGGATTTTGCCACCTGCCGGCGGGCGTTCTGATGTCTTGCGCGGCAATCAGCATGGCTGTCAGCAGCATGCTCTCACTCCTCCTTGAGCTTAAGCCTGCGCCAGCCGAGGAAGATAAACACTATCGCCAGCGCGCCGACCCCGACGATCAGCAGATCGTGCCAGTCGAACCATTGCCCCAGTTTCTCGAACACCGTTGGCCCCGCCCACCAGCCGAGCGCAGTCGCGCCGACGGCCCATAGCAGGGCCGACACCAGGTTGATCATCGCGAAGGTCCGTGCATCGACCTTGCTCAGGCTGATCCCGATCGGCCCGGCGACGCGAAAGCCGTAGACGAAGCGATAGCAGAAGCAGAACAGGCGCGGCCGCTGCTCGATCCACTGGATCGTCTTTGCGAAGGCGCGGCTGCGCTTGACGTGGCGCACCCAGCGCCCGTCGCGCTGCGACCGGCCGATGTGGAAGAAGGCCTGGGTCGACAGGAATGATCCAGCCCAGGCAGCAAGTCCGACCATTACCGGGCTCAATCGCCCAAGATGCGCCATCGCGCCGCCGATCAGCACGCCGATCTCGCCTTCCGCCGCGGCGGTAAGGAAGACCCCGAGCACGCCATATTGCTCGATCCACTGGTTGACATTGCTCACGCTGTGGCCATGCCCCGACAGCCGCGCCGGCGCAACGTCATCAATGAAAGTCGCGGCTTTTGGGGATGCAATTGACGTCGCGCGGGTGGCTTGCCGTCGGTGGCCGCCAGCTACCGGCGCCATCCCCCGCGCTCAACGTCGAAGGCAGCGAATCCTCGGACAGATGGTGCAGCATCGCAGTGTCGTCCTCGAGGCTTGCGGCGACGACATGGACCACCGCTTCGTCATGCTGGAGCAGCCCGTGGACGACCATCAGCCGCGCCCCCATGACGATCTTGCGCTGCGCCGCGAACTTGTCCGGCCAGACGACGAGGTTGGCGATCCCGGTCTCGTCCTCCAGCGTGATGAAGCACACCCCCTTGGCGCTGCCCGGCCGCTGGCGGATCAGCACCAGTCCGGCGAGCGACACCCGCCGCCCATAGTGTAAGCCGCGAAGCTCCCCCGCGGTGACGAAGCCTCGCGCTCCATAATGGCCGCGGAGGAAATTCATCGGATGCGCTTTGAGGCTGAGGCGAACCGTCTGGTAATCGCTCACCACATGCTCGCTAAGCGGCATCGCGGGTAGCCGCACTACGTCGGTCTCCCACCCCTCGTCGCGCTCGTCAGCCGCCGCGAACAAAGGCAAGTCCGGCGCGCCCTTCAGCGCCCGCGCGTCCCATAAGGCCCCGCGCCGGTCGAGCTTGATCGAGCGGAACGCATCGGCCTCCGCCAGTCGTTCGACCGCCGCGACATTGGTGCCCGAGCGGCGGCGCACTTCCTCCACGCTGGCGTACGACGTGTCGCCCCGCGCCGCGACGATCCGGGTGGCGGCATCGAGGCGAAGGCCTTCGATTTGGCGCAAGCCGAGACGAAGGGTGAGCTGCTCAAGATGAGAAGGAGCCTCCAACGTCGAATCCCAGCTCGAATGATTGACATCGACCGCCGCCACCTCGACCCCATGTTCCCGCGCATCGCGGACGATCTGCGCGGGGGCATAAAAGCCCATTGGCTGGCTGTTGAGCAAGGCGCAGGCGAATGCCGCCGGGTAACGCCATTTGATCCAGCTCGAGACATAAACGAGGTGGGCGAAACTCGCCGCATGGCTTTCGGGGAAGCCATATTCGCCGAATCCGCGGATTTGGTGGAAACAGCGGGCGGCGAATTCGGGGTCATAGCCTCGCTCGACCATCCGCCCGACCATCTTGTCCTGCAACAAGTCGATCGTTCCGCGCGAGCGGAAGGTAGCCATCGCCTTGCGCAACTGGTTGGCTTCGGCGGGCGAGAATTTGGCTGCGTCCAATGCGATCTTCATCGCCTGCTCCTGGAAGATCGGCACGCCCAATGTCCGCCCCAGGATCTTCTCCAGTTCGTCGGGCTCGCCATGCGCGAGGTCGGGGCAGGGGAAGGTGACCGCTTCCTTGCCTTGCCGCCGCTTGAGAAAGGGGTGGACCATGTCGCCCTGGATCGGCCCTGGGCGGACGATCGCCACCTCGATCACCAGATCGTAGAAGCAGCGCGGTTTGAGCCGCGGCAGCATGTTCATCTGCGCCCGGCTTTCGACCTGGAACACGCCGAGCGAATCGCCCTTGCACAGCATGTCGTACACTTGAGGCACCTCGCGCGGCACCGTCGCCAGCTCGAACCGCTCGCCGTGATTCATCTCGATCAGGTCGAATGCCTTGCGGATGCAGGTCAGCATACCGAGCGCGAGCACGTCGATCTTGAGGATCCCTAATTCCTCGATGTCGTCCTTGTCCCATTCGATGAAGGTGCGGTCGGGCATCGCGCCATTGCCGACCGGCACCGTCTCGGTCAGCGGCCGCTCGGTGAGGATGAATCCGCCGACATGCTGGCTCAAATGGCGTGGCATGCCGATCAATTGCTTGGCCAAGGCAATCGTCCGGCGAAGGTGCGGATCGGCGAAATCGAGCCCCGCCTCGCCGACCCGCGCCTCCTCGATGTCGGCCTCCATGCTTCCCCAATGGGTCGAGGCGATGGCAGCGGTGACGTCTTCGCTAAGCCCCATCACCTTGCCGACCTCGCGGATCGCCGAGCGCGGTCGATAATGGATGACGGTGGCCGCGATCCCCGCCCGCTCGCGGCCGTATTTGCCGTAGATGTGCTGGATCACTTCCTCGCGCCGCTCATGCTCGAAATCGACGTCGATGTCGGGCGGCTCTTTCCGCTCCTCGCTGATGAACCGCTCGAACAATAATGAGTTGGTCGATGGGTCGACCGCGGTGATGCCGAGGCAATAACAGACCGCGCTATTGGCGGCGCTGCCGCGCCCCTGGCACAGGATCGGCGGGTCGAGGCTGCGCGCGAAGGCGACGATGTCGTGGACGGTCAGGAAATATCGCGCGAAATCGAGCTTGGCGATCAGCGCCAGCTCATGATTGAGCTGCTTGACGATCTCGGCCGGCACCCCGTCGCTCCACCGCCGCGACGCCCCGATCCAGGTCATATGCTCTAGATAGGCTTGCGGGGTGCGCCCCTCGGGCACGGTCTCGCGCGGATATTCATATTTCAGTTCGTCGAGACTGAAGGTGAGCGCATCGGCAAAGGCGCGGGTCGCGGCAATCGCGTGCGGCCAGCGCTCGAACAACCGCATCATCTCGGCCGGCGATTTCAGATGTCGCTCGGCGTTGGGGTTGAGGAAATACCCCGCGGTCTCGAGCGTCACTTTCTCGCGGATGCAGCTCATCACATCCTGCAGTGGGCGGCGATCGGGGGCGTGATAGAGCACATCGTTGGTGGCGAGGATCGCGCATCCGTGGCGTCTGGCCATCCGGTCGAGCCGCTCGATCCGCGCCAGATCGTCGCCGCGATAGAGATGCGCCGCGGCGACATGGCGCATGGCGGGAAGTGCCGCTGCGAGCGCCGGCAACGCCGCCTCGAACGCGTCCAGGTCCTCCTCGGGCATGGCGATGAACGCGATGCTTGTCGCGTGGAGCGCGATCTCGGACAGTTTGAGGTCGCAATCGCCCTTGGCCGAGCGCATCTTGCCCAGGCTGAGCAGCCGCGACAGCCGGCCATAGCCTTCGCGGTCGATCGGGTAAGCGAGCAGGCTCGGCGCATCCACCGGATCGATCCGGCACCCGATCAGCGGCCGCATCCCGGCGCCCTTCGCCGCGCTGTGTAGCCTGACCACCCCGGCCAGCGTGTTGCGGTCGGCGATCCCGATCGCGTCCATCCCCATGTCGAGCCCGGCCAGCACCAGCTCGATCGCATCCGACGCGCCGCGCAGGAAGCTGAACGGCGACGCCAGTCCAAGCTCGACGAACGTCGCCTTGGGGCGCGCCTCCTGCGGTCCGCCGTCGCGGACCAGTTTCTTGCGCGCAAAACCGGTATATTCAGGCATCAGGCGAAAAGTCCGTGGAGGTACCACGTTGGATCGCCACCGCGCCCGTCGCCGAACAGGCCTTCGCGATAGATCCAGAAACGCCGCCCTTGCGCGTCCTCGACCCGGTAATAATCCCGCAGCCGCGCCGTCCCGCGCTCGCGCCACCATTCGGGCGAAATCCGCTCGGGCCCTTCGGCGCGCGCCACGTCATGGACCGCCCGCCGCCACACGAACCGCCGGGGCAGCCCTTCGGGAGTCGCATAAATCACCGCAATCGCCTCCGGCCGGTCGAGCAAGCGTTGCGGGCGAATCCTCCCCGAGATTTCTCGGGGAGGGGGACCATTGCCCGCAGAGGCAATGGTGGAGGGGTTCTGCGGCGCCTCGACCGCGCGTCGCCACCCGCTCGCCCGTTCGGGCACATGGCTCGCCCGCGCCATCGGCCGCCGCACCTTGTCCGCGCCCAGCTTGACGCTCAATCGATCGACCAGCCGAGCTACTTCCAGCGCCGGTGAAGGCCCGCCGACCAGTCCGTCCTGCCCAGGGTCGAGCGGTTCGCTCCAGCTCGCCTCGAGCGCAAACGCGTCGAACCCGAACCCCGGATCGAGCGTGTCGGTCTTGTCCTTCAATAGCCGCAGCAGGTGCGCCGCCTCGCGAGTCGCGATCGCGCACGCCGCCGCCGCCACCTCGACCTCGCCGTCGACCCGATATCCCGCCAGCACCAGCCGCCGCACCCCCAGCCGCCGCGCCTCCAATTGCCGGGCGAGGTCGGGCACCAGCAGCGCCAGCGCCTGGGCCGCCGCGCTCGGATCGGCGACCGGTTCGGCCAGCCGCAGCAGCGCCCTTGGCGGCGCCTCGATCGGCGCCGCGCTCAGCGGCTCGGGGGTTCGCCCAAGCATCCGGTCGAGCGCATCGAGCGGATTGTCCGCCTCGCGAAACCGCCGCGCCAGGCTCCGCCGCGGCACCCCGACCAAGGCGCCGATCGTCTTCAGACCCAACCGCTGCAATGTCCGGATCACCCCCGCTGGCAGGCGCAGTGCGGCGACCGGCAATGGCGCAACCGCCTCCAGCCCATCACCGCTTCGCCCAGCCGCAAACCGCGCCAGTCCCCACGCCGCGCCTGCCGTCCCGGCCACCGCCACGCGCACGGTCATCCCCATCGCCGCGAACCGCGCCTCGATATCGCGCACCAACCCCGCTTCGCCGCCGAACAGATGCGCCACCCCGCTGGCGTCGAGTCGGATTCCGTCCTCGCCATCGACCTCGACCAGTGGCGACCAGCGCGATGCCCAGCGTGCCAGCCGGTCGAGCAGGTCACGGTCGCCTGCTTGGTCGGCGGCAACCGCGACCAGCCCCGGGTCGAGCGCGCGCGCATCGGTCAGCCGCATCCCCGGCCGCGCCCCCGCGCCGCGTGCGGCCTCGGTCACCGCGCCGACCAGCTGGCCGTGGGCGCCTTCCTCGACCAAAGCGACTCGATCATCCGGCTTGCTTGAAGCCAGCTTCGACCAGCGCTCGATCGCCAGGTTCGGCAACCAGATGGAGACCACCCGCCGCTCCGCTGCCCGGCTCATGGGTCAGCCGCCATTCGCCCGGCGGCGATCCGCGGGCGCGAAACAGGTCGCAGGCCCACACCGCCGCGCCCGGCGCTCGCGGGTTCAGCGGATGGGTCAGGCTCGGCGCGCTCGCCACCCGCCAGCGAAACCGTGCTCCGCTCAAGTTCGCGGTACCACCCAGCCGCACCAGATAAGCCGCGACTCCATGCCGTTCGGCCGCCACCGCCAGCCGGCGGGTGGCGGTGAAGTCCAATGCTGCCGGGTCGCCCCAGATTTCGCCGATCACGGCCCCGATCGCGGCGCATCTTAAACCTTCCTCCATCGCCCACAGCGCCGCTTTGGCATCGCGCGCCTCGACATGGATGAGGTCGTCAAAACCCG
>JBBRTO010000015.1:0-29615 GCA_038244345.1 Sphingomonadales bacterium | reverse complement strand
GGTTGGAAGCGACGCCTGAGCTGGTGAGTCAGGATCGAGAAGCGGGGAGCCTTCGGGCTTTGCAGCTAGCGAACACCGGCAAATCCAATCTCGGCGCAGTGGGGCCTGGCAGCAATGCCGGGCCCCATTTCTGTTTGGGGGTCGATCGTTCGAATCGCATTACCCCGCGCCGATCACGCGATATGCGTGGCTCCTGAGCGAAGGAGTTTTCCCCGCATCTGCCATACCATAATTCTACTCGCCAGCCTGCCCCTGCTCGTCGCTCCGACTGCCGCCATCGCGCAGCAAGCCGGAACCTTGATCGCCGCCGATCCGGTGGTCGATGCGCGCGCAGGAATGGAGGCATGGCGGGTCAAATATTGGACCAGCGACGCGGCCGGGCGGCCGCGCGAGGTGAGCGGGATGGTGGTTGCGCCGCGTGAGGCGGTGCCGGCGCAGCCGCGGCCGGTGCTGGCGTGGACTCATGGGACATAGGGCGTGGCGAGCCGATGCGCTCCGTCACTGAGCAAGGACTTCTGGAGCGTCACCGCCGGACTCGACGCGGTCAAGCGCGGCTATGTCCTGGTGGCGCCCGATTATCCGGGGTTGGGAAGCGCGGGGATGCATCCCTTCCTGGTTGGTGTCGACACCGCGCGATCGGTGATCGATGGAGTCCGCGCGGCGAGACGAATCCCGGGCACGGCCGCGGGGGATCGCTACGCCGTGTGGGGCGAGTCGCAAGGCGGGCACGCCGCGCTGTGGACCGCGCAGTCATCGCGGCGCTACGCCCCCGACCTGACTTTGGTCGGCGCGGCGGCGGCGGCACCGCCGACCGATTTGGTGCAAAATCTTCGGCTGACTTCCAACTCCGCGCTGCGAAGCTTCTTCACCGCCTACATCGGGCATAGCTGGGCGAGCCATTATGGTGCGGCGCTGTCGAGTTTCGGTAACAAGCAGACTCAGGGGATCATGACCCGGCTGGCGCGGAACAATTGCATTGAGCTCAACATGAAGCCGAAACTGGGCATGATCCTCGGCATTTCGGTGCTTAACAGCCGATTGAAGACTGTCGACCTTGGCAAGATTCAGCCTTGGGCGGAGCTGGCGCGGCGCAACAGCCCGACGACGGCCAACATCGCGGTTCCATTGCTAATCGCGCAAAATGCCAAGGACGATCTGGTCGCGCCGTCGGTGACCGCGACGCATGTTCGAGCGCTCTGCAGATCGGGCAACAAGGTACAGCGGATCGCGATCAGCGGCGAGGGACATGCAACCAGCGCGAAGGATAGCGCCGCCGCGACGCTGGCTTGGATCGACGACCGCTTCGCCGGCAAGCCCGCGCCGAGCGACTGCTAGCGCAGCAGCTAGCCGACGATGATCATCGTGCTCATGCCGAGCATCGAGTGGCCGAACTTGCCGCAATGCACCTTGTAGGTGCCGCGCGCGGGGATGAGGTCGATCGTCGCGCTTTCGCCGCCATCCAGATCGACTTCGCCGCCCTCGACTTGACCGGAAAGAATTCGTGCCGAGCGGAAGAATTCGGGGGCGGTGAAATCATGTCCCTTCCCTGACCGGTTGACCAATGTTAGCCGCACCGGAACGCCGCCGGCGAGATAGATCGGGCCGGGACTGAAACGATAGCTGGTGAGCGTGATCGTCGCGCTGGCGACCGGCGCGGCGGCGGACGCGGACGCGGTCAAGGCAAGAGCAAGCAACGGCGTGAGCAACAGGCGGGACATCGGCAACTCCCTTCAATTCGACCAGGACAGTGTCCGCTTACTAAGGCGGCGGCGCAAGGGGTGCACCGCAACCCGCTTCTCCCAAAGGAGCAATTGACTCGGAAAAACTTGCCGCCAAAGCCAAGGTCAGCGTGACGTGCTACGGCTCGAGGAGACCATTTCTGGGGCGAGTCGAAATCGGGGTGGTCGGGACTTTCGGGGGAGAGTGACATGACGCTGACACGACGCAAATTGCTCGGCGAGCTAGGCTTGCTGAGCGGGGCGGGGGTGAGTTTCGCGGCGATGCAGATGCTTGGCATCGACTCGCCGGCGTCGGCCAAGGCGGCGCGGTTTTCGCTTCCCAAGGGGAGCGGCGCGGGCAAGCGCGTGGTGGTGCTCGGCGCCGGGATCGCCGGGCTGGTCGCGGCGTATGAGCTTGGCAAGGCGGGCTATGCGGTGACGGTGCTCGAGGCGCGCAACCGCGTGGGCGGGCGAGCGTGGACGATCCGCGGGAACGAGCGGGTCGAGCAGGTCGACCGACCGTTGCAGCGCGCAAACTTTAGCGCTGGGCAATATTTCAATGCTGGTCCGGCGCGGCTTCCGAGCACGCATCACCTCATCCTGAGCTACGCCGAGCGGTTCGGCGTTCCGCTGGAGGTGTTCGTCAATTCAAACCAGTCGGCGGGCTGGGACTTTGGCGGGCATGTCGAGCCGCAGCGGCGGATGCTCAACGATATTCGCGGACTGGTTGGGGAGTTGCTGGCGAAGGCGATCGACGGTCATTCGCTCGACAGCGCCATGCCAGCGCATGACCTGAAGGATTTTCGCGAATTCCTTGGCGCATATTCGGCGCTCGACAAGAACGGCAGCTATGCCGCCACGATCAGCTCGGGCTACGCCAACTGGCCGGGCGCGTACGATCGTCCGCCCAGCCCGGTGAGCCGATTGGGGATGCGCCAGTTGCTGCCTAATCGCGCAGTCGCCTTCCCCTATTTCTTCGACCAGATCATGGATATGCAGGCGACCATGATGCAGCCGGTCGGCGGCATGGATCGGATCGCCGCCGCGCTTTACCGGCAAGTCGCGCCGAGCGTGGTGCTGGGGACACCGATCAGCGCTATCCGCCGCGAGGGCGCAGGGGTGAGGATCGAGCATAAAGGCGGGGTGGCGCGCGCCGATTATTGCGTTTGCACCCTGCCAACGCCGGTCCTGGCGCGGATCCCGAGCGACTTTTCACCAGCTAAGAAGGCAGCCTTGAAAGACGTCGAATATCTCAAGAGTGCCAAGGTGGCGTTCGAGGCACCGCGTTTCTGGGAACGCGACGATCATATCTATGGCGGGCTGGCGTGGACCGATCGCTTGAACGAGAATGTGATTTATCCGTCGCATGGTTTCCATTCGCCGCGCGGGGTGATCGTCGGCGCCTATGTCGCGGGCTGGAATCACCCCGACACGCCCAAAGCGTTCGTCAAGCTGCCGATCGCCGAGCAGATCCGGATCAGCGCTGGATCGATCGAGGCGCTGCACCCGGGGAAGGGGCGACTGCTGACCTCGCCAGTGGCGATCAACTGGGGGCAGGTGCCGTTCAGCGAAGGAGTCGGTGCAATCGGCCGCGACTTCGGCGATGACAAGCGCGGGCCGGCCTATGACGAATTGTGCAAGCCGGAAGGGCCGATCACCTTCGCCGGCGAGCATCTGAGCTATGTCGGGCTGTGGCAGGAAGGCGCTGCCTTGTCGGCGCACGAGGCGGTGAAGATCGTCCAGCAAATGGCGACGGGGCAGAAGGTCGGCTGAACGAAAAAGGGCGGCGAGCTTTCGTCCGCCGCCCCGTTGGTTCAAGCACGGGGGCTCAGCCGGTCAACCCCGCCGAGACCTTGCCGCCATTGGCGGCGAGCTGCCGCATTACTTCATTTTGCAGCCAGATGTTCATCTCGGCGCTGCCGTCCTTGTCGCCGGTATACCCCAACTCGTCGGCCAATTGCTTGCGATGATCGAGGCTCGAATCGAGCCCGAGCAACTTCATCAGATCGACGATCGACGATTTGTAATTGAGGTCGGGATTGCCCTTGGCCGAGGCCATGTCGTCGAGCACTTGCTCGACATCAACCGGGCCGGCGTCGGCGCTCGGCGCCGGGGCAGGCGCGGGCGCGCCGTCCATGCCTGCGGGAACCTGCGCTTGGTCTTGCGGAGCAGCCGCATTGTGACCGAAAATCGCGTCCTTGATCTTGCTGAAAATGCTCATGGTTCAGGCCTCCAGGCCGTGCTTGAGTTGACTGATCTGGTCGTGGCCCTTGCGGACCGATTGATACGCGCGCTCGACAATGGCGCGGCTTTCCGGAGCGAGTTTGTCATCGGCGAGAGCTGCCTCGAACTTTTCCTTGAGATAGTCTTCGCCGCGCTCGACTTCGTTGATGATTGCCTTGTCGTCGCGACCCATGACAGCCGCCTTCAAATCGAGGAAAGCCTGATGAGTCTTGCCGAGGATGGTGCCGTCCTCGTCCGGTGTTCCGCCGAGGCGCCGAACTTCGCCCGCCAATTCGCCAGCGACGCGTTCGCGCTCTGCGGCATTGTCGCGGAAAATCTGCTGGAACTGGCTTCCCTCGGCATGCTCGGCGGCTTCGCGATAACCATTGACGCTGTCGTTAAGGGTCGAGGTGAGGGTCTTGAGGATCGTGGTCTGGTCGGTTGAACCTAACATGCGCTTACTCCGCGTAGCTGTTGTTGATGCGGTCGGAACGCACGAGCGCGGCAGGCGATGCGCTGATCCCGGATTAAATCTTTCGGCCTGTCTTGCTGGTGGCGGGAGGACATGAGGCTGAGACGCCATTGATCAAAGGGCGGTTCCCTCGGCGATCAAGCGGCGCTAGTTTGAGTAGGCAAACAGAGGAGAGAGCAATGCGGTGGATGGCGATGATCGGGACTGGGCTGGCGCTGGCGCTGGCGCTTGCGAGCCCGGGGGCGAGTGCGGGCAAGGCGGATGTGGTCGCGGCGGCGGTGGCCGACAGCGCGCACCGGTCGGCCGACAACGTCAAGCTCGATGCCAGCCGCAAGCCGACCGAGGTGCTTAAGTTCCTCGGGCTGAGACCCGGGATGCGGGTCGCCGATCCGTTCGGCGGGAATCTCTATTGGGCCGAAATCACCGCGCCGATCGTCGGCCCGAAGGGCCGGGTGTCGATCTGGCAGCCCAAGCAATTCTACGACCAGAAAAGTTACGACAAATTCACCGCGTTCAAGGCGACGCATCCCAATGCGTGGATGCGGGTCAGCCCGTTCGAGGCGCCCGATCTGCCCGCTGCAGCCTATGACTTCATGCTGATCAACCTGGATTACCACGATGTCTATTGGGAAAGCGCCAAGAATGGCGTCGTCAAAATGGACCCCGAAGCGTGGCTAAAGGTGATTTACGCGTCGATGAAGCCGGGCGCGGTGGTCGGCGTGATCGATCATGTTGCCAACCCCGGCGACCCGCGCGTGACGGTGGAGAAAATGCACCGCATCGACCCGGCAGTGGTCAAGGCGGACTTCAAGCGCGCCGGGTTCAAGCTGGAGGCGGAGAGCAAGATCCTGCGCAACCCGGCGGACGATCATAGCCTATTGGTGTTCAACCCGGCGATCCGCGGCAAGACCGACCGCTTCATCATGAAGTTCCGCAAACCGCGATGAGCGAGGCAGCGGAAGCGGCAGCCGCCAAGCCGATCACCGGTGCCCGGGCGATCTGGGTGCTGCTTTCACTGGTCGTGGGGCTGGCCTTCGGGGCGCTAGCGGCGAAGTCCGGCGATGGCTTTCGCGAGCCGGCGTTGCAGGCGGCGACGATCGTCGGCGGGTTATGGCTTAACGCGCTCAAGATGACCGTCATCCCGCTCATCGTGGCGCTGCTGGTGACCGGGATTGCGAGGGGCGCGGAAGCGGCGAAGGCGGGGCGAATCGCGGGGCGATCGGTGATCTGGTTTGTCGCGGTATGCACCGCATCGGCAGCGTTTGGCACGATGGTGATGCCAATGCTGCTCAAGCTGTTTCCGTTGCCCGCTAATGCCGCTGAGGCGCTCCGCGCCGGGCTCGCCGCGCTCGATCCTGCAGCAGCGTCGGCGCCGGTTCCGCAGGTCGCGGATTTCTTCAAATCGATCATTCCGCCCAACGTTGTGGCGGCGGCAGCCGAGGGACAAGTGCTCCAGTTGGTGATATTCGCCTTGGTGTTCGCGCTGGCGCTGACCCGGATCGGTGCGGCTAAGCGCAAGTTGGTCGTGAACTTCTTCGAGGGCGTTGGAGATGCCCTGCTGGTGGTGATCGGCTGGGTGCTGTGGGTCGCGCCACTGGGTGTGTTCGCTCTGGCCTTTGCGGTCGGCGGCGGGGCAGGCGGAGCGGCGTTCACTGCATTGCTGCATTATGTGACATTGATGTCAGTGGTCGGGATGTTGGTCACGCTCGCGGCGTATCTGGTGGGCGCATTGGGGCGCAGCGGGTTGCCGGCATTCGCGCGAGCGATGATCGGGCCGCAGGCGGTGGCGATCTCGACCCAGTCGAGTCTCGCCTCGCTCCCGACGATGCTCGCCGCGACCCGGACACTGGGCGTAAGGGAGACCGTCGCCGATGTGACGCTTCCGCTCGCGGTGGCGTTGTTCCGCGCGACGGGGCCGGCGATGAACGTCGCGGTGGCGATCTATGTCGCGCACTGGATGGGGGTCGAGATCAGCCTGACCGGAATCATTGCCGGGACCGCGGTCGCGGCAGTGGCGAGTTATGGCGCGGTCAGCCTGCCGGGGCAGGTCAGCTTTTTCAGCTCAATCGCGCCGATCGCCTTTGCGATGGGAGTGCCGGTGGCGCCGCTGGCGATCCTGATCGCAGTCGAGACGATCCCCGACATCTTCCGAACCCTTGGCAACGTCACCTGGGATGTCGCGGTGACCGGCGCGGTCGACCGCAGAAACGGCTCCGAAAGCGCGATCTAGCGGCCGGCGATGCTCCGCACCCGGTCGGCGTAGAGCCGGCCGACTGGCTGCTCGCTAAAGTCGGCGAGCCGGGCGATCCAGCGCCCCGAAGGGTTGCGCGAGAAACCGGCGATGAATTCTCGGCGCACGATCGCCGAACGATGGAGACGGACGAAAATCTGCGGATCGAGCCGTTCCTCGAGTGACGCCATCGAATGGTGAATCAGCCAGCTTCGTGCCCCGACATGGAGCCGCATATAATCGCGCTCGGCGGTGATCCGGTCGATGTCGCGCGAGGCGATCCGCACCAGCCCGGTGCGGTCCGAGGCCCAGAACTCATCGAGGAACGGCGTGACGTCGGTGCTGTCGCGCGCCACCTCCTGCTCATGGCGATGCTTCACGTGAAGCCGGGCGCGGTCGAGCGCGCTGGTCAGCCGCGCTGGCTCGATCGGCTTCATCAGATAATCGACCGCCGCGACCTCGAAAGCGGCCACCGCGAACTGGTCGAAAGCGGTAATGAAGATCACCGCCGGCGAGGGTCGGCGGCGGGCCAATGCGCGAGCGACGTCGATCCCGTCCAGGCCCGGCATGGCGATATCGAGCAGCACCGCGTCAGGGTTCAACGTTTCGGCCAGGCGAACCGCGCTGTCGCCGTCGCTTGCAGTGCCGACCAAATCGACCCCGACATTGCGGGCAAGCAATAGCTGAAGCCGTTCGGTGGCGAGTGGCTCATCGTCGGCAATCAGGATGCGCAGCGGCGGCTCATCCATTGGTAACGTCTCGCGGAAGGGTCAGGCGGACTTCGAACCCGCCATCGTCGAGCGGGCCAAATTCGCATGTCGCCTTGCCGCCGAAGCGCGCATCGAGCCGCTGGCAGACGTTGGCGAGGCCGACCCCGGTGCCCTCGATCCGGTCGCTGTCGCGGCGTCCGCGCGGTTTGGCTTTGCCGGTCCCGCCGGTGTTGGCGACCCGAAGCTGCATGCGGTCGTTGCCGAGCGTCGCCGCGGCGATGGTCAGGGTCACGACGTCGCGGGTTGGCGAGACCCCATATTTGATCGCATTCTCGACCAAAGGCTGGAGGATCAAAGCGGGCAGGCGAACTGCTTCGAGTTCGCGCGGGACGTCGATCTCGACCTTCAAGCGGCTCGGGAAACGGATTGTCTCGATATCGAGATAAAGCCGCTGGAGATCGATTTCTTCGGCCAGCGTGACGTCGGCAGTGGGGTTGAGCGACAGGCTCGTGCGGAAGAAGGTCGATAGTGCCAGCAGCATTTCCTCGGCGCGGTCGGTGCGGCCGGTCATGATCAGTGACGACAAGGAATTGAGCGTGTTGAACAGGAAGTGCGGGTTGACCTGGTAGCGGAGCGCGCGGACCTGCGCGGTGTGGGCGGCGCTTTCGGCATCGGCGGCGCGACGCTGGGCGCGAAGCGCCTGCGACTGCGCGACCGCGGCGAGATAGAAGGAGCTCCACGCGGCAAAGAAAAACAGCCAGATGACCGCAGCGTCGGCGGCGTAGCGAAACTTCTTGCCGCTATCGAGCTGGTGCATCTTGGGCATGGTCAGCACCAGAGGTTCGGCTGAACTTCGCTCGATCCGGACCTGGTTGCCTTTTGCGATGATCAGGAAGCCCTCCTTCGCCTGGTAGCGGAATTCCTCCTTGCTCTCGCGCATCGAGTCCTCGGCGAGCAGCAGCATCCCGGCCATCGCGCAAGCCGCGACGAACGAGGCGAGGCCGGCAACGATCGCCTTGCGGCGGTTGCTGCTGTCGCGGCCGCCGAACACAGCGATCGCGACATAGACCAGACCCGTGAGAATCACCCCGATACCGATGATGAACAATTTGTTCTGCAAGGTGGCGAGCGGATCCGAGCCAAGCAGGGCGCGGGCGACGACGGTCAGCGCGTAAATCAGCCAAAAGCCGAGGATCGACTTCAAGGCGAGGCGCCAGTCGGCGAAGCGGCGCGTGGGAATCAGGGGGGCAGAAGCCATTGCCCGACAGTGGCGATCCCAGCGTGCCCACGCAATCCGCCGCCCGTCGCTTGGCAGAAGCGGCGCCGCCGCCGGTCGAACAGTGCCGTACAAATGTCGAAGGGAACGTGAGTCCGACCGCAATCGTTTATCTTGACACATTCGAGGGAGGAACAATCACGATGACCGATCAGATCGACACCAAGCGCCCGGACAAGCCGACGGCACTGCCCGAAGCGACCCAGCAGAAACCGCCCGAGCGCGAGCTTGAACTCAAATTGAAGAAGAACCCGGAAGACCTTGATACCAAGACCGATGTCGGATCGGACCAATCGATGGATGCGTCCGATCCGATCGCCGCGACCCAGCCCGGCGGCAATGAGCCGGCACCGTCGTCGGGCTTCCCCGAAGGAAAATAGCGCCTCCGTCACGCCGCTGACCCCCAGTTGCAATATTCCCACACCGGTCGCCTCATCGCGGCGATGTGAAATATTGGCCTTGCAGCGGCCCTATCCCTTTGATTCAATGTGAATGGGGGGTGGGACCATGGTTAAGCAATTTGCAACCATGACAATGGCATGATCCCGCCCAGGCAAAAGGAGTCGGGTTCATGACGACACGCACCAGTCAGCCAGCGGGGGGAGCGCTGCTGATTGCAGAGCTTAAGGAATTCGCCAGTTTCCCCAAGGCGACGCAGCGCTACGTCCGCCGCTCGCTCGACATCGGCTTCGGCCGCGCCGACCCGATCGATACCTGGGCCCGCGACGACGGCGAGGCCGCCTCGATCCGCGCGCAGGGCCGCTTCTACAAGCAGATTGACCATCTCCGCCTGCAGATCCCCGACGACAGCGGGCTCGACATGATCGAACCGTTCCTCGGCATGCTGGTCACGCTCGCCGCGTTCGACCTTGGCCAGGACCGACTGCCGAGCTTCGCCTCCTTCCGTTTCCTTTACGAAAGACTGCTCGGCGCGAGCGTTCGGCCGTGGCTACCCGCGGCCTTCTGCGCCGCCGCTTCGCTGCCGCACCTCCACCCCGACCGTCGCCGCATCCTGCTTCAGTCGATCAGTGAAAGCGCGGCGACCGCGCCGGGCTGGTCGAACCGCGAGCCGGTGTTCTGGCCCGAATGGGTCGAGAAGGTCGACGTGACCGCTGCGGCCTGACGCACGGCCAGTTGATCGTCCGCGGCCGCGGCACCAAGGGATCGCGGCCGACGGTACGGAAGTGAATTGATCCTCGAGACCATCCTTAATGACGCGTTGCACACGCTGGCCGGGCTGCTGGCGGGCTTGGCCGTTTTCCGCGCAATCGAGCTGGCGTTCCCGCAGCGCGGGGTGCCGAAGCCGGAGCGCAATTTGACCGGGCTCAGGATCTGGCTCGTGTATCTCGGCGCGCAAGTTGCGCTTACCGCCTTGGTGCTGGCGCTGATCGGGGCGAGCGGGGTGTCGCCGCATCTCAATCCGCGGGCGATCCTCGGGCTGCCGATCTGGGCGGCGGGAATCGTGGTTGGCTTCGCGGTTATCCTGGTCAAGGATTTCCTGTTCTACTGGGAGCATCGGGTCCAGCACCGCTGGCTGTGGCGGTGGCACGCGCCGCACCACGCGATCCGCAATTTGAGCGCGACCAATAGCTGGCATCATTGGTCGGAAATCCTGATGTTCGCTTTATTCGTCTCGCTTCCGATGAGCCTGCTCAGCCCGGCCTTCGGACCGCGACCATTCATCGTCGGGCTGATCCTCAGCTGGCAGCCGATCTACCTCCATTCGGCGACGCGGCTGCAAATGGGGAGGGTGATGCGGCGACTGGTGGTCGACAGCCGCTATCACCGGATCCACCATTCGCTCGACCCAAAGCATTTCGATCGCAATTTCGGGGCGGCGACACCGCTTTGGGACTGGATGTTCGGGACCGTCTATTTTCCGGAAGGCGACGAATGGCCAGAAGTTGGCCTCGCCGGGCTCGACGAGCCGAATTCCGTGCGCGACTGGTCGGCAATGCCGTGGCGGTTGGGCGGGCCGCCAACCGACGGATAGATTGTCGAAAGCTCCGCAAGGCTGGCGCGGGCATTTTGGTGGTGAATGAAGTTACCGCCAGCGTCTTCCCATTTGGAGCGGTGATCCTCACGGTCGTCGATCAGCACGTCGCCGCTCGCCATGTACCGCACCTTGTCGCGCGCCATGCAGGTGATGATCGGCGTTCCGGGGAAATGGCGTTCGGCCCAGGCGACTTTCTGCGGCGCGGCCCAATTGCCGATCGGAAGACCGGTGAGAATCGTCGGGCGAAGATGCTCGACCGCGTCGAACAGGGTTTGCGCATCGGGCAGCAGAGGCAGCGTGCCGTAGAAGTCGGGCGTGGAGGCGAGCCGCCTCCAGAATTCGCGCCGCGAATAGCGCTCTTCAAACTGGCTCGGGGTCAGGCCGCCGAGCGCGGCGCGGGCACCGGCATCGAAATCGGCAAGCACTCCGTCGCAGTCGAGGAACAATTGCGCCACGGCTACAGCCGCGACAGTAAGTCGGCGGCGAATTCGCTCAGCGTATCATCGCGCGCGCCCATGACGATGATGCGGTCGCCGGTCGCCGCCTCGGCGATCAGCGCGTCGCCGATCGCGCCACGGTCGGCGATGTGCAGCGCATCGCCGCCGCTGGCGCGGATCGCCTCGGCCAACCATTCGGCGCCGCGCGACTGGTCGACGGTGCCGCCTTGGTAGACCGGGTCGGGGAGGTATAATCGGTCGCCGGCGCGAAGTCCGCTGGCGAAGGTCTGGGCGAGTTCGTCGCCCATCTTGGCGAGTGCGCCGAAACCGTGCGGCTGAAACATTACCAGCAGTCGCCCCGGATGTACGGCGAGGGTATCGAGGCTGGCGGCGATCTTGTCGGGATTGTGGGCGAAATCGTCGATGATGGTGACTCCGCCCGCAATGCCGACGATTTCCAGCCGACGCTTCAATCCCTCGAACCGGCCGAGCGCGGCGGCGGCGTCGGGCAAGGCGACGCCGAGCGATACCGCGGCGGCGATCGCGGCGAGCGCGTTGGATGCATTGTGGCGGCCGGGGACCTGGAGCTCGACGCGGGCGCTGTCGCCGTTCGCCTCAACCGTGAACGCGCAATCGTTAGGCCGAAGCTGGAGATCGCGCCCGACTAACGCCGCGCCGGGACTGTCGAAGCCATAGCCCGTTGCATCGCGCACGGTATCGGCCATGGCGCGGGTCTCGGGATCGTCGAGATTGACCACCGCGGTTGCGGCGCGGGCGAGGAAGGCGCCGAACAGGCTGCGCAATTCGTCCATCGAATGATGGTCCAGGCTGACGTTGGTCAGCACCGCTACGCTGGGGCGATAGAGCGCGATCGAGCCGTCGCTTTCGTCGACTTCGCTGACGAACAGTTCGGGGTCGCCGACCAACGCACTCGAGAACGGCGAGGCAGGAGAGACGAAATTCTTCATCACCGCGCCGTTCATCACCGTCGGCTGGCGGTGGCAGGCATGGAGGATCCAGCCGATCATCCCGGTGACGGTCGACTTGCCGCTGGTCCCGCCGACCGCGACGCTGCGGTGCGCGGCGTTGAGCAGTTGCGCGAGCAATTGCGGGCGGGTCACGTGAGGCAGACCGAGCTCGACCGCTTTGACCACATCGGGGATCGTCGGTTCGACCGCCGCCGAGGTGACCAGGGTCATGCCCTCGGTGAGCCCGCTACCGTCCTGCGGATGAAGCGCGATACCGAGCGAGCGCAAATATTCGAACTTGGCGGACAATCGCCCGGCATCGAGCGAGCGGTCGGAACCGGCGACACGTTGCCCCCGGGCGCGAAGGATCGAGGCCAACGGCAGCATCCCGCTGCCGCCGATCCCGCAGAAAAAGAAGGTGGTGGAATTGGTCATCGCCGCTGCCCTATGGAGTTGCAGCGCGGGTTGCAAATGGGGTGAGAGATGAAAATCGTGATCGTCGCGCCGAGTTGCAGCCTGGATCGGACTGCCTCCGCCAAGGTCGAGGCGATCGCCGCCGCGCGGGGCGATTGCGAGCTGATAATTCATCCGCAATCATTCCTGACGGCGGGCCATTTCGCGGGGCCGGACGAGACTCGGCTGGCTGCGTTGCGCGAGGCGATGGCCGACCCGAGTGTCGATGCAATTTGGTTTGCTCGAGGAGGTTATGGTTCAAACCGGATTGCGGCGGCGGCAGCGATCGATTTGCCCGATGCGGCGTTTGCGAAAACCTATGTCGGTTACAGCGACGCCGGCTTCCTGCTCGCCGCGTTTCACAAGGCGGGGCTCGAGGTGGCGCACGGGCCGATGCCGCAGGATGTGCTTCGGCGGGGTGGCGAAGCGGCGGTGGGCCGCGCGCTCGACTGGATTGTGCAGCGCAGCGACTCAGCGCTGGAGACCGGCCTCGATGGGCCCGCGATGGCCTTCAACTTGACCGTATTGTCGAATTTGCTTGGCACCGCGATCGAACCCGATGTGCGGGGATGCGAATTGCTGATCGAGGAAGTCAGCGAGCAACATTACCGCATCGACCGGACGATGTTCCATGTGACGGGCAGTGCAACGGTTAGGAAGGTGCGCAGTCTGCGTCTTGGTAGAGTGAGCGATGTAATTGAAAACACACCATTTTTTGAAAGTGACGAAGAGGCGATTGTGCGCGACTGGTGCAGGCGTTCGGGAATTGCCTTCGGTGGGCGGGCGGACATCGGCCACGATGCGGCCAACAAGATCGTCCCGTTTCCGGTCGCTCTCCCCTAGGGAATTCCCTCACCACAGGGCATTGCAATGCGAACTGGATTGCGCTCTATCGACAGTCGAACACAACAGGAGGGCCATATGGCAAAAGCAGCAGGCGGGACGGGACGTAAAGCAGGGGGTGGCCTCGCCCGCCCGGTACAACCGTCGCCCGAGCTCGGTGCGATCATCGGCAACAACCCGATGCCGCGCAGCGAAGTCGTGTCGAAGGTGTGGGACCACATTCGCAAGAACAACCTGCAGAACCCTGCCAACAAGCGGGAAATTCTGGCCGACGACAAATTGAAGAAGGTTTTCGGCAAGGATAGCTGCACGATGTTCGAGATGAACAAGCATCTGTCGAACCATCTGAAATAAGCCGCGGCGCCACGCCAAAGCGATGGGGGCTCGCGCCGACGGCGCGGGCCCTCTTTCATTGTGCGGTGCAGCGACTCGAACGATCGCTTCAGGCGGCCGGAAAGGCGGCGGCGCCGAGACCGCGGCGGACGCTGTCGAGCGGCTCGCGGACGACCGGATAACCAAGCCCGTCGGGGATCCGCAGGTAGGGGGTTCCATCGACGTCCTCGAGCCACGGGGTGATCGTCTCGATCGGGTGAGCGAGCGCGTCGGCGCGGGCCTCAGCGACGGTGGCGAACTGGGCGAGCCGCTCGAGGTTGCGCAGCGTTGGGAAGATGGCCGTCGCCTGGCCGGCAGCGATCCGGTCGAGCAATTCACTTGCGCCGAGCCACAGAACCGCCTCGCACTCGCCGGGTTGGGGCGATGGGATCCAGTCGCCGGGCGGGGCTTCAGCAACGAAGAACAAGGTGTCGAAGATCCGCGCCTGGTGGAACGCCGGCTTCCACCGGGCGAAAAGGGTCAGCTGGTCGAGATCAAGCGTGACACGGTCCGCGGCAAGCAGGTGGGCGAAGGACGCTCCGGCGTGAAGCGCAGCGGCGAGCGCGGCGGTGCGCCCGGGATCGGGCACCGGATCGAGCCCGACCGCGACTGCACTTTCCTCGATCGTCTCGCGGATCGCGGCAATCCGAGCGGCGGCGTCGGGATGATTGTGCGCGGCGGCATCGGCATCATCGGCGTGATCGATCCGCCCGCCAGGAAACACCATCGCCCCGCCCGCGAACGCCATGCCAGCGCTTCGCTCGACCATCAGCAGTTCGGGCGCGGCGCCCGGGCGGTTGCGCATCACGATCAGGGTCGCGGCGGGAATTGCTTCAGCGGTCATCGCGCGGGCGTAGGCGCTGGCGCGGCCTTTAGAAACCGTAGCTCAACAAGCCCACCCACAACCCGCCCCGACATCCGGCAGAATATGGCGACACGAAGAATTGATCGACAAGCTAGGCGGCGGGCGTGAAAAAGGCCGGCGCCGCGAACGGCACCGGCCTTTTCATCGAACCATCCGTAGACAGCCCGAAGCGATTACATCGCGTTGACGGCCTTGTTGCCCTGGCCCTCGGTCATGTTGCCGGCGGCGACGTTGTCGGCGACATTGTCGCCCTTGGCGCGAAGCGCGTCTTCTTGGTTGCCAAGATTGTCGGCCATCGCGCCGCTAGAGTTGTCGGCCATGGCATCGAGATTGTCGGCAGTATTGTCGACATTGGCCTCGATATTGTCGGCAGCCACTTCATTGGCGGTCTTGTTGCAGGCCGCAAGCGACAAAGCGGCGACGCCGGCCAGCAGCAGATAGGACTTGTTCATCTTCATTCCCCTTGTTGAGCACGCATTCGATCACGACGGCGATGTCGCGTCTCGGTAAGACAGCCTTCAACGCGACCGCGTGCGAAACGGTTCCCCATTTAGCGGCGGTTTGTCAATCGCTTGAAGATTGGCCTGGGAACCCGTATCTAAAGTGGGCCGGGAAACCGGCTATGTCGGTAGAGTATTTGGTGGAATAGGCATTTCGGACCCGGGGGGCAGTACCCCGGCGCCTCCACCATCAGCCCTTCGCTTTCGAGGGTTGCTGATGGGGGCGAAATAGGATCGACGGGTGCAGTAAAGGCCAGGTTGCCGATCGGTAGGAGACCACCGCAAAGGCTCAATCACACAAGTGCCAACGATAATCAGGCTCTTGCGATTGCCGCGTAACTAAGGGCCTAACGGTCTAAGGTTACTAGGACAAAAGCGCGGTTGGACCCCGCCGGGCAACAGAAGGGGATTCCAGCGGCCTCCAGGGGAGCCGGGCAACAGAATCCCCTGGACTCGTTCGCCTGTCTCAAACCAGCGCGAATGGGCTGCGACAGGCCGTGAATGCAGCCGTATCACGCCGAAATTAACCATCAGCGGGCGCTACGGACGGCGTTTGAGCTCGTCGCGAATCTCGGTGAGCAGGTCGATGTCGCTCGGACCGGCAATGACGTCTGCCGGCCGGCGGATCAGCTTGTTGGCGTAGCGGACCATCATGAAGATGATGAAGGCGAGGATCAGGAAGCCGATCAGCACTGACAGGAACGCGCCCCAGCCGAGCATCGGAACGCCTGCCGCCTTAAGCGCCGCTTAATCGGTCAGCGAGCCATGATAGGTCGCCGGGACCGTGCCCAAGATGATGAACTTGCTCGAAAAATCGAGCCCGCCAAAGATTGAGCCGACGATCGGCATGATGATGTCGTCGGTCACGCTGGCGACAATCTTGGCAAAGGCCGCGCCGATGATCACCGCCACTGCCAGATCGAGCACATTGCCCTTCATGACGAAGGTCTTGAATTCACTGAGCATGACGATTGCCCCCCTTGGTCATTGAAACCACCTCGCGCAGTTTCTACGTCACTGCCACGATACCGTTCCTAAAGGGGGATACGCAATGACCGCCACTCGCCTTCGCTTCGCCTTGGTTGCCCCGCTCGCCGCTGTCAGCCTTGCCGGTTGCGGGCTCAACTCGGTCCCCACGGCCGAGGAAAACGTCAATGCCAAATGGGCCAACGTCCAAAGCGAATATCAGCGTCGAAGCGACCTGATCCCGAACCTCGTCTCGACCGTCAAGGGCTATGCCAAGCAGGAATCGACCGTGCTTCAGCAGGTTACCGAGGCGCGCGCCAATGCCGGTCGGGTGACCCTCAACGCCAGCGACCTCAGCGATCCGGTCAAGGTCAAGGCGTTCAACGAGGCGCAGAATCAGCTGACCCAGGCGATCATCCCGCTTCAGCGGCTGCAGGAAGCCTATCCCGACCTCAAGTCGAACTCCAACTTCCTCGCGCTGCAATCGCAGATTGAGGGGACCGAAAATTCGATCCTGGTGTCGCGCCGCGATTATAACGAGGCGGTGCAGGCGTATAACGTGCGCATCCGCACCTTCCCCGACGCGATCGGCGCGAAAGTGTTTTACGGCGCTAAGCCCAAGGTGCCATTCGAAGCCGCCACCGGATCGCAAAACGCGCCGAAGGTCGACTTCAACAACGCCGGCTAAGGTGCGATGTGCCGCACTGTCGCCCGAGATGATCGTCCCGTTGAAGAGCGCGAACTATGACGCGGGGATCGAGCTTGGAGTCGGCGAAATCGGCGATTTGCTGATGGCCGACCGAAAGCGCCCGCAATCCAAGCCTCAACCGATCCGGAAAGCCGCATGATCCACCGTATCAACCTGATCGCATTGTCGTTGCTCGCGCTGCTGATGATGGTGGTGCCGGCCTCGGCGCAGACGTTCCCGCCGCTTTCGGGCCGGGTGGTCGACAGCGCGCATCTGCTCCGCCCGGAGCAAGTGATCGATGTCGATTCCAAGCTCTCGGCGCTCGAGGCGCAGACCGGGCGGCAGTTGGTGGTCGCGACGGTGCCCAGCCTCGGAGGAAAAACGATCGAGGATTATGGTTATCGACTAGGCCGCACCTGGGCGATTGGCGGCAGCGGGAAAGCTGGGGGCGGCAAGGACGATGGCGTGATCCTGCTGGTCGCGCCCAAGGAGCGTAAGGTGCGAATCGAGACCGGCTATGGAGCGCGCGTGTTCCTGACCGATGCGGTGTCGAGCGTGATCATCCGCGAGGCGATCATCCCCAGGTTCCAGGCCAACGACTTTGGTGGCGGGATCGTCGCCGGGACCGACGCGATCATCGAGCAGATGGAATTGCCCGCCGCAGAAGCTGCCAAGCGCGCCAATCAGGCGAGTGTTCAGGAGAGCCATCGCGGACGATCGAGCGGAAACGGATTTCCGTTCGTGCTGGTATTCTTCATCTTCCTCTTCGTCGTCCTGCCGTTGCTTCGGTCGGCCGGCGGGCGGCGCTATCGAAGCCGCGGCGGCGGCAGCGGGATCAGCCCATTGGTCATCCTGTGGGGTCTCGACGCGATCAGCCGCGGTTCGCGCGGCGGCGGAGGCGGCGGCTGGGGCGGGGGTGGTGGTTTTGGCGGCGGCGGTGGCTTTGGCGGCGGCGGCGGATTCTCGGGCGGCGGCGGGTCGTTCGGCGGCGGTGGAGCATCGGGCGGATGGTGATGCAGATGAGCGCGGACGACCATGCCAAGGTCAGCGCGGCAATAAACGCAGCAGAAGCCGGGACCGACGGCGAGATCCTCGCAATCACCGCCGATACGTCGGATTTTTATCACGACGTCGGGCTGCATTACGCGGTCGCGGCGCTGTTTCTGCTGTTTGCCTTGTTCGCGGTCTGGCCGGGTGGACTCGAGGCAATGTGGACCCGGTTGATGGGGTGGAGCGAGCCGCCAGGGCTACAGCAATATCTGACTTTGCTGCTCGGCGTCGGGCTGCTGACGTTCCTGATCATCTTGTACCTGATGAAGTGGATGCCGCTCAGGCTCGCGCTAACTCCGGGCGCGACCAAGACACGGCGGGTTCGGCGGCGCGCGTTGATGCTGTTCAAGGCGGCGGCCGAGCGGCGCACCGTCGGGCGAACCGCGGTGATCATTTATTTGTCGATGGGCGAGCGGCGCGCGGAGATCATCGGCGACGAGGCGATCACCGCGGTGACTACGCCCGAGACCTGGGGCGAGGCGATGGCCGCATTGCTGGTCGAGGTAAAGGCGGGTCGACCGGATGACGGGATCGTCGCCGCAGTCGATCGCGTCGGGGCGGTGCTCGCCGAGCATTTCCCCAAGACCAGCGCCGACCTCAACGAAATCCCCGACAAATTGATCGAGCTGTAATGGGCGACGCCAAGGTTACGCGCTGGGAGGGGAAATATCTCCGACTGGTGACCGACGGCGGCTGGGAATATGTCGAGCGGGTCGGGGGCATGACCGCGGTGGTGATCGTTGCCATGCATGACGGCAAATATATCCTGGTCGAGCAGCCGCGTGTCCCGCTTGGCAACCGCCGCTGCATCGAGCTTCCCGCGGGTCTTGTCGGCGACGAGGACGACAAGGGCATCGAGGAAACCGCGCTCAAGGAGCTTGAGGAGGAGACCGGCTTCCTGGCCAAGCGCGTCGAGCGGCTGGGCGAGTATTTCAGTTCGCCGGGGATGGTCGCCGAGGGCTATACGCTGGTTCGCGCGTTCGGCGTTCGGCCGGGCGGGATCAAGATCGAGGAAGATATCGACGTCCATTTGGTCGCGCCAGGTGAGGTTGCCGACTTCATCGAGGGCAAGCGCGCCGCAGGGCTGGCGATCGACACCAAATTATTGCTGCTAATGGCGGGCGACTTGCTTGGCTGATGGCCGGTCGGACCGTCATCCCGGGGTGATCCGGGATCACGGTCGCTCGACCATTCAGCTCGCCGACGGACCCGCGAACGTATCGATCAGCACGTCGAGCTGCGCCTGGCAGTCGTTGCGGATCAGGCTCTGGGCGAGGCCCTCAAGCCCCGCCGGGACCGGCGCGATGGGGCGCGCGCTGAGCGTTACTGTGGCGCCGCCGCCCCTGATTTCGTAGCGGTTGCCCGGCGCTACCGGCAGAGCCGTCGGCCAAGCTGCATTCTTCTGCCCGGCGGCGAAGTCAACCGTCGCGACGCGGTCGCTGCCCAATTCCTTGAGCGTCACCCGCCCGGCGGCGTTCGATTCGGCGCGGTACAGGCCGATGTCCGCGGGATTGGCGATGCAGACATTGCCCGAGCGACCGATATCGGCTTGCCACACGTTGCGACCGGAAGTTGCGCCGGTGGGGCCGCCACGGACCGCTCCGACCCGGCTTCGACGGGCATTCGACTGACCCGACAAAGCAGCGACCGCCGAGGTTGAACCCCCGGCACTGGCCGAGGTGCTGTAGTTGCCAGGCCCGCGAAGCGTGCGTGTGCCGCGCGAATCGAGCAGGATCACGACGTCATTGTTCCGCAGCATGATCGGCAAATTTTCGGCCAGCGCCCGGCCCGCCGGATAGGCCTTGGCCGAGGGACCCGACGAACGGACCACCAGTACCGCCGCCTCGGCCGAAACCGTCGTCATTGCCAGCGCGATCCCGCAGCCGGCCATCATCCACCTGTTCATGTCACTTCTCCCCTAAAACGAAAGACCCTCCCGGCCCCGTTTGCCGGAGCCGGTTGGCGAAGGTCGATAAAGCTACATCATTATCATGCATTGCTGCGATTGCTTCAAGTGCATGTAAAGCTTCCTTGTCTCCAGCCTCGAACTGACGCCACAAGCGAGTGAGTTCCGAGCGCTGCTCTGGATCGGTTGCGGGGGACGGTTCCCAAACCACAACCGGGGTCGAGCGGCCGGACAAGGTGATCCGACCCATTGGCCGGAACACGTCCTGAGTCTCGGTCCGGGCGCGCGCTTCGTCGCTGACCAGAGCGGTACTCTTCAAATATTTATTGGCCCCCTCGAGCCGAGCGGCGGTGTTCATCGCGTCGCCAAGTGCGGTGTATTGGATTCGCCCCTCGCCACCGAAATTGCCAACGATCGCCTCGCCGTAATGGAGCCCGATGCGGGTCTTGCCGAGCATCGCCCGGTCGGGATCGGAAGCGCCGAATCCTTGGGTAAAGGTAAGCATTTCCATGACCGCCTTGAGTGCCCGGTCGCCATCGTCGTCGCGGGCAATCGGCGCGCCCCAGAAGGCGACAACCGCATCGCCGACAAACTTGTCGATCGTCCCGCCATTGGCGAGCACGATTTCGCTCATCCCGTCGAGATAGGCGTTGAGGATCGAGGCGGTCTGCTCGGCCGGGATGACGTGGCTGAGGCTGGTGAAGCCCTGGATGTCGGTAAACAAAGTGAAGATCGCCAATCGCTCGCCGGTCAGCGACAGCTTGGTCGGATCCTTCAGGATCATCGCGGCGATATCGGGCGGGAGATATTTGCCGAGCGCCGACTGGGCGAAACGCTTCTGGTCGGAACCCATTGCCTTAACCGTCGCCTCGGTCGCCATATAGGCCAGCAGCCAGCCGGCGATCCAGCCGAAAGCCGGCAGCCCTTGCGTATCGATCCCGCGCCATTCGAACAGGAATGGCGCCGCCCCGAAGAACAGCAATTGTCCGACAATCAGCAGGCTGAGCATTCCGGGGCGGACGTCGACCATTGAGGTAAAGGTGCCGGCGAGGACGACGAAGATTGCGAGCACCCACAGGGCTGTGCCGTTGATCCGCCCGGGCAGCCGGCGGTCGAGCGCCTGGGCGAGCATCGCGCCGTGAACCTGAAGCCCCGCGATCGTGTCCTTGGTCACCCGGGTCAGCGGATATTCGAACTGGTCGGCGTCGGGCAGGTCGCCGCCGATCAATATGTAGCGTCCCTTGACCTCCCCCGCGAGCGCGGGAGCAACCGCGGGATCGATGAACAGGTCGATCGGGAGCGACTGGAACACGTCATATTCATTGTTGATCGGCGCGCTGTAGAGCACGCTGCCGTGATAATTAGCGGCGGCATTGCGGCCGCTCATCGCCACTGGAAGGAACGGCGGCAGGTCGCGCGGCTGGCCTGGCCAGTTGCGCAGGACGTTGTCGGGATCGCTCTCGATGTGGATCGAAGCCTTGCGAACGTTGGGATTGCCGATCCCGGCGATGAATCGATCCATGAATTCCTGCTGCCACACCTGGATGTCGCGCGGATTATGGGCATTGTCGGCATATCCCATCCACACCGGGGTCTTCATTCCCCTGAGCGCCGCGACCAGCCTGGAATCGTCGGGCTGGGCCTGGTCGAACAAGATATCGATGCCGATCGACTTGGCGCCCATCGTGTCGAGATTGATCAGCGCGTCGGCCAGCGTCGTCCGGTCTAGCGGCGAGCGCTTGCCGGTGCGCTGCTGGCTGTCCGGAGTGAACGGGACGAGCAGGATTCGCTTGTCCTGCGCGACCTTGCGCGTCGCGAGCGCGGCATAGGAAGCGCGGGCGTCGTACAAAGCCCGCTCGGCATCGGCGGCGATCGGGATTTCTATGTGGCTACCGTCCGGATTTACGACCGGCGTTTCCCAGCTAAAACGGGCAAGCAGCACGGCAATGATGATGAACAGCAACGTCGCGATCCGACGAGCGATCGGGACCTGCGCCAGATCCTTGGTGATCGACGCGAGCGTTGGCAAACCCGCGCTGACGCGAGCTTCTGCCTTCGGCCATTGCAATGGCTTGTCCACCCCTGTCCGACCGCTCCAAAGTGCATGGTTATCGAGTCGTTATGCATCCAGCGCTTAACTTCGGATAAGCTAAAAGGCGAGTGCGGAAGCTTTGTCCGTCCCGCAATGCGACAGTCCGAGCCGACCTAGAGCCGGGCAGTTTCAACGACGCTCCAGGCCAGATCGGCAAGCGGTTCGGTCAGTGCAGCGGTGGCCGCGGCATGGTCGGACGAGGCGTTGCCGCGCGCCAGTCGGCCGCGAATGCCATGGGTGATGGCGGCGAGGCGGAACATCACGAATACCATCAGATAGTCGATGTGGGGCAGGGTGCCGCGCCCGGTGCGGCGGCAGTAAGCGGCGATATAATCGGCCTCGCCGGGGATTCCGAGCGCGGCGAAATTCAGCCCGGCGAGCCCGGTGAACATCCCGGCGGGCATGCGGTACATCATCAAATGATAGACAAAGTCGGCGGCGGGATCGCCAAGCGTCGACAATTCCCAATCGAGCACCGCGGCGATACTTGGGGCGTCGGCGGCGAAGATCATGTTGTCGCAGCGAAAATCGCCATGGACGATCCGTGCATCGCCGCTGTCCGGGGGCAGGTTGGCGCGGAGCCAATCGACCAGCCGGTCCATCGCCGACACCCGCCCAGCCTCGACATCGCCCTCATATTGCTTCGACCAGCGTGCCACCTGGCGTTCGACGAAGTTGGACGGCCGGCCGTAGTCGCCGAGCCCGATCGCCGCCGGATCGATCGAATGCAAGCTTGCAATGGTCGCGTTCATCGCGTCGAAATGGGCGGCTCGGTCGGCGGGCGACAGGCCGGGAAAGGTCGGATCCCACACGATCCGTCCCTCGACCATGTCCATCACGAAGAAGGCGGTGCCGATAACCTGATCGTCCTCGCATAGGCCGTAAATGCGCGGCACCGGAAAGCCGGTTGTCCCAAGCGCTGCCATCACCCGCGCCTCGCGCTCGACCGCATGCGCGCCAGGCAGCAGCGGGCCGGGTGGCTTGCGGCGAAGGACGTAGGATCGGGCAGGGGTGTCGAGCCGGTAGGTCGGGTTCGACTGGCCGCCCTTGAACTGGCTTACTCCAATCGGCCCCGCGAAGCCCTCGACGTTGGCCGACATCCATTGCTCGAGCGCGGCGGTGTCGAACTGCAGCCGCTGGTCGACGGTGCGCGTGCCGCTATTGGCTTCGGTCCGGTCCATGGCCACAGGCATAGTCGGTGATATGCTCGGCGCAAGGTGAACAAGTTGGGACCGGCGGCGTTACAAATTCATGCCCAAGATCATCCACCTCTCCGACCTTCATTTCGGCGCTCATGACCCGATGATCGTCACCGCCGTCGAGAAACGGCTCGATCATGAAGCTGCCGACCTGGTCGTCATTTCGGGCGATTTCACCCAGCGCGCTCGCAAAGAACAATTCGAGGAGGCTGGCGTCTTCCTCTTGCGGATCCGCGACGCAGGGCATGAGGTGCTCGCGGTGCCCGGCAATCACGATGTTCCTTTGTACGACGTGCTGCGCCGCTTCCTGTCGCCACTGGCCCGCTACAAGACGTTCATCGACGATTCCGTCTGTCCGTTCATCCAGATCGATGGGGCGGCGGTGCTGGGGATTAATACGGCGCGGTCGCTGACCTTTAAGAACGGCCATGTCAGTCACGAGCAGATGGACTATATTCGCCAAACTTTCGCGGAAACCGACGTCCACCAGCCGCGGATCCTGGTTACTCATCATCCGTTGTTCGCGCTTCCGGTCGGCGACGGACTCAAGCTGAGCCACAAGATGGACGACCAGGACGATGCGCTGACGGCGATTGCCGCCGCGGGAGTCGATTTGCTGCTCGCCGGACATAATCATCGCGCCTCGGTCAATGATGCGGCGAGCCTGGCCCACGGCGCCGGTAAAGCGCTGGTTATCCAGGCGGGCACCGCGACCTCCACTCGCGTTCGAGGCGAAACGCAAAGCTTCAACCGGATCGAGATTGACGAGAAGGGGATCAGGGTAACGATTCAGCGCTGGGACGGAAGCGAATTCCACTCTGGCGACAGCCAGTTCTTCGAGCGCCACGGCGATCAATGGCAATTGTCGAGCGGCGAAAATGTCGAAGCAGCGCCGACCGCCTGATCTTGCCCAGATGCTGGTGTCGGCCTAGTGCAGCGCGAACCAATCGAACAAGGAAACCGATTGCGTGACGACCGCCCCGATCGACGAAAATACCGCTTTACCGCAGTTCGATCTGAACGAATTCGTCCGCCGAGTGCTGGCCGAGGATATGGGCTCGGGCGGGGATGTCACCAGCCGTGCGACCATCGCCGCCGACGCGCGCTTCACCGCGACGATGAACTGCCGCGAGCCGATCGTCGTCGCCGGGCTCGATATCGCGATTGCTTTCTTCAAGGCGCTCGACCGCGAAGTGCGGATTACCAAGCTCGTCGCTGACGGCGACCGGGTCGAGGCGGGGACGGTGCTGATCCGGCTGGACGGGAATGCGCGGGCGATGCTCGCTGCCGAACGATCGGCGCTCAACACGTTGCAGCATCTGTCGGGAATTGCGACGTTGACGCGCACCTATGTCGACGCGATCGAGGGCACTGGAGCGATCCTGCTCGATACGCGAAAGACCATCCCCGGGCTTCGACTGCTCGAGAAATATGCGGCGCGGATGGGCGGGGCCGAGAACCACCGGATGCGGATGGATGACGGGCTGCTGATCAAGGACAATCATGTCGGGGTCGCAGGATCGGTCGAAGCCGCGGTGCGCGCCGCGGTCGCCGCCAACACCGGGCTCCAGATCCAGGTCGAGGTCGATCGGATCGAGCAGGTCGAACCGGCGCTTGGCGCTGGGGCGGACCGGCTGCTGCTCGATAATATGACCAATGACGAATTGCGCGCCGCGGTCGCACTGGTTGCCAGCCGGGTGCCGCTGGAAGCATCGGGGGGGGTCCGGATCGATACCATCCGCGGGATCGCCGGGACGGGGGTGACGTACATCTCGGTTGGCCGGATTACCCAATCGGCCCCGGCGGTCGATATCGGGCTGGATTACATCCTGAACAACTGACGTCATGACGTTCATTTGAGCGTCAGGCTGGGGGCGTAGGATCGGTCGTGAAGAGTTTGCGTTGTTTCCGGCTCATAATCGATCGAGGAGTTTTTCGATGATCAAGCAACTCGCCCTTGCAGCAAGCGCTGCGTCCATGGTCCTGGCGCCGTCCGCCGCCGAAGCCAAGCATCACTATGGCCGATTTTCAGTCTATACCAGCGTCGGCAGCCCCTATTACGGGAATAGCTACGGCAACGGCTACGGCGGCTACACCCAACCTTATTACGGGTCGCGCTACTACGGCAGCGGCTACGCCCAGCCGTCTTATGGTTCGCGTTACTACGGCCAGGGGTATAACCAGGGCTATTCTAACCAGGGCTATTACGGCCAGAGTTATAACCAGGGTTATTACGGCCAGAGTTATAACCAGGGTTATTACAACCAGGGATATGACCAGAACTATTACGGCCAGCGCAATAACTCGCGCTATTATGGCCGCCGCCATCATTGCGGCAGCGGCACCACCGGCCTGATCGTCGGCGGCGCGGCGGGCGCCTTGATCGGCCGGGAAGTGACCCGTTCGGGCAATCGCTACAGCTATCGCCGCAACAACGGGACGACCGGTGCGATCATCGGCGGTGCGCTCGGCGCGCTGGCCGGACGGCAGGTCGCTCGAAGCTGCTGATCGAGCAGCTTGAACAAGCCTGATGGTGGGGTCGGACAAGGGTCCGGCCCCGCCTGTTTTTTTGCGGGCAAAAGCGGCGAGAAGGCCTATAGGGGCGCCTCGAACTCAAGGAGATGACGTTGTTCAAGGGCTTGAAGCCGATCCTGTACGGCGGCCG
Organism: Sphingomonadales bacterium; assembly: GCA_038244345.1. Taxonomy (GTDB): domain Bacteria; phylum Pseudomonadota; class Alphaproteobacteria; order Sphingomonadales; family Sphingomonadaceae; genus Sphingomicrobium. The sequence goes on along the minus strand of JBBRTO010000015.1, from coordinate 3,986 downwards.
CGAAGTTTGGCCGCTGGTTGAAGGCGGCAAGGGCGTCAGCGCCACCAACCATGCCAGCTCGGGCGCATGGGCTGCGGCCGGGGGCATCGGCACCGTCAGTGCGGTCAACGCCGACAGCTATGACCCCGAAGGCCGGATCATCCCCCAGATCTACAAGGCGCTGACCCGCCGCGAGCGGCACGAGGAGCTCGTCCAATATGCGATCGACGGAGCGGTTGCGCAGGTCAAGAAAGCGCATGACATCGCCAGCGGCAAGGGCGCGATCAACATCAACGTGCTGTGGGAAATGGGCGGTGCTCAGCGCGTACTCGAAGGCGTGCTCGAACGCACCAAGGGATTGGTTGCGGGGGTCACCTGCGGTGCTGGAATGCCCTACAAGTTAAGCGAGATCGCGGCGCATCACGGCGTCACCTATCTGCCGATCATTTCCTCGGGCCGAGCCTTCCGCGCCTTGTGGAAACGGGCCTATCACAAGGCGGCCGAATGGCTTTCGGCGGTGGTCTACGAGGATCCGTGGCTAGCGGGCGGACACAATGGCCTGAGCAATGCCGAGGATCCGCGAAAGCCACAGGATCCTTATCCCCGGGTCAAGGAATTGCGCGAGACGATGCGCGAAGGCGGGATCGCCGACAGCGTTCCGATCGTCATGGCCGGGGGCGTGTGGCGGCTCGACGAATGGAACGACTGGATCGACAATCCCGAACTCGGGCAGATCATCTTCCAGTTCGGCACCCGGCCGCTGCTGACCCAGGAAAGCCCGATCCCGCCCGACTGGAAGGCGCGGCTGATGACGCTCGATGAAGGCGATATATTGCTCCACAAATTCTCGCCGACGGGCTTCTATTCCTCGGCGGTTCGAAACCCGTTCCTCCGCTGGCTTGAGGCGCGCAGCGAGCGCCAGATCGCCTTCACCAAGGAAGCGATCGGCGAGCACGCCTTCGAGCTCGACGTCGGCATCGGCACCAAGAAGAATTACTGGGTGACCAAGGGCGATCTGCAACACGCGCGCGAATGGTTTGGCGCCGGCTTCACCAACGCGCTCAAGACCCCCGACGACACGTTGGTGTTCGTCACACCGGAAGACGAGAAGATCATCCGCAAGGACCAGGCCGACTGCATGGGCTGCCTCAGCCAATGCGCTTTCTCGAGCTGGGCCGACAATGAGAAGAACAGCACCGGGCGGCTGGCCGATCCGCGCAGCTTCTGCATCCAGAAGACGTTGCAGGACATCGCCCACGGCGGGCCGGTCGAACAGAATCTGATGTTCGCCGGGCATGCCGCCTTCCGCTTCAAGACCGACCCCTTCTATTCCAACGGCTTCGTTCCGACGGTGAAGCAATTGGTCGACCGGATCCGGACCGGGGCGTGAGGAGAGGGCTCGTCGCGGTCGGGCTGATCTGCCTCGCGACCGTCGCCACTGCGCAGGACAAAAACCCGCCGTACTGGGCGTCGATCGCCAGCGGCAAGGCCATGATCCGCACCGGCCCGGGGCGCAATTATCCGGGCACCTGGCTGTACCAGCGCCGCGATTTGCCGGTGCGGGTGGTCAAGCTATATTCCAACTGGCGGCTGATCGAGGATCCCGAGGGCGTCCGCGGCTGGATGCTGGTGACCCTGCTCAGCGACCGCCGAACCGCGATCGTCAAGCCGGGCCAGCCGCGCCCGATCCGCGAGAAGCGCGATCCAGCGAGCCGCGTCGCCTTTCTCGCCGAGTCCGGGGTCGTCGGTCGGATCGAGCATTGCGACCGAAGCTTGTGCCGCATCGCAATCGGCCAGCGCGGCGGCTGGATCGCACAGGACGCGATTTACGGAATCGGCGGCAACGAGCAGCTCGACTGAGACTCGTCCGAATTGGTGCAATCGTTTCGGTCTTCAAATGAAACTGCGACAACCCTGCAACAGTCATACGTAAAGTGATCGACCATGGAACCTTGCCTCGCCGCTCTCGTTCCCTGGCGACTTGCTCAAGACTCCAGCGATGCGCGATTTCGTGTGATGTAAATGCAATGTTCCAGAAAAGAACGATGCTATTGTCATGGATTGTCGATCGCTCTAGAATTGTTTGGCTTGGTCGAAATTTTTGAATGCGATTTTTTTCGCGAATATAAGATTAAAACAGGGAGTGTGTGATGAACCGTTTAACCCCGAAATCCCGTTTGCTTGGCGGAGCCGCCCTCGGCCTCGGCATGCTGGCGATCGCTCAGCCGGCATCGGCACAGTGCGTCATGTCAACGGTCACCAACCCGAATGACACGCGGACGTGCGCGACGACGGCGACGACCGACTCGACCGGCAACGGCGCGGTCGATCGTAACGGCCTGTACAGCACTGCAACGGGCAACGCGACGCTCATCGTCAACGGCGCGGTCACGACGTTCGGCCTCGCGGCTTCTCCTTCCGCTTCGGGCGCCAACACCCTGACAGTTACCAATAACGGTTCGGTCACCGACTCGCCCGGCATCCCGGCTTCGGCAGGCGGTTCGGCTGCGTTCGACATCAATGCCGCTGGCGCGACCAACGTCGTTTATACGGGTGCGGGCAGCGTATCCAACCTCAGCACTGCCGGAAATGGCCTCGAGTTCGGCATGACCGGAACGGGAAACCTCACTGCGACGGTCGGCGGAAACGTCACTTCGGCGGTTGGCGGCAACGGCATCTTCGCCAATGGTAGCCTGGCGACGGGCGGCAATCTATCGCTGACGACGCTTGCTGGCACGACCGTTCGCGCGGACTTTGTCGGCGTTTATGCATCGATCGGGACGGCGGCGAACACCGGGACGGTTACCGTCCTCAACGCGTCGACTGTCGGCAGCCTTGGCGCGCTGAACCCGCTCGACTTCGGCGCCTACGGCCGCACGGATGGTCTAGGCGCGGTCAGCACGACCAACAACGGCGCGGTCGGAACAGCCACGGATCGTCTCCTGAATGTCGGTGTCGGATCGCTGATCACCAACGTCGCATCGACCGCCAACGTCACGTTGAACGGAACGGGTGCTGTCTTCACGTCGGGACCCACCGGTATTTACGCCAGCAATGCAGGCACTGGCGCGGTCAACGTCAACTATACCGGGCCGATCAGCAACACCGGCGCCGATGGTGCAGAGCTGTTTGCGTCGACGGGCGCGATCACCGGAACGCTGGGTGCAGTGTCCGGCGGAACGACCGGCATCAACGCCGTGTCGTCGGGCGTCGCGCCCGCCATGCAGATCGTCAACGCCAACGGCGTGACCACGGGTACGACTGGGTCGGGCATCGTCTCGTCGAGTGCCGGCGGCCGCACCATCAATGTCGGCACGACCGGTAACGTCACCGGCGGAACGCAGGCGATCTTGCTGGTCAACACCGGCACGGCGACGATCAACAACAGCGGGATCATCGGCGGTGCGTCGACCGGTCTTGCGGTCAACGGCGCTGCTGCCGGCGCGACCACGGTCAACAACCTGGCCGGATCCACGTTCAACGGTCGACTGACGTTGGGCACTGGTGCTGATGCCGTGGCCAACTCGGGCACGATCAACACCCAGGGGACGACCGACTTCGGCATCGGCGCCGACGTGCTGACGAACAATGCGGCGGGGACGATTAACATCCTCGGAGCGACTACCCTGACCGGTCTCGAGACGTTCACCCAGAACGGTCGGATCAACCTCAACGCCAACACGCTGACCCTGTCGGGCACGCCGTTCACCAACGGATCGACCGGGATCATCGACACCAGCGGCAATGCCTCCATCCTCGGCATCACTGCGTTCAACAACAGCGGAACGCTGGCTCTGGCGGCGGGGACGTTCGCCGTGCCTGCTGTGGTGTTCACCAATAATGCCGGCGGCATCGTCATTGCCGATGAAGGTGCGACGACCATCACCGGTCAGACGACTTTCAACAATGCTGGGACGATCCGGCTTCAGGACGGCGTCACCGGCGACGTACTGACGCTGGCGTCGGCGCCGTATGTTGGAAGCGGCGCTTCGGCATTGGCGATTGAT
>JBBRTO010000014.1:0-30358 GCA_038244345.1 Sphingomonadales bacterium | reverse complement strand
TTGAGCTCGACGGTGCCGCCGGCTTCTTCGATCTGCTTCTTGATCTTCTCGGCTTCTTCCTTGTTGACGCCTTCCTTGATCGCCTTGGGGGCGGATTCAACGAGGGTCTTGGCTTCGCCGAGGCCGAGGCCGGTCAGAGCGCGGACTTCCTTGATGACGTTGATCTTCTTGCCACCGTCGCCGGTGAGGATCACGTCGAATTCGGTCTGCTCTTCAGCGGCGGGGCCAGCGGCGGCAGCGGCTGGCGCCGCGGCGACGGCAGCGGCGGCCGAAACGCCCCATTTCTCTTCCAGCGCCTTGGCGAGGTCAGCGGCCTCGAGGACGGTCAGTTCGGAAAGCTGGTCGACCAGCTTGGTGATGTCAGCCATTTCATGCTCCTGTGTGCGGGCCAATCGGCCCAGTGCGTTGCGTTAAAATTGAAAGAATTAAGCAGCCTTGGCCGCATAAGCCCCGAAGACCCGTGCAAGCTGAGCTCCTGGTTCGCTGACGGTACGGGCAATCTTGGTCGCCGGCGCCTGGACGAGGCCGATGATCGTTGCACGCAGTTGGTCGAGCGAGGGAAGCGCAGCGAGTGCCTTGATCCCGTTCACGTCGAGAAGGGTTTCGCCCATCGCACCGCCGACGATTTCGAATCGGTCGGTGGTCTTGGCGAAGTCCACTGCGACCTTGGCGGCCGCAACGGGGTCGATCGAAGTGGCCAGAGCGGTCGGACCTGACAGCAGGTCGCCGATCGGGCTATACTTCGAACCCTCGAGCGCGATCAGGGCAAGGCGGTTCTTCGCGACCTTGAACTGGGCACCGGCGTCGCGCATCTTCAGACGCAAGTCGGTGGACTGGGCCACCGTCAGGCCGAGATTGCGGGTGACAACCACCACGCTGGTCTCGGAAAAGACGTTCTTGAGCTCGGTAACCAGATCGGCCTTTTGCGAACGATCCATGCCATACTCCTAACCATTCCACTGGCCGGACCATCCGACCAATGGGCGGGCCCAACCGCAAGCGATTGTCCCAAGTTGTCCGGGGGGCTGGATCGATGGCGCTGCTTAGGCAACGCACGGCGGAGAGGCGCTGGTGAGCGCGGCCCGCTTGATTCCGTTCCCCGTCTAGGCCGCAAATTAAGAAGGAAACCCTCAGCGACTGTCTCGGACGAGTGCGCACCGGCAAGCCGATGTGCGAAGTGGACCTATACCGAAAATGCGGGGCGATTCAACCCGCGATGCGGCGATGCTTGACAAAGTGGGCACGGCGGGCCTCCATCCGGCCTTGATCGCGGGGAGCCGGGTGGATGATCCGTCGCTTGTTATCGATGGTTGTGATGTTGCTGTTCGCGATGCCACTGGCCGCGCAGGCCCCGCCTTCGCGCCTCGTCGCGGTAGGCGATCTGCATGGCGATTTCTCGGCGTGGATCGACATTGCGCGCGATGCTAAGCTGATCGATCCGGCCAATCATTGGGCGGGGGGCAAGACGATCCTCGTCCAGACCGGCGACATGGTCGATCGCGGCGCCGACAGCCTCAAGATCATCCGCCACTTGCAGCAGCTCGACGGCGAGGCCAAGCGCGCCGGCGGGCGCGTGATCGTGCTGATGGGAAATCACGAGGCGATGCAGGTGGTCGGCGACCTGCGCTACGTCACGCCGGGCGAATATGCCGCCTTCGCCGACCGCCAGAGCAAGGCACGGCGCGATCTCGCTTTTGCAGCGAACAGCAAGGCGATCATTGATTATTACCATGTTAAGGATGCCTCGCTCAGCCCCAAGGCGATCCGGGCGATGTGGATGACCGACACGCCGCTGGGCAAGGTCGAGCATGACAGCGCCTGGGCACCGTCGGGCGAGCTCGGGCGCTGGGTCGCAACGCTTCAGGCGGTGGCCAAGGTCGGTGACACTTTGTTCGTCCACGGCGGGATCAGCGCCAAATATGCACTGGTCCCGCTGGATGAGATCAACCGCCGGGCGCGGGTCGCGATCCAGGCCGGCGATGCGGATGAGGAAGCGATCATCAACGATCAGATGGGGCCGTTGTGGTACCGCGGGCTGGTATTGCGCGGCGGCGACGACGGAATCCCCGCCGCCGGTCGCCCGACAATCGACAATGAACTTGCAGCGGCGCTCAAGGGGCAGGGGGTCAAGCGGCTGGTAATTGCCCACACCCCGCGGCTCCAGGGAATCGGGATCCTCCACAACGGAACGCTGATCCAGATCGATACCGGGATCTCGCGTTACTATCATGGGGCACTCGGTTGGCTCGAGATCCTCGGCGACAAGCTCATTCCCCACGCAGCAACCAGGAGCGTCCAATGAGAACGGCGTTGAGATTTGCATTGGCGGCGCTGGCCCTTGCCGCCGCACCGCTCCGAGCCGCGGCGCCCGAGGCGGCGAAGCCGTTGTTCGCGTCGGATGAGGTGATCCACATCACCATCCGCGGGCCGGTCGACGTGCTGTCGCGCGGCGGCCCTGACTCGCGATCGACCGCACAGGCGACGATCGGGGTCAACGGAACGCAGGATGTACTTCCGGTCCAGCTCGCGCTGCGCGGGATTACCCGCCGCCAGCGCGACGTCTGCCAGTTCCCGCCGTTGCGCGTGGTGTTCAACCAGCCGCCGCCCGCCGGCTCCTTGTTTGCCGGTCAGCGCAAACTCAAACTGGTCACCCACTGCCGCTCGGCGGAAGCCTTCCAGAATTACCTGATGCTCGAATATGGCACCTACAAACTGTACAACCAGCTGACCCCGATGAGCTTCCGTGCCCGCCTCGCCCAGGTCGATTACGTCACCGATTCCGGGACGCCGATCATCTCGCGGATCGGCTTTTTCCTTGAGGAGATCGACGATGTCGGCCGCCGCAATGGGATGCGCGAGGCCAAGGTCGGCGAGCGGATCCCGGTGTCGCAACTGAGTCGGCCCGACGCGGCCCGCGTCGGGCTGTTCGAATATATGGTCGGCAACCTCGACTGGGCGATGCAGGCCGGCCCGGCGGGTGATGCGTGCTGCCACAATTCGCCGTTGATCGGACCCGAGGCGGCGGCGTCGGCGACGCTTTACCCGGTGCCCTATGACTGGGATTTCTCCGGGCTGGTCGACACGCCTTATGCAGTCGCTCCTGATGCGATCAACGTCAGCAGCGTCCGTCAGCGGCGCTACCGCGGTTTCTGCCGCCACAATGCCGAAGCACGCATCGAAATCGCCCGGCTCCGCTCGATGCAAGGCCAGCTAATGGCGAACTACGCGACCATCCCCGGGCTCGATCCCAAGATGGAGAAAAAAGCGAGCAATTACCTCGGTGGCTTCTTCGCTGACATCGCCACCGACGCCGGCTCCGAGGCCAAATTGCTCAAGACCTGCCTTTAGCCAACCGGTGGTGGGTTGACGTCAGGCACGGCCTCGGCCGCGGTCGGCGGTCCGCCGACAGGAACGCTGGTCGGTCCCTTCAACGGGTCGAAGTCGGTCATATAGCGCTTCATCCCCTCGCGCTCGCCATATTCGGTGATCCACAGAGTGACGAAGCAGATGTTGAACGCCAAGCTCATCACGAAGGCCAGCTCGACCGCGCCGATCCCTGATGAGAGGCCGATCCCGACCGACAGCAGGATGTACAGCGCATCGCCCGAGCTTTTGAGGCTGTTCTTGAATCGCACCGCCCCGGCGATCCCGCCAAGCGCGAAGGCCAGCGCCAGGCTGCCCTGAACCACCACCACGATCGAGGTCACGACCACCGGAAGGATCAGGATCGAGCTGATCAGCGACTGGTCATATTCTTCGGAGGTGCGGGTCGCCATATAGACCCAGCTCACCGGCAAAGCGGTGAGCAAGGCGCCGAGGATCGCGACCGTCATCCAGCCCAGGCTTTCGCCCAAACTTCGAACTTGCGATGCCACGGCCGCGGCCTTCAACGTGTTCGATTTGCTTGCGTCGGTGATCAGATGCTCGGCCCCGCCGATCGGCATGTAGTGGCGGATGTCGGGCGCTGCGTTCAGCACCAGCCACACGCCGCCGACGATGACGAGATAATAAATGATCAGCTGCGTAATCAGCCTGGTCGCTCGCATGGCCTGCCCCTCCAACGAATGCGTGATGAACGAAGGCTAGGCGAATCTTGCGCTTGCGCAAGTGGCTCGATCAGTCGATCGGCGCCACCGGGTAATTGGCGATCGGCTGGAGCACGTCATATTGCTCGCGCCGCGGCTCGTTGGCCAGCTCGGGCCAGTCGATGTCGGGCGTCGGAAGCTCAGTGTCGGGCAACCGGTCGAGCAAGTCGCGGAGCAAGGTCAGCCGGCCGACCGACTGGTCGTTGAAATCGACCAGCGTCCACGGCGCCCAATCCTTATGGGTCGCGGCAAGCATCTTCTCGCGCGCTTCGGTATAAGCGTCGTAGCGGGTGCGCGACTCGATATCGATCGGCGACAATTTCCACCTCCGCCGCGGGTTGTTGAGGCGGTTGGTGAACCTTTCCTCCTGATTGTCCTGATCGACGCACAGCCAATATTTGAACAACAGCATCCCGTCCTCGACCAGATGCCGCTCGAATTCGGGTGTCGCGCGCAGGAAGGCGTCGGCCTGATCCTCGCTGCAATAGCCCATCACTTTCTCGACCCCGGCGCGGTTATACCAGCTGCGGTCGAACAAGGTGATCTCGCCTTTTGACGGGAAATGCTCGGCATAACGCTGCAAATACCATTGTCCCTGCTCGCGCTTCGACGGGGCCGAAAGCGCGACCACCTTGCACTGGCGCGGGTTGAGGTTGCGTGCGAACATGTCGATCGACCCGCCCTTGCCGGCGGTATCGCGACCCTCGAACAGGATCACCACGCGCTGCCCGGTTTCCTGGATCCACCGCGCCGCGTCGCTCAACTCCTTGGTCAGCGGCTCGAGCGCCGCTTCATATTCCTGCCAGCTCAGGATCGACTTGCCGCTCACCCGCGCACCGGAGTTTCGGCGAAACTGAAATTGACCGGCTTGGGTTCGCCCGCGCCGTCGAACGCCTGGTCGGCGAACGGTCCGTCTGGGTCGACCCAGTGGAGGAAGAGGTGCGCCGACCAGGCATTGGGGTTGGGGATCGTCCGCCCATGGCGATGATCGACCCCGCGATAGGCCACCGCATCGCCGACCGCCATCGCCAAAGCGGCGCTCGGCTCGGAGCCGAAATCGTCAGTGAACAGATTCTGCGGGCCGTCGTCGCCATGACTCCCGACTTCGAGCGGCCACGGCACGTCGTCGCTGTAATCGAGGGTCAGCGACAGGCTATGCTCGCACGCTGCGCGATCACGGTGGACCCGGCAGATGTCGCCTTCGCGATAGATTCGGAAATAATCGTAGGTCGGGATCAGCCGCTGGCCGGTGACCGCCTCCATTGCCGGGGTCAGCGCCCAGAGAAAAGTCTGCATGGCGGGATAGGCGTTGCCGTAAATCTCGAACGCCGGACGGTTGAGGATCGGTGTCGGCTCCAGCTGCTCGCTCGAAATCGCCCCCCGCGACATGTCTGCCTTCAATCGCGCCATCAGCGCCCGGGCGACACCCCGCGGCACCATTTCGCGAACGAGCGCATAACCGTCGCGCTGATAGTCACCCTCGATTTCCATGGCGCGAGCCTAAACGGAGCGCGGTGGCCGGAGCAATGAAAAAGGGGCCGGACGTGACCGGCCGACCCCTCGATTCCTAGACTCCGGCAATCTCCGCCGTGTCGAGCCGGACGCCCGGGCCCATGCTCGAGCTAAGCGCAACCTTCTGGACATATTTGCCTTTGGCGCCCGACGGCTTGGCCTTGACGATGGCATCGAGGAAGGCGTCGAAATTGGCCTTCAGATCGGCCTCGGGGAAGCTCGCCTTGCCGATTCCAGCATGGATGATCCCGGCTTTCTCGACGCGGAACTCGACCTGGCCGGCCTTGGCGAGGCGAACCGCTTCGCCAACGTTGGGGGTGACCGTTCCGAGCTTCGGGTTGGGCATCATCCCCTTGGGGCCGAGCACCTTGCCGAGACGGCCGACGATGCCCATCATGTCGGGGGTGGCGATGACCCGGTCGAAGTCCGAACGGCCGCCCTGGATGGCTTCCATCAGATCTTCGGCGCCAACCACTTCGGCACCGGCCTTGGTCGCCTCATCGGCCTTGTCGCCGCGCGCGAACACCGCGACGCGGACGTCCTTGCCGGTGCCCTTGGGCAGATTGACTACGCCGCGGACCATCTGGTCGGCGTGACGCGGATCGACACCCAGGTTGAGCGCGACTTCGACGGTTTCGTCGAACTTGGCGGTGGCCAGGCTCTTGACCAGGCTGATCGCTTCTTCGACTCCGTAATTCTTGTTGGAATCGACCTTGCCGGCGCTGGCCTTCAATTTCTTGGTTTCCTTGGCCATGGTCTTAACCCTCCACTACCTGGAGGCCCATCGCGCGAGCGGAGCCTTCGATGATCCTGGTCGCGGCCTCGATGTCATTGGCATTGAGGTCCTTCATCTTCATCTCGGCGATCTCGGCGAGCTGCGAGCGCTTGATGTTGCCGGCGCTGATCTTGCCCGGCTCGGCCGAGCCCGACTTGAGCCTGGCGGCCTTCTTGATGAGGAAGCTCGCCGGCGGGGTCTTGGTGGTGAACGAGAAGCTGCGGTCGGCGTAGACCGTGATCACGGTCGGGATCGGCATCGCCTTTTCCATGTCCTGCGTGGCGGCGTTGAACGCCTTGCAGAATTCCATGATGTTGACCCCGCGCTGACCCAGCGCCGGCCCGATCGGGGGCGACGGGTTGGCAGCGCCCGCGGGCACCTGCAGCTTGATATATCCGGTAATCTTCTTGGCCATGTCTCTCACTCTGTAGAGGGCGTGGAGCCCGTTCAAGTTTAGCGGTCCAGACGACAGCAAGCTGTCTCCCGCAATGGTTTCCCTCAGCCATGCTGTGTGGAAGCCGCGCCCCCTAACCGAGTATCGCCAAAAAGGAAAGGGGGCGGGGCGGCGCGCGCGACCCCCGCTTACTTCCCCAGCGCCGCCACCATCGCGTCGCGCAGGGCGTTGTGCGTGAACGGCTTGCGCAGGATCGGGCAGCTGACCCCCGAGCTGGCGAGCGATTCGCTGTCCCAGTAACCGGTGATCAGTAGGCACGGCAGATCGGGATGGATTTCGTGCGCCTTGGCGATCAATTCGGCGCCGTTCAGCCCGGGCATCGCGAAATCGACCAGCAGCATGTCGGGTTTGCGGTTCGCCAATGCGGCCAGGGCGGTCCGCCCGTCGGCGACCGATTCGACGCGGTGGCCGTCGAATTCGACCATTTGCACCAGTGTCTCGCGAACGTCGGCATTGTCATCGACGATCAGCAACTTCAACGCGCCGGGCAGTTCGCCACCGCGGCCGGCACTGGGAGCACCCGCGCTTGCCGCCGTAGTTGCGGCCGGCAGGATCATGCGCACCGTCGTTCCTTCGCCTGGCGTACTGTCGATCTCGACATGGCCACCCGACTGGCGCGCGACTTCGGTCACTTGCGGCAGGCCAAGCCCAGTGCCGGAGCCCTGCGGCTTGGTGGTGAAGAACGGCTCCTTCGCGCGGCGCAATGTCGCTTCGTCCATTCCCGTTCCGTGATCGCTGACCGACACGGCGACGCATTTGCTGCCTCGCACTTCGATCGGCGCGGCGCGGACTTCGACCTTTCCGCCGGCCGGCATCGAATCGCGGGCATTGAGGATCAGGTTGAGGATGGCCAGCTCGAACTGCACCTTGTCGGTCGAGATTGCCGGGGTGCCGGGCTCCGCCGCGCAATTCAGCTCGTGGCGACTCTCGAGCGACTGGCTGGCCAGTTGGCAGATATCCTGGAGCACGCCGGGGATGTCGACCACCGCAATCTCGAGCTTTTGGCGGCGGCTGAAGCTCAATAGTTGCGAGGTCAGGGTCGCGGCGCGCTCCGCGCTTTCCAGCGCGCCCTTGGCGAAACGCATTTCCCGAGCATCGAGATTGGGCGAGCTGGCGAGGCGGTCGAGCGCGCCGACGATCGGGGTCAGCAAATTGTTGAAGTCGTGCGCCATGCCGCCAGTCAACTGGCCCAATGCCTCTAGCTTCTGCGCTTCCTGGATCCGGCGGGTGAGGATGCGCGTGTCCTCGATCTGACGGCGGGCGACGAGATAGAGCAACAAGGCGAGCAGCCCGCTGAGCAACACCGCAATTCCGATCGCGATCCGGAAGGCGAAGATCGGATCATTGATTCGGTCCGCCTTCAACGCCACATGTGCCGACCAGCCGGTCAGGTCAGAGCGGGCGTAGGTTGTGTAATTGCTGACGCCTTCAAGGGTGATGCCGGTGTAGGCGCCCTGGTGCTGGGGCGACGCCGAGGCGCGCTGGAGATAGACCGAGCCCTTGGTATCAAACCGCTCCACATCCTCGAGCGAGCGGGCGATGAACCGCCCGCCGCGGTCGGCGATCGCACTGACTTCATATTGCTCGCGAGCGACCGGCAGGAGACGAAGGAAGGTTCGGTTGGGCAGGAACAGGTGGAGCGTCTGCGCCTTCCCGGCCCGGTTGATCAGTCCGCGGCTGACCACCACGCAGGCGCAGGTGGGTCCCTTGACCATCGTAACCCGAAAATTGCCGGGCTCGAGGAACGGCCCCGCAACTGCCGTCGCTTCAGCCTCGGCAAGCAATCGCTGCCGCGACAGATTGTCGTCAAGCGCCGCTCCGGAGAATTGTGCACTCGACGCAAGCAATTCGCGGATCTGGCCGATCGCGCTTCGCGCATCGCCCGAGCGGATCGATTGATCGGCGGCGAACGTCTTGCTCACCGCCAACGCCTCGCCGAGCACGCCATCGGTTCGAGCGATGATCAATTGCGCGTCGGTGAACGCCTGCCGCTCGAGCGCCTGCCGCCCGTTTTGCGCATCGAACGCGTAGCGGAACGACATGAACAGGAAAAAGGGCAGCGCTGCGATCAGCAGGAACAGCCAAAATGAACGGCGGTCGTTATTCAAAGGGCTAATTCTCCTCGGCATCAAGCGCTAGGAAGCTTACGCGGCTCGCGCAAGCGGGTGAAACAGGTTCGTCAATGCAACCCAATCCGCCCCGCCTCGTTGTCCCGAAATGCTCAGTGTTCCCCAAGATCGGTCGCACCCGCTAGCCGACCGCTTCACCGCCTTTATCGAAATGCCCGAATTCCCCTGCGTTGGGGCCAAGGCGGCGCTCAATCGCGAGGGCATCAGGTTCGTCGTGGCGCGCGATTTCGGCTCGGGCTGGGATGATTTGCGGATCATGCCCGGCCTGCTCGACATTGCCAAATCCTACCGCGCCGACCCGATCCCTTTCCAGTCGCTGGTCGTGTTGTTCGAAACCGGCGCACCGTCCGGCGAAGAACAATTCGAGCGCCAGTTATGGGCGCGGTTGCAATCGTTGAGCGACAAGGACCAGTGGCTCGGCCAGCCCGCCGACCCGCGTGTCGCGCACGACCCCGACGATCCGCATTTCGCGGTAAGCTTCGGCGGCGAGGCGTTCTTCGTCGTCGGGCTTCATCCGCATTCGAGCCGCCCGGCGCGGCGGTTCGAGGTGCCGGCGATGGTGTTCAACCTGCACGACCAGTTCGAGCGACTTCGCGCCGAAGGGCGCTACGACAAGTTGCGCGGAACGATCCTCGAGCGCGATCTGAAGCTCGCCGGGTCGATCAATCCGATGCTCGCCACGCACGGCAGCAAGAGCGCTGCTCGGCAATATAGCGGTCGAGCGGTGCCCGACGCCTGGAAATGCCCGTTCAGCGGCCGCACGGATGCAGCCGATGCGGCATGAAATCGCGCCCCGCAGCGGGGTCGCCTTCACGCTTGACGCCGGCCAGCGGCTGGCGGTGATCGACCCCGAGGGCGGGCAGGTCGCCGACCTCCTCGCCTTCAACCGCGCCGACGTCGGCGAGGCACTGAGCGCCGGGCGGACGATCGATTACGCCAGTCGGATTTACCTCACCACGGGCGACCCGCTTTATTCCAACCGCTCGAACGTGTTGCTCGACATCGTCGAGGATGAGGTCGGGCGACACGATTTCCTGCTTACCCCGTGCAGCAAGGAGATGTTCCGGATTATCTATGGCGATACCGACCCGCACCGCGGCTGCTTCGGCAACCTTGCCGCGGCGCTGGCACCGTATGGCGTGAACGAGGACATGATCCCGACCGCGTTCAATTGCTTCATGAACGTCCCGGTCGATGGGGAAACCGGCGAGATCAAGGTGCTTCCGCCGCTGAGCAAGGCGGGCGAGCGGATCGTCTTCGAGGCGAAGATGGACCTCGTCATCGGGCTGACCGCTTGCTCGGCGCTGCAGTCGAACGGCGGTTCGTTCAAGCCGATCGAGTGGGAAATCAGTTGAACAGCATCGCGCTTGCACAGCCGCTGCAGCTCGCGCTTCCGGCACCGCCGTGGGCGCGGTGGCGGGTGGCGCTGACCTATCGCTGGCGGCACGGGCGCTGGCCAGAGCTTGCGGCGCCGCGCCGGTTCACCGAATGGGTTCAATGGCGCAAGCTCAACGACCGGCGCCACGGCCTCGCCTTGCTGACCGACAAGGCGCATTCCAAACAGTTGGCCGAAGCTCGGCTGGGCGAGGAAAAGACGATCCCGACCTTGTGGCTCGGCGAGCGATTGCCCGAGATCGCGCCCTGGCCGATGCCGTTCATCGTCAAGGCCAATCACGGCTGCGGGCAGTTCGCGGTGGTGCGGTGCGCCGCCGATTATCCCCGGGCGCGGGACGCCGCGCCGCGCTGGCTGGGCAAGGCCTATGGCGGGTGGCTCGACGAATGGCATTATGGAGCGGCGCGGCGACTGGTGCTGGTCGAACCCTATATCGGCGGGGACGAGCTGCCGCTCGATTACAAGGTCTATGTGTTCGGCGGCCGTGCCGAACTCGTTCAGCTACACAGGGGCCGCGGGCGGAACCATCGCTGGACCCAGTTCGACCGCGACTGGACGCCCTTATCGCGCGACCCGATCGACGCCGAGGCGCCGCCCCAGCTGGCCGAAATGCTCGCGGCGGCCGAGGCGATGGCGGGGAACGAAGCTTTCCTGAGGGTCGATTTCTATTGCCAGGACGGAGCGCTTAAATTCGGCGAATATTGCCTATATCCCGGCTCCGGCCTCGACCCGTTCACGCCGGACACGCTCGACCTTGAGCTTGGCGCTTTGTGGGCTCGGTTAGCCTGATCGGGCGAGCATCTCGCCCATCAGGCGGTGGACCAGATTGACCGCCTGCAACGGGCGCACCATCACCTTGAACGAGGCGATCCGCTGGCCGTCATCGGTCAGCCGGATGATGTCGACGCCGTTGATCGCGATGCCCTCGATGATCGTCTCGAACTCAATAACCGCGCCGCCCTCATTGCGCCACTCGCCAGTGTAGCGGAACTCGGGCCCGCCGAGCACCGAGGTCGCGGCGCCGAGATAAGCAGCGGTGATCGACCGGCCTTGCTGGGTGGTGTGGACGATCGGGCTGTCAAACGTTGCGTCGGGATCGAGCAAGTCGTGCAGCACCTGCGGGTCGGGCGTTCGAACGTAGGCGTGCCAGGCGTCGATAGCGTTCATGTCGCTGCTCCCTGCTGCTGGTCAGCGGCCTTGCGCTCCTCGCCGTTGTTCGAATCGAGCGCGGTCCAGATCGCCGAGACCACCACTGAGCCTTCGCCGACCGACGAGGCCACTCGCTTGACCGATCCGGCGCGGACATCGCCGACCGCCCAGATGCGGGGGTGCGAGGTGGCGAAAGTGGACACTCGCGCGCGGCCTCATCGGCATCGGCACTGCCCAGCTCGAGCGACTGGAAGGGGATCCGGTTACGGCTGGCGAACACCGCCACTCCTTGCACCGCGGCATCCTGCTCGGCGCCGATCAGCACCAGCGAGCTGTCGCCTTCCTCGAACTGGAACCGCCGCCGGGCAGTGTAAACGGTGAGGATGATGTCCGACATTTCGGGGATGTTGGCCATCAGGCCGAGCATCGTCTCGCGCTCGACCTCGATTACGCGAGTGCGGGTAGAGGCGCGCATCGGCAGGGTGAAATTGCCGCCGGCGAGGAAGGCGACGTCGCCGATGAACTGGCCCGGGCCAACCGTGCTCGGGACGTAGCGATTGCCGGTGAACGGATCGACCAGTTCGATCTCGCCATCTTCGACATAGACGAAGCGGTCCATCTTCGATCCGGCTTCGGCGACCATCTCGCCCGCTGCATAATCCCGCTCGCGGCCAGCGTCGCGAAGCGCCGCGACATGCTCCGGCTCGAGCGGGGTACGGGTCATCAACCTCAAGTCGCCGGCGATCGATTCCATGTCAGTGTCTCCCGATACCTTATGTGGCACGGCGTGCCGCAGATGGAAGCCCGATGCGAAAAAGGCGGCCCCGAAGGACCGCCTTTCATTTCTGCACAATCGAACGGGCTTTATTTGACCCGCTCGACCTGCTCGAACTCGAGCTCGACCGGGGTGGCTCGGCCGAAGATCGAGACGCTGACCTTGACCCGGCTGCGGTCGAAATCGAGTTCCTCGACCAATCCGTTGAAGCTTGCGAACGGGCCGTCGAGCACCTTCACTGCGTCGCCGATCTCGTAGTCGACCTTGACCTTTTGCTTGGGCGCCGCGGCGGCGGCTTCCTCGCGGGTCGAGAGGATTCGCGCGGCTTCGGCTTCGCTGATCGCCTGCGGCTTGCCGTTGGGGCCGAGGAAGCCGGTCACCTTCGGGGTATTCTTGACCAGATGATAGACGTCGTCGTTGAGCGCCAGCTTGGCGAGGACGTAGCCGGGGAAGAATTTGCGGTCCGAAGTGACCTTCTTGCCGCGGCGGATCTCGGTGATCTTCTCGGTCGGGACCTCGACCGATTCGACCAATTGGGTCAGGCCCATGCGCTTCGCATCGGCGAGGATCTGGTCCTTCACCTTGTTTTCGAAGCCGGAATAAGCGTGGATGATGTACCAGCGGGACATGGTCGATGCGCCTTGTTGTTAGCCGAGCAGGCCGAGCAGGAATTTGACGATGGTCGAGAAGAACGCGTCGACACCGAGGAAGAATATCGCCAGCAACGAAGTCATGATCATGACCATGATTCCAGTCGTGACAGTCTCCTTGCGGGTCGGCCAGACGACCTTGCTGGCTTCATTCCTGACCTGATTGACGAATTCGCCGGGGGTAACTTTTGCCACAATCACGTCTCGCCTTGTTCAATCGCGTTGCCGGACGTTTGGAGGATAGCCCCCTTCCCCCGCCCTGGCCACCGGGCCGGGGAGGGGAAGCGATCGCTTCCATATCCGCATGGGGCAGCGACTTAGCGAGCGGGCGATGGGTTTGCAAGGCGGGTTGGGCGGCTTGGATGGGAATAAATCCCATGACGTCAGTCCTGTCGCTTCGCGCAGGCTGGCCGGCCATCGGCGGCTCGTCGCGCTGCTTGCGCTGCGCTCGGCGCCTCAGGACCTGGCAGGGGCAGGGGGACTCGAACCCACGACCCTCGGTTTTGGAGACCGATGCTCTACCAACTGAGCTATACCCCTAGGCCTGTCCTGAGCCCGTCGAAGGGCCGAGGCGCGAGATAGACGTGGGGACCGGAGTCCGCAAGCAACCTTCAGGCCGCCACGTCAAATGGCACGATCTCGCCCGAGAGGTACAAGTTGCGCGCCTTGGTTCGCGACAATTTGCCCGAGCTGGTTCGGGGCAGGGTGCGGGGCGGGACGAGTTCGACGACGGGGGTGATCCCGGTGATCGCGCGGACCCGTTCGCGGATGTCATCGCGCAGGCGGCCGCGCTCCTCGGGATCGCTGACCCGGCAATGAACCAGCACCGCCGGGGTTTCCTCGCCTAGCGGGCCGGTGATGGCGAAGGCGGCGATGTCGCCGGCCTTAAAGCCGGGCAATTGCTCGACCGCCCATTCGATGTCCTGCGGCCAGTGGTTGCGGCCGTTGATGATGATCATGTCCTTGGCTCGGCCGACGATGAAGACGTAGCCGCCGGACAGATAGCCCATGTCGCCGGTATCGAGCCAACCATCGGCCGAGAGGCAGGCGGCGGTCGATTCGGGATCGCGGAAATATCCATCCATCAACGACGAGCCGCGGCAGTATAATTTGCCAATTCCCCGCTCGGGCATGACGCTTCCGTCGGAACCGCGGATCTCGACTTCCATGCCGATCACGGGTTTGCCGCAATTGACGATCGCGCGGTATCGGCGCGGGCGCTCCTGGGCCGGGGTGCCGGCGCCCGACAGCTCCGATTCCTCGACCAGTTCGAGCCGGATGCCTTCGCCCGGCGGCATGATCGATACCGCCAATGTCGCCTCGGCAAGGCCGTAGGACGGGCAGAATGCCTGCGGTTTGAAGCCGGCGTCGGCGAATTCGTCGACGAACGCCTGCATCACGTCGGGACGGATCATGTCGGCGCCGTTGCCCGCGATCCGCCAGCGCGACAGATCGAAGCGGTCGGCGGCGCGGGTCTGCGACGACATCCGGCGCGAACAGATGTCGTAGCCGAAGGTCGGCGAGTAACTGAGGGTGGTGCCGGGGTTACGGCTGATGAGGTCGAGCCAGGCGAGCGGGCGCCGGGCGAAATCCTCGGTCTTGAGAAAATCGACGCTGACCTGATTGGCGAGCGGCGAGAGCATGCAGCCGACCAGCCCCATGTCGTGATACCATGGCAGCCAGCTGATGCAGCGGTCGCTGTCGGTCAGTTCAATCCCCATGCTGTGGGCGTGGAGATTGTCGAGCAAGGCGCGGTGACTGACCGCAACCCCGTGCGGGAAGCGGGTCGAGCCCGACGAATATTGCAGATAGGCGATCGAATCGCTGCGGTTGGCGGGAAGCTCGGCGGCCGATTGCTCGACCTCGGCGAGGCTGCCCCAGTCGCGCGCGACAACCCCGCGCTGGCCAGCCGCATCGACCGAGAAATCGGCAAGTTCAGGCGGGTACAGGAACAGCTGCGGGTCGCTGCTTTCGAGCATCACCAGCAATTGGGCGACATAGGCCTCACGCCCGCCGAAGCTGGTCGGCAAGGGCAATGGCACCGGCCACAGTCCGGCATAGATCGCGCCGAAAAAACAGGCGGCGAATTCGGCCCCGGTCTCGGCGATCAGCGCGACCCGGTCGCCGGGGGCAAGGCCGAGGGTGACGAAACGGCGGGCGTGGGCCAGCGCCTCCTCGCTAAGCTCGGCATAGGGATAAGCGCGGGTCAGCGTTCCGCGCGCATCGTGGAAATTCATTCCGCGGCGGCCGGTGGCGGCATAATCGAGCGCATCGCCGATCGTCTCGAAATCTGCGAAGCGGCGGGCCAAGCCGTCGAGGGTGGGCGTTGCGCCGTTGGGGGAAAGCTTGGTCATCGTCGAAATATCGCGCTCAACCACGTCCCTTGATTGTTGTTCGGTTACGCCGAGGCTGTGCCGACGCTCTCCATCTAGCTTTGCGTGATGGTGGGGGAGTGTGGCACAAACATGGCGATATGCGCGCCCGCCAGCCCCGTCAGCCCCGCCGCCCCCGACCGCCACTCGACGAAGCGGCGTTGAAGGAAGTAGCGCTGGCCTATGTCGCGCGCTTTGCCACCAGCCGCGCCAAGCTTGGCCAGTATCTGCGGCGCAAGCTGGGCGAGCGCGGCTGGGAAGGGGAGCGCGAGGCGCCAATAGCGGCGGTGGTCGAGCGGCTGGCGGCGGCTGGTTACATTGACGACCCGGCTTATGCTTTGGCCAAGGCCCGGACGCTCGGCGCGCGCGGTTATGGCGAGAGGCGGGTCGCGGTGGCACTTCGGGCGGCGGGGATCGAGGAAGCCGATGGCGCCGCGGCGCGCGATCTTGCTCGCGATGAGGCGAGCGAGGCGGCGCTGCGGTTCGCCCGGCGCAAGCGGATCGGCCCGTTCGCCGCGACCCCGCCCGACCGGCGGGACTCGGACCGGGCGCTGGCGGCAATGATCCGCGCCGGGCACCCGTTCGAGCTTGCCAGAAGCGTGCTCAGCCTGCCTCCCGATTTTGATGCGGGAGCGTAACTAACTGACAGCGCGGCAATTTACGGTTTCGCTCTGCAACGGTTTAACCATTGGTCCCGACATGGTATGTAATTGGCGTGCGTCAGATGGAAGAAAATAAGGCGAGCGCCGCCCAATCGCCGACCGCTGGCGATTCCACCGGCGCGCACGCCATCCTGAGCGATGGCGGCGAAGACGGCGAAGAAGACCATGTGACGGACGGCGAGCCGCGGTCCGACGATCCTGTCGATCATGACGATGGCGACGGCATTCGAATCAGCGGGCGGATCAAATGGTTCGACGCGACTCGCGGGTTCGGCTTTCTCGTCAGCGAGCAATGCGAAGGCGACGTGCTGGTCCATTTCTCGGTGCTCCGCGATCATGGCCGCCGCAGCCTGCCCGAAGGCGCGTTGATCGAGTGTATCGCCGAGCATCAGGATCGCGGGTTCCAGGCGCGGCGAATCATCTCGATCGACCTCAGCGAGGCCTTGCCCATCCCGGCGCGACCGGTAATTCCAGCCGCAGACCGTGCCGACCGCCAGGCGCTCGCGGACGCCGCGGGCACGTTCGAGCCGGTGGAGGTGAAATGGTTCAATCGAGTGAAGGGTTATGGCTTCGTCAACCGGCTCGGCCAGCCCGACGCCGACATCTTTGTGCACATGGAAACGGTGCGTGTGGCGGGGCTTGCAGACCTTCAGCCGGACGACCGTGTGGAAGCGCGGATCGCGGAGGGCCGCAAGGGCCTGACCGCGGTCGAGCTGCGCCTCGCCTGAGCCTCAAACTGTTGTTCGCCGCGTTGCTCGCGGTGCCGGCGGCGTGCCAGCCAGCGGCGACGCCGGTGGCGCTTGAACGCTCGCCCGCGGGGCTCGAGCAGATCCCGCTGACGATCCGGTCGGATGGCCAGTCGCGGCGCAAGAACAATCGCTTCATCGTCGAGGTGGCGCGCAGTGGCCTGGAACAGCAGACCGGGCTGATGAACCGCCCGACGCTGGCACCCGACCGGGGGATGATCTTTCCTTTTGCGACGCCGCAGTCGGTCGCCTTCTGGATGAAGGATACCCTGATCCCGCTCGACATGATCTTCATTGCGCCGGGCGGGAAGATTTTGCGGATCGCAGCCAATGCGGTGCCGCTGTCGCTCGACCCGGTGGGATCGGGCGGGACGATCGAGGCAGTACTCGAACTGGCCGGCGGGCGCTCGGCCGAGCTTGGCATCGGGCCCGGCGATACGGTCGACTGGCAGCGTTGATCGTCCGGCGCATCGGCGCTAACGGCTCGCCATGGGACTTTTCGCAAACGCCTTCACCTGGTGGAACGGCGCCTCGTGGGGCACCTCGCTTTTCTCGCGCCGCAACGGCGAGGAGGCGGGGCGCGACGAGGCCGGCAACGTATATTTCAAGCATCGCAAGGATCCCGCCCGGCGGTGGGTGATATATGCCGGCGCCAACGACAGCAGCCGGGTGCCGCCGGGATGGAATGCCTGGCTTCGCGGGACGATCGACGAGGTGCCCGACAAATCGCTTCCGCCGCGCCGGGCGTTTGAGGTTCCGCCGCAGCCCAACCTCACCGGCAGCGACCAGGCGTGGCGTCCGGCGGGATCGATCCGCTCCAGCGGCCAGCGTCCCGCGGCGACCGGCGACTATAGCGCCTGGACGCCCGACCAGGCGTGAGCAGGGGACGCGTTCTTGGACTTGCCGCGGTAGGTCTGGCGGTTGCCGCTTGCGACCGCGGGCAGAACCAGCAGATGGCCGAGAATAAGGTCGTCGCCGAAACGCTCCCGCCTGGAATTGATACCGCGGGCGTGACGCCGATGGCCGAGCGGGTGGCGGTGATCGCGTTGCTCAACAAGCGCAACGGGATCGTCCGCGATTTCACGCTGAAGCCCGGCCAGGCGGTTCGGGTAAAGGACGTCACGGTGCGCTTGCGCGCCTGCGATTCGACCGCTCCGTGGGAGGTCGAGCGACTGACCGGCGCCTTCGTCCAGCTCGACGTCGAGCGCCCCGACAAGCGCTGGTACCGGGTGTTTTCGGGCTGGCTGTACAAGGAAAGCCCGTCGCTCAACGTCGTCGAGCATCCGGTCTATGACGTGTGGGTCAGGAGCTGTGCGATGACTTGGCCGGGTGCAGCCGAGGCGGCGCCCTCGGCCCGCGACTCCAGCAACGCATCGAGCGCTCCGAAATCGGGTGGCGCAAGATCGTCGGGAGCAAGGCCGCCGAACAAATCGACCGGACCCGCCCCCGAGCCGCCCCCCGCCGAGCCCGCTCCGAGCGCGCCCGAAAGCAACGTCACGTAAAGATCGCGCCCGACCGTGACCGCGCCAAGCGAGGCGAGGTGATCGGTCATGAATTGGCAGTCGAGCAGCAGGAAATGGCCGAGACGAAGCCGGGCGACGAGCCACGCCAGCGCGACCTTGGACGCGTCGGTGCGGCGGCTGAACATCGATTCGCCGAAGAAGGCCCGGCCGAGACGCACCCCGTAAAGCCCCCCAACCAGCTCGCGTTCCTGCCCATGGCCGGCCCAGCATTCGATCGAATGCGCCTGGCCCGCGGCGTGGAGGCCGAGCGTGGCGCGCTCTATACCGGCGTTGATCCACGTCTCTTCGCGATCGGCGCAGGCGCGGATCACCTCGGCGAAAGCGGTGTCGCGGGTCACCGTGAAGTCGCCGCGAGCGACCCGCCGGGCAAGCGACCGCGATAGCCGGAAGTGGTGGAGCGGGAGGATCGCCCGCTCGCGCGGTTCGACCCAGAAAATCTCGTCGGCGTCGCGACTGTCGGCCATCGGGAAGATGCCGGCGGCGTAACCGCGAAGCAGGATCCGTGGGTCGAGACCGCTCATGACACCAGCCTTACAATATTTCCCGGACCACGTCCTGCGGACGGCACAGGCGGACGCCCTGGTCGGTTTCGACCAACGGGCGGTTAATCAGGATCGGGTGGGCGATCATCGCGTCGAGGATCGTCTCGTCGTCGGCGTCGGCGAGCCCGAGCTCGGTCGCCAGCGGTTCCTTGGAGCGAAGGCCGACCCTCGGGGAGATACCCGCGCAGGCGTATAGGCGGACCAGTTCGTCCCGCGACGGCGGGTTCTTCAGATACTCGATCACGGTGACGTCGGCGCCCTCGGCAGTGAGGATGTCTAGCGTCTTGCGCGAGGTGCCGCAGGCCGGATTGTGGAAGATGGTCGCCTTCATCGCCGGTTCCTACCGCGAAACCGGCGCTTCGCGCCAGCGGTCGAGGTCATTTTAACTATTGCCGGGCTAGGCTGCGGGGATGAATGGCAAATATCGATCAATCCAGCTGCTCCGCGCCGCCGCAGCGGTCGGGGTATTGCTGTGTCACACCGCCGGATGGTCACTCGGTGCCGCCGGGGTCGATTTGTTCTTCGTCATTTCGGGGTTCATCATCGGTACCGTGATGCCGGGCCGGAGCGCCGGCGCGTTCCTCGTCGACCGGCTGCGGCGGATTTACCCGATCTATTTCATCACCTTGCTGCCGTGGGCAATCGTCGGGGCGGTGTTTGCCGTGATCCCCGCCGACCGGCTGGCGGCGAGCCTGACCTTGTGGCCGATCTGGGGCGGGCGCTTTGTCATTCCGTTCAACCCTCCGGCGTGGACCTTGTGCTTCGAGATGCTGTTCTACCTTGGCGCGACCTTGAGTCTGGCGACGGGGCGCAAGTGGCTTCCGCTGGCGGTCGCCGGAGCGGCGGCGTTGTCGTACCAAATGATGCCCGGAGAGTTGCTCGGCTTCATCGGCAATCCGATGATCCTCGAATTTTGCGCCGGGCTGGCACTGACCCGGCTGCCGCGCTTACCCCGGCTGGCGGGGGCGGCGATCCCCATCGGGTTGCTGATTTTCGCTCTTTCGCCGGCTGTCGCATTGTCAGACGGGACGCTGGCGATCGACGCCTCGCGCTCGCTGCTGCGCTTATTGTGGTGGGGCGTTCCTGCCTTCCTGCTAGCCTATGCCGCGCTGGCGTTCGAAAAGGCTTTCGCCCCCAAAGCGTGGGACGCGGCGGTGCTGGTCGGCGACGCGTCTTACTCGCTCTATCTGGTGCACGTGCTCCCGGCGCTGATCCTGCAATTGTGGTGGCCAGTCGAATCCCTGGCGATCCTGGCGCTCGGGATCGCGATACACTTAGCGGTCGAGAAGCCGTTGCTCGCACAGCTCAAGCATCGGGCGCGCTCGCCTGATCCGGCTTGCTCTCCAGCCAACGCTCAAGCCACTTGATGGTGTAGTCGCCGCGCTGGAACGCCTCGGTGCGGATGATCTTCTGCTGCAGGGGAATGGTGGACTTCATGCCTTCGACCACGAACTCCTCGAGCGCCCGCTTCAGCCGCATGATGCAATCGTCGCGGGTCGCGCCATAGACGATCAATTTGCCGATCATGCTGTCGTAATAAGGCGGCACCCGATAGCCGGCGTAGAGCCCGCTATCGACCCGGACGTGCATCCCGCCGGGCGCGACGTAATTCTTTACCACGCCGGGCGAGGGGACGAACGTCTCTGGATCCTCGGCGTTAATCCGGCATTCGATGGCATGGCCGTGGAGGATGACCTGGTCCTGGGTGCACGACAGGCCGTCGCCCTGCGCGACGCGGATCTGCTCGCGGACCAGGTCGATGTCGCTGATCATTTCGGTCACCGGATGCTCGACCTGAAGCCGCGTGTTCATCTCGATGAAGTAGAATTCACCGTTCTCGTAGAGAAATTCGATCGTTCCGGCGCCGCGATAGTTCATGTCGGCCATCGCTTTGGCGACAATCCCGCCCATGCGCGCGCGCTGCTCGGGCGAGATGGCCGGGGAAGGGGCTTCCTCGATCACTTTCTGGTGGCGGCGCTGGATCGAGCAGTCGCGCTCGCCGATGTGGATCGCCTGTCCCAAGCCGTCGCCGAAGATCTGGAATTCGATGTGGCGCGGATCGGCGAGATATTTTTCCATGTAGACGGTGTCGTCGCCGAACGCCGCCTTGGCCTCCGACGCGGCCTGCATCATCGCCGATTCGAGATGGTCCTCATCCTCGACGACCTTCATGCCCCGCCCGCCGCCGCCCGAAGCAGCCTTGATCAGCACCGGATAGCCGACTTCGGCCGCGATGACGCGCGCCTCGGCGATCGTCTCGATCGGGCCGGGCGAGCCGGGGACCAAGGGAAGGCCCAGCTTGGCGGCGGTGCGCTTGGCCTCGATCTTGTCGCCCATGATCCGGATATGTTCGGGCTTGGGGCCGACCCAGCACAGGCCATGGCTCTCGACGATCTCGGCGAATTGCGCGTTTTCGGAGAGGAAGCCGTAGCCGGGGTGGATCGCGTCAGCGTGGCTGATCTCGGCGGCCGAAATGATGTTGGCCATGTTGAGATAACTGTCGGCCGCAGCGGGCGGACCGATGCACACCGATTCATCGGCTAGGCGAACATGCATCGCGTCGCTGTCGGCGGTCGAATGGACCGCGACGGTGAGGATTCCCATTTCATGGCAGGCGCGGTGGATGCGCAGCGCGATTTCGCCGCGATTGGCAATCAGCAGTTTCTTGATCGGCATGGGGTGGGGCCGACTCAGTCGATGACGACCAAGGGTTGGTCGAATTCGACCGGCTGGGCGTCGCTGACCATGACCTGCCGAACCGTCCCGGCCTTGGGCGCCAGAATCGGGTTCATTACCTTCATCGCTTCGATGATCATCAACGTATCGCCTTCCTTGACTGCCTGGCCGGGGGCAACGAACGGCGCCGCGCCGGGCTCGGCCGAAAGGAAGACGGTGCCGACCATCGGCGATTTGACCGCATCGACCGGGGTGGCGGCTGCAGCGGACACGGCGGCGGCCGCGGCCGGAGCGGGCGCGGCGGCGGGGGTCGGAGCGTAAGCCATCACCGGCGCTGGATCGCGGCGCACCTTGATCTTGCGGTCGCCGTCCTCGACCTCGATTTCGCTCAAATCATTGGCGTTGAGCAATTCGGCTAGTTCGCGCAGCAAGGCGCCATCGACCCGCATCTTATGCCCGTCCTTGCTGTCGGCCATTGTCAGTTCCTGTCACCAAAACGAAGCGCGCTCATAGTCAGAGCCGGACCGCCGCGTCCAGTGCCGATAGGTATCCGCGGGCGCCTTGGCCCTTGATGACGAGGGCAGCGGCGAGAGCCACGAGGTCGGTGTGGCGGAAGGCTTCTCGAGCTAGCGGATTGCTCAAATGGACCTCGATCACCGGGACCGAAATCGCCATGACCGCGTCGTGCAGCGCAACCGACGTATG
Organism: Sphingomonadales bacterium; assembly: GCA_038244345.1. Lineage (GTDB taxonomy): Bacteria > Pseudomonadota > Alphaproteobacteria > Sphingomonadales > Sphingomonadaceae > Sphingomicrobium. The sequence continues at coordinate 8,210 of JBBRTO010000014.1, read as the reverse complement.
ACCATAGCCGCCGGGGTTGAGGATCACCGCTTTCGCACCCGTCGCCTGCGCTTCGTGGAGCCAGTCGATCAGATGGCCTTCATGGTTCGACTGGCGGATATCGAGTTCGACACCGAGGCTCGCGGCGCGATCGGTCAGCGCGGCGGCGATGTCGTCGAGTGTTTCGGAACCGTAGATTGCCGGCTCGCGGCTGCCGAGCAGGTTGAGGTTGGGGCCGTTGAGGACGAAAATCGACTGTGCCATGTTTGCCTTCGTGGCTCGCGCTACCTATCTCGCCCCTAGCCGATATGACCCAGCCCGACACCCTTGAAGTCCGAATCAATGGCGAGACGCGCCGGGTGAGCGCAGGCTCGACGATCGCCGCGCTGGTCGCCCAGATCGGACTCGACCCGGCGCGCGTCGCGGTCGAGCGCAATCTTGAGATCGTCCCGCGATCGACTTTGGCGAGCGTCGCGGTCGCGGATGGCGACGCGTTTGAAATCGTGCATTTTGTCGGGGGTGGGTGAGTGCCAGAAACTTCGAACGACAGTTGGATCGTCGCCGGCCGGACCTTCTCTTCGCGGCTGATCGTCGGCACCGGCAAGTATAAGGACTTCGCGCAGAATGCGGCGGCGGTCGAGGCATCGGGGGCCGAGATTGTCACTGTCGCGGTGCGGCGGGTCAATATCTCCGATCCGTCGCAGCCGGTGCTGATGGATTATATCGACCCCAAGAAGATCACCTACCTTCCCAACACCGCGGGCTGCTTCACCGCCGAGGATGCGATCCGCACGCTTCGGCTGGCGCGGGAGGCGGGGGGCTGGGATCTGGTCAAGCTGGAAGTGCTTGGCGAGGCGCGCACGCTCTACCCCAACATGCGCGAGACGCTGCGCGCGACCGAGGTGCTGGCCAACGAGGGCTTCCTGCCGATGGTCTATTGCGTCGACGACCCGATTGCCGCGCAGCAGCTCGAGGAAGCCGGCGCGGTGGCGATTATGCCGCTTGGCGCTCCCATTGGCTCGGGGCTGGGGCTTCAGAACCAGGTCACCATCCGGCTGATTGTCGAGGGCGCCAAGGTGCCGGTGCTGGTCGACGCCGGGGTCGGCACCGCGAGCGACGCCGCGGTGGCGATGGAGCTTGGCTGCGACGGGGTGCTGATGAACACCGCGATCGCCGAGGCCAAGGACCCGATCCGGATGGCGCGGGCGATGCGGCTTGCGGTCGAGGCGGGGCGTGAGGCCTATCTCGCGGGGCGGATGCAGAAACGGCGTTATGCCGATCCGAGCAGCCCGCTGGCGGGGCTTATCTAACCGCTGTCACGAGATGCGCCGACATGGCTGCGTCAAACCCGTCGGGCCCGTCGAACTGCTCCAGCGCTCCGGTCGCGACGTCGGTCGCACGGGCGAGCAAGTCCGGCCCGCGCTGTTCGATTTCCGACCGCATCGGCGTTCCTTGAACCAGACCGATCGCCGCGTCGCGGGCGGAGGCCGCGCGGCTCCTCAGTTCGACCGTCTCTATTTCGACCGAGCCGAAACCCGCTGCGGCCAGGTCACGCTCTATTTCCGCCCGATCGTGATAGCGGAACGGTATGCGCTCATAGAAAGCCGCCTGATCATCCGGGAACATCGCCGCCACCGCTCTACCCGCGGCGTGGGTGGCGAGGTTAAGTTCGACCTTGTCCCAGATGACCAACAAATAGCGTCCACCATCGCGGAGCACGCGCCTTGCCTCGGCGTTTCCCGCCATCTTGTCGGGGAAGAACATGATCCCGAACTGGCAGACGACAAGGTCGAAGCTGAGATCCTCGAACGGCAACTCGAGTGCGTCCGCCTGACGGAAGTGGACGTTCGCCGCGCGGACACGCCGAGCCGCTTGCTCGAGCATCGGCGGGTTGAGATCGGTCGCGATGATATCGGCCGCGGGCATTGCAGCGTGGAGCGCCTCGGTGACCACGCCGGTCCCGGCGGCGGTTTCAAGAATCCGCCGGGGGGCAAACGCCTTCGCCCGCTCCGCGACCAGCTGCGCGTAGGGCGCGAATAGCATTGGCACCATATATTTGTCGTAGAGGCCGGGGATCGAACCGGCGAACATGGTGTCGGTGGCGGTCATCGGGAAAGCCTCGCATCGCTCCGGCATGGTCGATTTGCGCGATGATGTCAGATTTCCGCGCTCCAGGCGAGCGATCAACCGAGTTCCGCTGCGACGAGTCGAGCAACCACTGCCGTCGAGTCCCGTTTTGCCTATGTACCTCAAGCAGGAGAAAAAAAATGGGCGAGTTCACCGAGAAAGCCAAAGGCGAGACCAACGAAGCCATCGGCAACACCAAGCAGGCGATCGGCAATGCGACCGACAGCCCCGAGCTGGCCAAGAAGGGTCTCGACCAGGAAGCCAAGGGCGAGATGCAAGAAACCAAGGGCGAAGTCGAAGGCGCCGTCGGCAACGACATCTAAGCCTGACTTCATTCGAAAAAAGGAGGCCGTCCGGGATCGACCGGGCGGCCTTTTTCGTGGCGTAGCTGCGCGGTTCGCTCCGCAACGGACCCGTCTCTCGGTAGCAATGCCGGTCGATTGCTCGTTGTCCGGCCATGACTGCAAACAAATGCCTTGAGGTGATCAAGCTTCGCGCTGGAGGACGATTCATCGATATCGATGACGTCATGCTGGCCTTATTCTCCGAACCGGAATGCGCCGATTCTCGATGTTGGCTGGATGTGTTCGATCGGGTCAGCGCCGGTCCACCACGCAATGGCGCGTCCGAGTTCATCACCAGCGCTATCCGCGAGCAACGCGATCGGCCCGAACCCGAGGCCAAATAGGTCAGACCGCGCGCAATTTCTCGATCGTGGTCTGGTTGCTGATCACTTCGACGTCGGTGAGGCAGTGAATCAGGCGGATTCCGCGTCGACCAATCGCGTCGCCAAGCGCGCCGACGAAGTCGGCGGTCGCTTCGACCCGCACACCCCAGCCGCCATAGGCCTCGGCCAATTTGACGAAGTCCGGGTTGGCGAGCACAGTGCCACTGACCCGCGCCGGATAGTCGCGTTCCTGGTGCATGCGGATGGTGCCATAGGCGCCGTTGTCGACCAGGATGACGATGAGGTCGGCGCCATATTGCGCGGCGGTGGCGAGCTCCTGTCCGTTCATCAGGAAATCGCCGTCGCCCGCGACGCACACCACCGTCCGATCCTTGAAGCGCAAGCTCGCGGCAACCGCGGCGGGCAGGCCATAGCCCATCGTGCCCGAGGTCGGGGCGAGTTGGGTCGGCATCACGCCATAATGCCAGTAACGGTGCCACCAGCCCGAGAAATTGCCCGCGCCGTTGCAGATGATGGTGTTGGCGGGCAGCCCGTCGCGCATCGCCTTGACGCACGGGCCGAGGTCCATGCGCACGCCCTCGCGAGTCGTCGGTTCGCTCCATTCGAGCCAGTCGCGGTGGGCTTCCTCGCCGGCTTTGAAACGGACCAATTCTGGGTCGTGCCAGTCGGCCGCGACTTCGGCGAATTCGCCCATGTCGGCGCAGATCGGCAGGTCGGCCTTATACACCCGGCCAAGCTCATTGGGGTCGGGGTGGACGTGGACCAAGAGCTGCTCTGGGTGGTCGGGGGTGACCAGTTTGTAGCCGTCAGTCGTCGCCTCGCCAAGCCGGGCGCCGACGACCAGCAATAGATCGGCGTCGCGTACCCGCTGCTGGAGCTTGGGATTGGGGCCGTAGCCCAAATTGCCGGCATAAACCGAGCATGAATTGGCGATCGCGTCCTGGCGGCGGAAGGCGGCGGCGGTGGGGATTCCGTGACGCGCCGCGAAGGTCGCGAAATGATGCGCTGCGGCCGGGCTCCAGTCGGCCCCGCCGATGATCGCCACCGGGTCGGTCGCGTCCTTGAGCAAGTCGAACAACGCGCCCATCGCCCCGGCGCAGGGCGGCTGGACCAACGGAGCGATCGCCGGGCGGTCCTCGACCTCGACCATGTCGCGAAGCATGTCCTCGGGGATCGCCAGCACCACCGGGCCAGGGCGGCCGGCGGTTGCGACTCGGTAAGCGCGGGCGACATATTCGGGGATCCGCCGGGCATCGTCGATCCGCGCCGCCCATTTGGCGATCGGGGTAAAGAAAGCCGGGAAATCGACTTCCTGGAACCCTTCGCGATCCTTGTCGGCGCGATCCAGGTCGCCGACGAACAGGATCATCGGGGTCGAGTCCTGCATTGCGACATGAACTCCGGCGCTGGCATTGGTCGCGCCCGGGCCGCGGGTGACGAAGGCGATCCCGGGTCGCCCGGTCATCTTGCCGTCGGCATCGGCCATGTATGCCACCCCCCCTTCCTGGCGGCACACAGTCAGCGAAATCTCGGGCGCGTCGTGAAGCGCGTCGAGCACCGCGAGGAAGCTCTCGCCAGGCACGGTGAAAATGCGGTCGCAGCCCTGGATCCGGAGCTGCTCGACGAGGATCTGGCCGCCGGTGCGTAAGGTCATGGGGATGCGCAGTAGCGGCTTGCGCGAGCGATTGGGAGAGGGCGCGCGACGCCCGCGCAAAACTATGCTATACGCTTCGCATCACTCGATCCTCATCCCCGAAGCCTCCTGTGACTGAGAGACGCCAAGCGCTCTCGCTTTTTCCGACAGGAGCCAATCCATGAGCCGAGTCCTATTTCTCAACATGAGCGAAACCGCCGCGGTCGATTATTGCAAGGGCAAGTCCGTCGGCGTGTCGGCGATCGAGAAATTGTCGTCGGGCGGCGTTCGCTTGGTGTGCATGAGCAGCGACGGCGCTGAAAAGGCCCGCACCGGCCTCAAGAGCAAGCTGATCAAAGGCGACGTGACCCGTGCCAAGCATCGTCCGACCAAGCCGTTGTGGTGAGTGGTTCAAGCGGCGGCTAGCAGGAACAGGATCGTCGCCAGCCCGCCAAGGGCCGTGCGCACGGCATGAAGCCGACCCCAGCGATTGAGCAATTCGCGCGTTTCCTGACTCGCTGATCCTGGCAAGGTCGCCTCAAGCCGATGATTGACCGGCATCAGGATGATCAGCGTGAAGGGCCAGTTGGCAAGGATCGCGATTCCGCCCGCCAGCCACAGCGGATCGCGATCGCTCCACCAGGCAATGGCGCCGCATATGCCCGAAACAATTGCGACGCTGGCCTGCATCGCGAAGCCGCGCTGGTACGACGGCTTCCACTCGGCGAGCGTCGACTCGACATCGAGGCCTTGCCGGGCCGGATGCTCGGCGATCGAAAGATAGAATGCGGCACCGAAGAAAATCGCCGCACTTGCCAAGGCCAAAAGTCCGACCATCGCCGTTCCCCTTTAGTCGACGACTTACGCCTGGTGGATCGCCTTGACCACTTGGTAGGTCTCGAGGCCTTCCTTGCCGCCTTCCGATCCGAACCCTGAATCCTTGACCCCGCCGAACGGCGCGTCGGCGGTGGAGATGGCAAAGGTGTTGATCCCGACCATCCCGCTTTCGATCGCATCGCCGAGGAGGTTCGCGCGGCGGCCGTTTTCGGTGAAGGCGAAGGCGGCGAGGCCGAAGGGCAGGCGATTGGCCTGCTTGATCGCGTCGTCGAAATCCCTGAAGCTGGCGCTGACCGCGACCGGCCCGAACGGCTCCTCGTTCATGATGTCGGCGCCGACCGGCACGTCGCCGAGCAAGGTCGGCTGGAAGAAGAAGCCCGATTCTCCCCGATGACCCCCAGCGAGGATGCGCGCGCCCTTGGCTTCGGCGTCATTGACCAGTTTCTCGATCTCGTCAGGACGCCGCGCATTGGCGAGCGGGCCCATCTTGGTGTCGGCGTTCAGGCCGTCGCCAATTTTGACGTTGGCAGTGCGCGCTGCAAATCCCGCGAGGAAGGCCTCATAAATGCCTTCCTGGACGTAAAAGCGGGTCGGCGAGACGCAGACCTGCCCGGCGTTGCGGAATTTCTGCGGTACCACCATGTCGAGCGTCTTTTCGAGATCGCAATCGTCGAAGATCAGCACCGGCGCATGCCCGCCGAGCTCAAGCGTAATCCGCTTCATATGATCCGCGGCGAGCTTCATCAGATGCTTGCCGACCGGGACCGAACCCGTGAAGCTCGCCTTGCGGATCACGGGGGAGGCGAACAGCGCTCGGCTGACGAGATCGGCCTTGCCATGGACCAGTTGCGCAACGCCCTTGGGGATTCCGGCATCGTCCAATGCGCGGAACAATTCGCCGGTGCAGCCGGGGGTTTCCTGCGGCGGACGGCTGATCACTGGGCATCCCGCAGCGAGCGCAGCGGCGGTCTTTTTCGCCAGCAAATAGATCGGGAAATTCCACGGGGTGAAGGTCGCGGTTGGACCGACTGGCTGGCGAATGACGATCGAGCGCTGGCCGGTCGGGCGAACCAGGGTGCGGCCATAGTCGCGCTTGATCTCGTCGGCATACCAGCTGAACATCGATGCCGAGCCGATCACTTCGGCCTTGGCCTCGGCGAGTGGCTTGCCCTGCTCCTGCGTCAGGATCGCGGCGATATGGTCGGCGCGTTCGACCAGCAAGGCGGCAGCCTTGTGGAGGATCGCCGAACGTTTCTCGACCTCGGTCGATCGCCACAAAGGCCACGCCCGATCGGCGGCGGCGAGCGCCTCGGCGAGGTCGGCCTCGCTGGCGAGCGGGACATCGGCGATGCCCGATCCGGTAACGGGATTGATGACAATATGGGCGTCGCGACCTTCGCCGCTCTTCCAATTGCCGTCGATGAACAATTTCAGGTCTGCGTCATAGCTCATGATGGGTCAGATAGGCGCGGGCGGAGCCTTCGCCAACCCCGCCTTGAACGCGCAACATCCGGGCGCTAGATCGGTTTTCAATCGAAACAGGAGCGCTTTGCCATGACCAAGACCGAACTCGCGACCAAGATGAACGATGTCGGAGCGGTGCTCCCGGGCAAGACGGTCAAGCTCGACTTCGGCGACAATGGCACGATCATGCTCGACGGCGTCGGCAACACGGTCACCGAAGATGACGGAGCGGCCGACACCACGATCAAGATTTCATGGGACGACTGGCAGGCAATGGCCGACGGCCAACTCGACGGCATGACCGCTTTCATGACCGGCAAACTGAAGGTCGAGGGCGACATGTCCAACGCGATGCAGCTGCAGGGCGTATTGTCCAAGCTCAAGGGTTAGCCGAGCCACCCCGCCGCCTTGAGCGCTGCGACCCGGTCGCGGGCGACGGGGGGTTCCAGGCCGTTGGTCAGGCGCAACTTGTAGCCGCGCCCGTCGCGGACTACTTTCTCCACCGCGCGGCGGGCGACCCACCAGCTGCGGTGGATCCGCAGCCCGTCGATCCCGTCAAGCTCGGCCTCGGCATCGCGCATCCGAAGCAGGATCAGCGCGCTGGTGCCCGGGCCGTGAGCGCGCACGTAATGATCCTCCATCTCGAGCGCGACCAACCGGTCGGCCCAGGCGCCGGGCAGGCGATCGAGGAACGGGACAGGGGCGGGCTCGTCGGAATTCGGGATCGCAGGGACAGCGCCGGGCTCGCGTTTGACCGCGCCGGTGGATCGGTCTCCAAGCAGGAAGAACATCAGCATCACGATCACGCCGATCACGCCGACCTGGACATAGAGCTGGAAGAGCTGGTCGAAACTGGGTGTGTTGCCGGGCCGATAGCCGCCGAGATAGGCGATAGCGAAGGTACCGGGGATAGCGGCGACCAACGTGCCGACGATCGCTGCGGCCAGCTCGGGAAGGTCGAGTCGACGAGCGATTAAAATTGCCGCGAGCGTGGTTGGGCGGAAGATCGCATAACCGATCAGCGCGGCGGGAATCCAATAGGCCAGCCGCGCCCCGAACGATCCGATCGCGAAGCTTCCGAACGGCCCGAGCGCGGCGAGCACGACTCCGACCGCCACCATCACCACCAGTTCGATCACCCATTCGCGAAGTGTCGGCAAATTTTCCCCCTGCCAGTTCGCGCGTCGTGAAGCGGCAATTCGTCACCGTCCGCGAAGCCAACGACCATCTAACGCAGTCGCGCTTGGCGGCAAAGCGGTACGCGCCATGGTGTGGACAACGAAACCGACATTCGGGGATTGTCATGGCCGCAACAACCCTTTCATCGCCTCTTCCAGCGCAGGATTTCGACCTTCCCAAATGGCTGCGCATCGCCGCCGCTTCTGGCGCGATGGCGCTGCTCACTCTATGCACATACGCCGTCATTCGCTGGATGCTCGGCTTCGCCCCGGCGACCCCGTGGGTGCGCGATGTCGCGCTTGC
>JBBRTO010000013.1:0-33016 GCA_038244345.1 Sphingomonadales bacterium | reverse complement strand
TTATTGATTGCTGCGGAGAACCCCCTCCACCATGTTCCACTGGTCCCCCTCCCCGTGCCTGGGAGGATCTAGACCATCATTTCCTGTGCTGCGGTCTGGCTGAGGAAGGCTTGCGGACTGGCGGTGAGACCGTACGCCCCGGAGCAGAAGATGGCGATCAGATCACCCGGTTCGGCGCGGGGCAGCTCGACCTGGTCTGCGAGGATATCGAGTGGGGTACACAGATTGCCGACGACGTTAACGGCTTCCCCGGCTGGGGCGCCGTAGCGCGTCGCCACCGCGACCGGATAATTGCGGCGCAGCAGCTGGCCGAAATTGCCCGAAGCAGCGAGCATTTGATGGAGCCCGCCATCGGTGACGAGGAAGGTCTCGCCGCGGCTGTCCTTGCGATCGGTGACGCGGGTCAGATAGACCCCGGCTTCGCCGACCAGCCAGCGGCCGAGTTCAAGCGTGAAGCGGCTGGCGCACAGCGGGCCGGGGACGTCAGCGAGCATGTCGCCCATTGCCTGCCCCATCGAGTAAAGATCGAGTGGGGCTTCGCCGGCAAAATAGGGAATCCCGAAGCCGCCGCCAAGATTGACCTCGGGCGGTTCGGCACCGGCGGCATCGGCGATCTGCCCGGCAAGCGTGACACTCGCGCCCTGCGCTTCGACGATCGCCGCCCAGTCGAGGCATTGCGAGCCGGGATAGATGTGCAGACCGCGCCAGTCGGCCCCGGCCTCGATCAGTCCGCGGACGACCTCGGCGGCCTTGTCGTGATCGATCCCGAATGGCGAGGCCGCGCCGCCCATTTTCATCCCCGCGCCCTTGAGCTGAAACGGTGGATTGACTCGGACCATCACCTTGGGGCGCGTGCCGAGCTTGTCGGCGATGTCGAGCAAGCGAGCGGCCTCGCCTTGGCTTTCGACGCTGATCGTCGCTTCGGCCTCGATTGCGCGTTTCAGTTCTCGGTCGGTCTTGCCGGGGCCGGCGAAGCTTAACGGGAGGCAGCAGGCGTCGACCTGCTCAAGCGCCGCCAATTCGCCCTCAGACGCGATGTCGAAACCGTCGACGAACTTGCAAATCCATTCGAGAAGCGGCGGATAAGGGTTTGCTTTAACTGCATAATACAGACCAAGTCCGTCGGGAAGCGCGGCCCGGAACAAAGCGATCTTGGCACCGACGAGATTATTGTCATAAACAAACAGCGGAGTGCTTCCGGCTTCTTCGACCAACGAGCAGGCTTGGCGGCCGCCGATGATCAGCTGGCCGTCGGTGCTGGCCTCGAAGCCTATTGGAATTGCCCCCATCGCCTTCATTCCGGCCCCTCCCCGTCGAGCCCATCTTGTTCGAGCGAAGCGCGCAACGCCGCTCGATCGAGCTTGCCGTTGGGGGATAGCGGGAATCGGTCGATCAATACAATCCGCGATGGGCGCATGAAGGCGGGAAGTTCCGCCGCGAACCAGGTGCGGAGGCGGGTTTCGGGGTCGGTTCCGGTGGGGACTGCAACCAGCGCGATCGCCTGGCCGAGCTGGGCGTCGGGCAAGCCAAAGGCGGCGGCTTCGCGAACCGCGCCCGAGGCAAGCGCGGCTTCCTCGATTTCGGTCGGGCTGACCCGGTTGCCGCTGGTCTTGATCATCGCATCGCCGCGCCCGCGGAATCGGAGCAGTCCGTCCTCGCTCACCACCATCGTGTCGCCCGACCAGACTTCTATGCCACTTGGGCCGTTGCGGAAGCGCTCGGCGGTACGCTCGAGGTCGTTCCAATAGCCCTTCGCGACGAGCGGGCCGGAATGGACCAGTTCGCCTTCTTCGCCCGGCGCGGCGGGGGTGCCGTCGGGGCGGGCGATTCTAAGCTCGGCGAAAGGGATGGCGGTGCCGACGCTATCGGGATGGATATCTGCCAGTGCGGGATCGAGGCTTGCCGAGCGGAAGGCTTCGGTCAGGCCGTACATCAAGTGCAGTTTTGCCTTGGGGAACAGGGCGCGAAGGCGGCGGATCAAGGACTCGGGCAAATGGCCACCGCTGTTGGTCAGGGCGCGCACGCTCGCCCCTGCCCCGCCCCATTCCTGCTCGGCGAGTTGGTGCCACAAGGGCGGCACACCGGCGAGCACAGTGACGTCATGACGCCCGACCGCCTTAACCACGTCGCGCGGCAGGAGGTAATCGAACGCGATGACGCAGCCGCCCGAGGCCCATGCGGCGAGCAACTGATTCTGGCCATAATCGAAGGCGAGCGGAAGGACGGCAAGCGTCCGGTCGTCGGGGGTCAGTTTCAGAAAATGCGCCACGCTGATCGCGCCGAGCCAGAGGTTGGCGTGGCTCAGCATCACGCCCTTTGGGCGGCCCGTCGAGCCCGAGGTGTAGAGCAAGGCGGCGAGCGAGTCGGGATACTGGGTGGAGGGGCCGAGGCGGGCGAAGCCGGGCTTCCAATCCTCCAGCGCAACGGTGCGAGTTGCGGTCTCGATCGAGTCGAGCCGCGCCTGGTTGGCGATCAGCAAGCCGGCGCCGCTGTCGTCGAGAATATGCATCGCTTGGGCCCGGCGAAGCATCGGGTTGATCGGTACATGAACCAGCCCGGCGCGGGCGGCGGCGAGCGGCAGGATACACGCCAACGCAGTCTTGCCCATCCAGCTCGCGACCCGGTCGCCGGCGGCGAGGCCGTCGGCCAGGAGGGCGGCGGCGGTTGCCGCGACTTCATTTTCGAGATCGGCATAGGACAGGCTCCGCCCACCGGCGATGAGCGCCGGGGCATCGGGCAATCCGCGTCGGGTGAGGTGATCGAGCGGGAATGGGGTCGGATTCGGACTCATCGCCCCACCCCTGTCACTGCCCGCGAAGCGAGGCAATGACGGCTTTGTTGCGCCGCCAGGCGTGCTCGCCTAGGGGCGCCGGGTGCAACAGGGAAAGGCGCGGCGCTTGGCTCGTGGCGGTTCATCGACGGTCGATCATGCTTTGCGCGCTTTGTTGGCTGACGTGCTCGGCCTGCCAAAGACGCGGGTCGATGGGTTCGATGCCGATACCGAATTGTTCGGCGCGCTGCCTGAATTGGACTCGCTGGCGGTTGCGACGCTGTTGACCGGGATCGAGGAGAAGCTCGGCGTGCTGATCGAGGATGACGGGGTCGAAGCCGAGGATTTCATGACCTACGGTCGGCTGCTGGCGTTTGCGACACGCAAGGTGCGCGGCTAACTACTCGGCAGCAATTGCCTCATATTCCTCAGCGGCGAGGAATTTCTCGGCGTCGAGCGCGGCCATGCAGCCGGTGCCGGCGGCGGTAACCGCCTGGCGGTAGATCTTGTCCATCACGTCGCCGCAGGCGAACACGCCGGGAACCGAGGTGCGGGTGGTGCCGGTCTCGACCTCGATATAGCCATCGTCGTCGAGCGTCAGCTTGCCCTTGAAGAGCTCCGTCGCTGGCGAATGGCCGATGGCGACGAATGCGCCATCGACGTCGATCCGGCTTACCGCGCCGCTTTTCACGTTGCGGATATCGAGCCCGACCAGCACCTCGGGATCGCCGCCGGAGATGAATTCGGCGACTTCGCTGTCCCACACCACCTTGATCGCGGGATTGGCGAACAGGCGGTCCTGGAGAATCTTTTCGGCGCGAAAGGCATCGCGGCGGTGGATCAGGGTAACGTCCTGGCTGTGGTTGGTGAGGTACAGCGCTTCCTCGACCGCGGTATTGCCGCCGCCGATCACCGCGACCTTCTTACCGCGATAGAAAAAGCCGTCGCAGGTGGCGCAGGCCGACGCGCCCTTGCCCTTCATATGTTCTTCGGACGGCAAGCCGAGCCACTTGGCCTGCGCGCCGGTGGCGATGACCAGAGTGTCGGCATGATATTCGCCGCTGTCGCCCTTGACCACGAACGGGCGGCGGGAGAAGTCGACTTCGCTGATATGGTCCCACACCATCTTGGTGCCGACATGCTCGGCCTGGGCCTGCATCTCCTCCATCAGCCACGGACCTTGAATGACAGCCCGGAAGCCGGGGTAATTCTCGACGTCGGTGGTGGTGGTCAGCTGGCCGCCGGGCTGGATGCCCTGGACGACGACCGGCGACAGGCCGGCGCGAGCGGCATAGATTGCGGCGGTCAGCCCGGCGGGGCCAGAGCCGAGAATCAGCATGCGCGTGGAAATGACGTTCGACATGTCGGTCACTTAGGGACGAATTGCCCTCGCTTCAAATGGTCAGCGCGCCTTGGCCGAGGACCAGTGAATCTGGACGATCCGCCATGCCTCTCCGAACCGCTGGAGGACCATCGTTTCGGTCGTCATCTGGTCGATAGAACGACCGTTAAAGCTGCCTTTCGTGCGGCCCTCGCTGGCGATCCACGCCATCGCGCCGATCGCGTGGCCGGCTCTGCGGGTCACGGTCGAGGGCACGACCTTGCTAAACTCGATGTCGGCGGCGAGATGATGTCCGGCATATTCGGCCTTGCTGCGCTCGACCTCGCCCGATTCGTAAATCAGCACGTCGTCGGAAAGCATGGCCGAGGCAGCGCGGGCGTCGCCGTGTTGAAGGGCCGCGTGGAAGGCGTCGACCGTCGCTGCGGCGCCGCGCGCTGCCGGAGCCAACGCAGATGTTGCAGCCGCCGCCTTCACCACCGGTCCGTGCGCCAGGATCGGCGAGGCCCCAGCGAGAAGCGCAGCGAACAGCGCAGCACGAGCAGAAGTTATCGGCATGGTAGGCATTTCATTCTCCTTTAAAGCGAACATCGCCGGGAGTTGGATGGCCGACGCAGGCGAAAATCGTTTTGGCTAATCGGCATGCGGCTTGGGCAACGCGCCGTCGACCGCCGCGAGGCCGAGCAACAGTAGCCGACGTCTTCCCCGCGACCGGGGTTCGCACCGCGAGCATCATCTAGACCAGGCGGGATTGCTTCAACGCGGCGCCGATGAAGCCCTTGAACAAAGGATGCGGGTCGAACGGGCGGCTCTTGAGTTCGGGGTGGAACTGGACGCCAATGAACCACGGATGGTCGGGGCGTTCGACGATCTCGGGCAATTCGCCATCGGGTGACATTCCCGAGAAGACCAGACCCCCCTTCTCCAGCGCGTCGCGATAGTGGACGTTGACTTCGTAGCGGTGGCGGTGGCGTTCGCTGATCGCGGTGGTACCATATTGCGCGGCGACGACGCTGTTGTGCGACAGGGTGGCGTCATAGGCGCCGAGCCGCATCGTCCCGCCGAGGTCGGTGGTCTCGGTGCGCTTCTGGAGGCCCTCGGGACTCATCCATTCGGTGATCAAGCCGACTACCGGCTCGGCGGTGTCGCCAAATTCGGTGGTCGAGGCTCCTTCGAGCCCGGCGGTGTTGCGAGCGCCTTCGATACACGCCATCTGCATCCCGAGGCAGATGCCGAAGAACGGCACGTCGCGCTCGCGGGCGAAGCGGACGCTGGCGATCTTGCCCTCGCTGCCGCGCTCGCCGAAGCCGCCGGGAACGAGGATTCCGTGGAGCGGCTCGAGTTCGGCGGCAAGATCGGCATTTTCGCTTTCGAACAGTTCGGCATCGAGCCAGCGAATGTTGACCTTGACCCGGTGCGCCAGCCCGCCGTGGACCAGCGCCTCGCGAAGACTCTTGTAAGCATCCTGGAGCCCGACATATTTGCCGACCACGCCGATCGTCACTTCGCCCTCCGGGTGATCGACCCGGTCCATGATGTCCTTCCACTGGCCAAGCTCGGGGCGCGGGGCGTCGGTAATGTCGAACACGCGAAGTACTTCGTCATCGAGCCCCTCGCCATGATATTGCAGCGGAACATCGTAGATCGAACGGGCGTCCAAGGCCTGGATCACCGCCGAGGCGGGGACGTTGCAGAAGAGAGCGATCTTGGCGCGCTCGGCCTCGGGGATCGGCCGCTCGGCGCGGCACAGCAGGATATCGGGCTGAATTCCGTAGCTGGTCATCTCGCGGACCGAATGCTGGGTCGGCTTGGTCTTGAGCTCGCCCGCCGCCGCCAGATAGGGCACCAAGGTGGTGTGGACGAACACGCTCTGGCCGCGGCCGAGATCGTTTTTCAGCTGGCGAATCGCCTCGACGAACGGCAGGCTCTCGATATCGCCGACAGTGCCACCGATTTCGCAGATGACGAAGTCGAGCCCGTCAATCTCGGCCAGCGCGAATTCTTTGATCGCGTTGGTGACATGGGGAATGACCTGGACGGTGGCGCCGAGATAATCGCCGCGCCGCTCGCGGGTGATGATGTCGCGGTAGATCCGGCCCGAGGTGATATTATCAGACTGGCGCGCGGTGACCCCCGTATAGCGCTCGTAATGACCGAGATCGAGGTCGGTCTCGGCCCCGTCGTCGGTGACGTACACCTCGCCGTGCTGGTACGGCGACATCGTGCCCGGATCGACGTTGAGGTAGGGATCGAACTTGCGAATCCGGACCTTGTAGCCGCGCGCCTGGAGCAGCGCCCCGAGGGACGCCGCGAGCAAACCTTTGCCAAGCGAGGAGACCACGCCGCCGGTAACGAAAATAAACCGCGCCATGGGCGTTGAGCCTTAGAGACGCTTTGCCACTTCTGGCAAGGGGATGATTGGGAGACTCGGCGAAAAAAGTCGTTGCGGCGCTTACTGGGCGAGCGGAACCGCCGGGGCCTGCCCATTGGTCACAGGCGACGCCTGTTTGGTCGGCGCCGCCGGAACCGCGTTCGGGATCGCCGCCGGGGCCGACTGGTTGACCAATGAAGTATCGACCGTAACCGGCTTGCTGGTCACACCGGCATAAGCCGCGAGCATGATCGACAGGACGATGAAGAGACCGCCGAGCACTGCGGTCGAGCGGGTCAGGAAATCGGCCGCGCCGCGCGCCGTCATGAACCCCGACGAGGAACCGCCAACCCCAAGTCCGCCACCTTCACTGCGCTGCACGAGGATCACGCCAACGAGGGTGGCGGCGATCAGGGTCTGGAAGATGAGCAGGAATTTGAACATGGTGCGGGAACTCGATATCGGTGAAAGACCTGCCGATCCCCTAGCGACCCGAGTGCGAATGTTCAACGCAAGACCGATGACCGCAATCGACTGCGGGCTGGACGCGCTGGGTAAAGAATCTAGAGTGTCGTCATGCTCAAGCCGACCCTTCCGTCCCTGCCGTCAGTTACCGCACTGATCGAAGCGAGTCCGATCGCATCGGTAATCAGCGACCCGCGCCTGCCCGATAATCCGATTATCGCCTGCAACGCGGCGTTCTGCGCGCTGACGGGCTATGACGAGGACCAGATTCTGGGGCGCAATTGCCGTTTCCTGTCGGGGCCTGGAACCGAGCCTTGGCTGACCGAGACGATTCGCCAAGGCGTGCGCGACCATCGCCCGGTGCTGGTCGAAATATTGAACTACAAGCGCGACGGCGCTCCGTTCCGCAACGCGGTTCTGGTCGCACCGATCTACGATACCAAAGATCAATTACGCTATTTCCTCGGCTCGCAAGTCGATGTAGGCGACGAAATTCCCGGACCGAGCGTTGCGCGCCGGGTTCGTGCCGCTGCCTCGGTCAGCGCGCTTTCGCCTCGGCAACGACAGGTTTTGGGGTTGGTTTCGAACGGGCTGATGAACAAGCAGATCGCCGGCCGGCTCGGCCTCTCGGAAAAGACGGTCAAGATGCACCGCGGCATCGTTATGGAGCGGCTCAACCTTCGCACCTCTGCCGATCTGGTCCGGATTGCGGTCGAGGCGGGCTTGTAGGCGCGGCAATAGTCCCGCCGTACGCGATACGGTCTTAAGTCTATATTTTGCCGGGCGCCGATGAGGCGCATTATCCTCGTCATGAGGATCTCGGACCACCCTGAATTTCAATCCAAGCCCGTGCCGCTGACCTGCGCCCTTGGCGAACCTTTACGCCGTGATCATCATCGTCACCGTCGCCTTCAGCGTGCGGTGACCGAACGCGCGTCGCGCCGCTGGCCGATGCTGTTGCCAATGCCCCCGCACCATCCGGCACGGGAATTAAGGAGACGACCATGACCGAACAGATCCACGATATCGTCGATACCGCCAACAATAACGGCTCATTCACCACGCTCGTCGCGGCGGTTAGCGCCGCCGGCCTGGTCGAAACCCTGAAGGGTGACGGCCCATTCACCGTATTTGCGCCGTCGGACGAGGCATTTGCCGCCTTGCCCGCGGGAACAGTCGAGAAACTGATCCAGCCCGACCAGCGCGAAGCGTTGACCGCACTATTGCTGCTTCATGTGCTTCCGGGCGCGGTCCATGCACGCGACATTGCCGGTCAAGTACTTCGTCCGGTTTCGGCTGGCGGCGGACCGCTCGACATAGACGGCAAAGACGGTGTGACGGTCAACGGCGCGCGCGTCACGGCCGCCGATATCGAATGCACCAACGGCGTGATCCACGTCATCGACCGTGTGCTTCAGCCGGCCGCAGCGGACGCCGCGGCCTAACCGTTCGGGTCAGCCCTCCGACCCGGATCCGACTTCGCGCGCCTGCCATCGCGCGAAGTCGGACTTTATTAAGGAAATGCGATGAACAGCATCACTCTTGGCCAGTTTTCGCTGGTCTATAATGCCTTCTCCTTCACACTTGCGACGATGGGCGCGGCAACCCTGTTCTTGTGGCTAAGCCGGTCCCAGGTCGCGCCCGCCTACAAGACCGCAGTCACCATTTCGGGCCTGGTCTGCGCCATCGCCTGCTATCATTATTTTCGAATCTTCGAGTCCTGGAACGCTGCCTATGGCGTCGCCGACGGCGTGGTCACCGCGACCAACGTAGCCTTCAACGACGCCTATCGTTACGTCGACTGGTTGCTGACGGTTCCTTTGTTGCTGATCGAACTCGTACTCGTGATGCGCCTGTCGCAGGCCGAGACTATGTCGAAATCGCTGCGGCTCGGATTTGCCGCGGCCTTGATGATCGTCCTCGGTTACCCCGGCGAAATTGCGGCCGACAATGGCACGCGCGCTCTGTGGGGGACCTTATCGACGATCCCGTTCCTGTACATCGTCTACGAATTGTTCAGCGGGCTTGGCGCTTCGATCGAGCGGCAGCCGGAATCGGTTCGTAATCTCGTCAAGCAAGCTCGACTGCTGACCTTCGCCGCATGGGGATTTTATCCGATCGTCTACATGATCCCCTTCACCGGCCTGGGTGGGGGCGCTGTCACCACTTGGATCCAGATCGGCTATACGATCGCCGACATTATCGCCAAGGCGGGCGTCGGCATCCTCGTTTACATCATCGCTGTCCGTAAGACGGAGGCCGAGGGCGGAGTGCAATCGACCGCCAAGGTCCACGTCTAAACGATGATCGGCATGCTTCGCCTGCTTGAGTCGAACAATGCCAGGGCGATCGGGCGGCACGGTGACGTGCCGCCCGGCTCGTATTTGAAAGACCGGGCAGGCTATCCTTCGATCGCACTGCTCCTGTTGTTCGCGGCAACGCTCGTCCCTGCCGATCTATTGACAAACCCGACGATGATCACCGCGACTTGCGCGGCACTGTTGATCGGCGGGCTGCCCCATGGCGCGCTGGATCTGGCCGTTCTGCGACGCGACGCCGAGCATCGAACCGCACTGGTCATCACGCTCTATCTCGGTCTGGCGGCTGGGATGTTCGCCACCTGGCAGCTTGCGCCTGCACTCGCGCTCGCGCTCTTCCTGGCCATGGCGATGACTCATTTCGCTGAGGATTGGTCGGACGCCGAGCATCCCTTCTTCGCGGTGGGTATAGCTGTGGCCTTGTTGTCGGCGCCGGCGCTGTTTCATCATGAGGCAATGGGCGGGTTGTTCGTGCTGATAACCGGCGAGCCGGCTGCGATCGGTTTGGCGGACACGCTGCTGCTCGTGGCTCCTGCGGCGGCAGCGTGCGCGCTGCTCGCGATCGTGTTGCTTTGGAATGGCGGGCATCGGGTGACCGCCGTCAATGCGGCATGCGCTCTAGCCGCCATGATCCTGCTTCCGCCGATCACCGGTTTCGCGATCTATTTCTGCCTGATTCACTCGCCGACTCACTTCCGGGCCGGGCTGAGACGTCTGGCGCCAACGACCAGCGTTTCTCAGCCGACGATCATCGCTACGCTCGGTGGACTGACGATCGCGCTCGCGACCCTGCAATTCCTGCCGACCGCCGACCCGTCCAGCAGTTTGTTCGTGGCGAGCTTCATGACCTTGTCGATCCTGACCTTGCCGCACATGGCCGTCCCGTTGATTGTCCGACGCTTTGGCCTCAGGGCGCAGGCCTAGCGGCGTCGACGATCGGCAGGAAGTCGGCTGCCTTGAGACTCGCCCCCCCGACCAACACCCCGTCGACATCGCGAATCGCGAAGATGTCGGCGGCGTTCGACGCCTTGACCGACCCGCCGTAGAGAATGCGGACGTCGCTACCCGCCTCGCCATAGGCCACTATCAGCCGCTGGCGCAGCCCGGCATGCATCTCGGCGATATCTTCGATCGAGGGGACCTTGCCGGTGCCGATCGCCCAGATCGGCTCGTAGGCGACGGCATCGACCGGCTGGCCGGGAAGCGATTGGTCGAGTTGTGCGGCGACGGTGGCGATCGCCGCCCCCGCCTCGCGAATGGCAAGGCTTTCGCCAACGCACAGGATGACTTCGAGACCGCCAACAAACGCCGCTTCAGCCTTGGCACGGACGTCAGCATTGGTTTCGCCATGGGCTTCGCGCCGTTCGCTATGCCCGATGATGGTGAGGGTAGCGCCAGCATCGTTGAGCATCGCCGCGCTGATGTCTCCGGTATGGGCGCCGCTCGATGCCGAATCGACGTCCTGCCCGCCGATCGCGAAACCGGGCAAGGCGCGCGCGGCGCGCTCGATCAGGGTGGCGGGGAGGCACAAAGCGACAGCGACGCCGGTCCCTGCCCCTTCCGCAATCGCGGTGGCCTCGGCGAGATCGGCGGCGGTGCCGTTCATCTTCCAATTGCCTGCGACCAGCTTGATCCTCGCCATTCGTACCCGCCTTTCACTCGCTTGCCGTTGCCCGACACCGCCCCTAAAGCGGCGCCTCCCATAAGCAAAGTGCGAGCAACGAATGATCGCTTCCATTCGCCGGATGTCCACTTCCAAAGTCGGCACCGGAATCATGGCCGTAGTGCTGATCCTGATCGTGGCCGGTTTCGCGCTCCAGGATCGCAATGGAATCACCGGCCGCATGTTCGGATCCGACGGCAGCACGCTGGCCACGGTCGGCGGCGAGGAAGTCACCGACCGCGACATGAGCGCCGCGATGCAGCGCCGGCTGACCGAGGTTCGACTGGCCAATCCGGCGGCCGATTATGCGTCCCTGGCCAAGGATTTCGATCCGTTGCTGACCTCAATGATCCAGGACGCCGCGGTGCGCGCTTTCGCCGCCGACCAGGACATGGTCCTGTCGAAGCGGCTGGTGGATGCCGAAATCGTCAAGATCCCAGCGACCCGCGGGCTCGACGGCAAGTTCAGCCAGCAAGGTTATCAAGCGTTCCTTGCCCAGCAGAAACTGACCGATCCCGACCTTCGCAAATTGCTGTCGGGCGCGCTCCTCCAGCGGATGGTTCTGGCGCCGGCCTCGGCCAACGCCCGGGTTCCGGTGGGAATGGCGGTTCCCTACGCCTCGATGCTGCTCGAGCGGCGCGAGGCCGATGTCGCGTTGATCCCAATCGCCGCCTTCGCCGCCGGTGTCGGCCAGCCGAGCGACGCCCAGCTCACCGCTTTCTACCGAGACAATGGCCGGCTTTACCTGGTGCCTGAACAGCGCGTGCTGAGCATCGCCCGGATCGGCCCGGCCCAAGTCGCTGGAATTGCCACGAGCGACAAGGAAATCGCGGACTATTACAACGCCCACCAGGCCACCTATGGAGGCAAGACGCGGCGCGTGATCAGCCAGGCAGTGGTGCCGAGCAAACAGGCCGCCGACGCGGTTATCTCCCGAACCCTCGCTGGCGCCAGTTTCGTCGATGCTGCCAAGCCCCTGGGCCTGACCGCCGCCGACGTGTCGGTAGGCCCGCAGACCCGTGAGGAATTCACCAAGCTGACCAGCGCCAATGTCGCCGCCGCCGCGTTCGGAGCAGCCGAGGGCGCGGTTGTCGGACCGATCCATTCCGACCTTGGCTGGCATGTCATCAGGATCGACGCGATCCAGAACGACAGCGGCCGCTCGCTCGACACGGTCAAGGCGGCGATCGCCGCCCAGTTGACCACCGAGAAGCGAAAGAACGCCCTGACCGATCTGGTCACCAAGGTCGAGGACAGCATCGCCGACGGAAGCAGCTTCACCGAGGCGGTAAAAGCCGCCGGTCTCGCCGCAAGCACCTCTCCGCCGATCATCGCCAATGGCACATCGAGTGCGCAGGCCGGCTTCAAGATGCCGGCCGAGCTTGCCCCCGCGGTTCGCGCCGGGTTCGACTTGGCCGAGGGTGACGACCCGGTGGTCGAGACATTGTCGGCGGATGCCGGCTATGCGCTGGTCGCGGCCGACCGGATTGTCGCCGCCGCGCCCGCGCCGTTGGTCTCGATCCGCGACCGGGTGATCGCCGACTGGAAGGCAAGGCAGGCGCGCGACAAGGCCCGCGCGGTCGCCGCGGGAATCGATGCCAAGCTCGTCAAGGGCGTCGACCTGAAGACCGCGATGACCACCGCCGGGGTGCTGTTGCCGCCCGCCAGCCATGCCGCGATCCAGCGTCTGCAACTGGTCCAGATGGGGGCCAATGTGCCGCCCGCGCTCAAATTGATGTTCTCGCTCGCGGCGGGCAAGAGCCGGATGATCGCTGACCCGCAGGGACGCGGCTTCGTGATCGTCGATTTGACCAGGATCATCCCCGGCAATGCGGCGCTTCAGCCGTCGCTGGTGGCCAAGGTCCAAGGCGAATTCCAGGAAGCGGTGTCGGCCGAATATGCCGAGCAGTTCAACCGCGCGCTGGAAATCGAACTCAAGGCCAAGCGCGACCAGAAGGCAATCGACGCGTCGCGCAAGCGAATCATCGGCGGCAACGGCTGATGGGCCGGATGTCGATCGCTTCCTGATGCCCGCCAGGATCCTGGCGCTCGACAATTACGACAGCTTTACCTTCACCCTGGTCGATTATCTGCGGACGCTGGGGGCCGAGGTTACCGTGCGGCGCAATGATTCGATCGCTGCGCGCGAGGCGCTGGCCGGGCCGTTCGACGGTTTTCTGATCTCGCCCGGGCCGGGGCGACCGGAAGATGCCGGGGCGTCGGTCGAGCTGGCGCGCGGATGCATCGAAACTCGGCGGCCCCTGCTCGGCGTGTGCCTGGGGCATCAGGCAATCGCGCTCGCCTGCGGCCAGGCGGTCGGGCGGGTGCCGCCGATGCACGGCAAGATCGCCAGCATAAGGCACGACCATACAGGGCTGTTCGAGCGGCTGCCGACACCCTTTGCCGCGACCCGCTATCATTCGCTCGGCGTTGGCGAGCCGGCGCCGCCACTAGTCGCCAATGCGTGGAGCGAGGATGAGGTGGTGATGGCGATGCGTCACGACCACGCGCCAGTCCACGGAGTCCAGTTCCACCCGGAAAGCATCGCCACCGAACATGGCCACGCGCTGCTCGGCGCCTTCATCGAACGCTGCGCTTGACGGCACCCGAAACGTTCAATACACGTTCCCCGTTCGTTCCTTAATGGGACTTCACATGGGGCCGATGCCGATGCTCACCGTCAAGCAGCGCGAATTACTCCAGTTCATTGATGACCGGTTGAAGGCCTCGGGTGTGTCGCCGAGCTTCGACGAAATGCGCGAAGCGCTCGAGCTGAAGTCGAAGTCGGGGGTCCACCGGCTGATCTCGGCGCTGGAGGAACGGCGCTTTATCCGACGCCTGCCGAATCGCGCGCGAGCGCTCGAAGTGATCAAGATGCCTGAGAATGTCACTGCGGTCGCCGGGACGATTGCGCCCGCGCCTCGCCCAGTGGTGCCGATGGCGGCCAACGACACGATCGAAATCCCGCTGCACGGCCGGATCGCGGCGGGAACGCCGATCGAGGCGCTACAGGGGACCGAGGGATTTGCGGTGCCCGCCGCATTGCTCGGGCCGGGCGAGCATTATGCGCTTGAAGTGTCGGGCGATTCGATGGTCGAGGAAGGCATTCTCGACGGCGACTTCGCGCTCATCCGCAAGGTCGACGTGGCGCGCGAGGGCGATATCGTGGTCGCGCTGATCGACGAGGAGCAGGCTACGCTCAAGACCTTCCGGCGCGAAGGCCAGATGATCCGCCTCGACCCCGCCAACCGGATGTACGAACCGCAACGCTACCGCCCCGAGCAGGTCCGGATTCAGGGCCGCCTGGCGGGGCTGATCCGGCGGTACTGAGGCGATGCCGGGTGCACGGATCGATTATGTCGAATTGCCGAGCGTTACCGCGCACGAGCTGACCCGCGCGTTTTACTCGAAGGCGTTCGGCTGGACATTCGCCGATTACGGGTCGGACTATGCCGCGACCGAGGGAGGGACGGTCGATGTCGGTCTCAACGGCCAGGTTGCCGAAGCGCTGTCGGCGCCGCTGCCGGTGGTTCGGGTCGACGAACTCGAAGCGGTGTTCGAGGCGGTGATCGCCGCGGGTGGACTGATTTCCCGAGCCATCTTCGCCTTCCCCGGCGGGCGGCGGTTCCACTTCATCGATCCGTCGGGAAGCGAGCTTGGGTGTGGCAGAAGGTTGATAGCGGCGCTGGCGCGGATCATGCCTCGGCCTGAAGGCTGGCGGCGGAGCGGCCCATGGATGGTGCCCGAGCCGCTGTGATACGGTGCTGATCCGGGGATTGTCACCGAGGAAGATCGCCACGCCCCCGCTCTCGCCCAGTGATGGCCGATCGAGCTTGAGCCAGCGCGGATGGCAGCCGTTGGGAAGCCAGCGCTCGGACACCACGATATCGGCGTCGCGGCAGGCGGCGATGAGCTCGTCCCGGGCGATACTGTCCTTCGAGCGAGTGGCGAGCAGCACCCAGCGATGACCGCCGCGGTCGATCGTCGCGACGCAGCTGTCGCGGCGGCAATCGGCGAAAGACTGATCGCTAAGCAGCAGCGCGTCGCCATCGTAGCCCGCAGCCTCGCTCATCAGATCACGCATGAAATCCCCGGCTCGGTCGCGCAGGATGACCGGCGCCCCGGTCGGGCCGGTGATGGCGAGATGGCGGCCGTCGCCGGTGACCAGCAAATCGGGCGTTGGCGACATCGCCGCCGCTGCACCGCCGATCGCCAGCGGGACGAGCCCGAGCCAGCGCACGCGCCCCGCCCACAGGCACAGCCATAGCCCGCCGATGATCATCGCGGCGAAGGCCCAGCGCGACATGGTCGGCAGGATGGCGACCGCGCCCTGGAGACCGCTGACAAAGCGCGCAAGACCGAGCAACTGGTCGGTCGCCCAGCCGGTCGCTGCCCACAGCGGCGCGCCGAGCCCGACCGTGTCGAGCAGCAACGCCCCCGCCTCGAGCGGCATGATGACGAACGTGGTCCACGGGATCGCCACCAGATTGGCGCCGACTCCGTACAGGCCGGACTTGTGGAAATGATACAGTGCGATTGGCATCAACGCGAACTCGACCGCTAGGCCCGTGGCGACCAGCGAGGCGGCGCTGCGCACGAAGCGGCCGATAATCCCATCGTCGCGCGGGCCGAGCCAGCGGCGCATCGGCCCAAGGCTGTGCAAGGTGATGATCGTAGTGACAGCCGCGAAGCTCAACTGGAAGCTCGCGCCGGCCAGCGATTCGGGGCGAAACAGCATTACCAGCAGGGCCCCGACGGCGACCAGCCTCAGGCTGAACGCCTCGCGACCGATGGCCAGCCCGCCAAGCACTAAAACCGCCGCGACGCAGCTGCGCACGGTCGGCACCTGCATCCCGGTGAGCACGGTATAGCCGATCCCCGCCAGCGCCCCGACCCCGGCACCGGCGAGAACCAGGTTGAAGCGCCTGGCAAGCGCCGGAATGACGGCGAGCAATTTGAGCGTCAGGAACATGGCAGCGCCCACCACTGCAGCGATGTGCAGCCCGCTGACCGACAACAGATGCGTCAGGCCGGAGCGGCGCATCGCGTTGGCATCCTCCTTGCTGACCGCATTCTGGTCCCCGGTGGCGAGCGCGGTGGCGATCGACCCGCTCGGGCCGGGGAGACGGGTGCGGATGTGGCGGTCGAGATCGCCCCGCCAGCGATCGAGCCCGGTCGGAGTTTTAGGTTCGACCACAATCAACGGCCCGATCGCCCGTCCGACTGCGCCGAGCCCGAGAAACCACGCATCACGCGCGAAATCATGGGTGCCGGGGAGCGCCATTGGCGGGGGCGGTGCGAGCCGCGCCTTGAGCTTGATCCGGGCGCCGGCGGCGATGCCTTTCGGAGCGTCCTCCTGCGGCAGCGAAACCCGGACTCGGGGGGGCAGTCGGGGGTAAGCGGTGGCGATGGTGAGGCGCAAGTCGCCTTTGGCGGCGAGTGTCTCGACCAGCTCGACCCGGCCGTCGACATCGGCCATTTGCGGATGATCGAGACGCGGCGCGGCGACCTTCTCCGACCGAATCCAGATCAGCCCGCAGCCCAGAGTGAGCGCGATCCCGAAGCCGGCGAGGGCTCGCCCTGCCCTGCCCTCGCGCCATGCCAGTCCGAGCATCGCCGCCGCGCCGCCGATGCACATCACGCCGGTCCAGGCCGAGGGATCGCCAAGCGCGAACCACAGAGCAATACCGAGCCCGAACGAGGCGACGAACCAAAGCGGCAATTGCCCGCGCTCGGCCTCGAGGAATGCCTCGAGCCGGTCGCTGTGCCCTGCAACCCAAACGGACGAAAACAGCCGATGCGCCGGTTCCAGCGACGCGTCCTCTATGTTAGGGGCGCTCGTCCAGTCCATCGGCCCCGCCAGACAAGAGGAAAGCTCAGTTGAGCGCAACCCCGAAAATCCCAGGCGTGGTGACCCGCTTCGCCCCGTCGCCGACCGGCTTCCTGCATATCGGGGGAGCGCGCACCGCCTTGTTCAACTGGCTATTCGCGCGGCACCACGGGGGCAAATATCTGCTTCGGATCGAGGATACCGACCGCGCGCGATCGACCCAGCCAGCGATCGACGCCATCCTCGACGGCCTGTCGTGGCTCGGGATCGAGGGCGACGAGCCGCCAATATTCCAGTTCGAGCGATCGGCCCGCCATGCCGAAGTCGCTGCGGCCTTGATCGAAGCTGGCCATGCCTACCGTTGCTTTCTGACTCCCGAGGAGCTCACCGCCCGGCGCGAGACGGCGCAGGCCGAGCGCAAGCCGTTCCGGATCGTCAGCGAGTGGCGCGAGCGGAGCGATGCGCCTGACGGACTGCCGTTCGTGGTCCGGATCAAGGCCCCGCGCGAGGGCGAGACAGTGATCGAGGATCTGGTCCAGGGCCGGGTCGCGGTGGCCAATGCCGAGCTCGACGATTTCGTCCTGCTCCGCTCCGACGGAAGCCCGACCTACATGCTCGCAGTCGTGGTCGACGACCATGACATGGCGGTCAGCCACATCATCCGCGGCGACGATCATCTCAACAATGCCTTTCGCCAGCTGGCGATCATCCGCGACATGGGATGGGACGAGCCCAAATATGCCCACATTCCGCTGATCCACGGGTCGGACGGGGCCAAGCTGAGCAAGCGCCACGGCGCGCTCGGGGTCGACGCCTATCGCGACGAGATGGGGATCCTGCCCGAGGCGTTGGCCAATTACCTCCTTCGGCTCGGTTGGGGGCATGGCGATGACGAGATCATCAGCCTGGCGCAGGCGGTCGAGTGGTTCGACCTCGACCATGTCGGCAAGAGCCCGTCGCGGTTCGATCTCAAGAAGCTCGAGAATCTGAATGGCCATTACATCCGCGAGGCCGACGATGCCCGCCTCGCCGACCTCATTGCGCCCCGGATCGAGATCGACGCCGCAGGGCGCGAGCTGTTAGTCCGCGCCATGCCCGAGTTGAAGGCGCGGGCGCATGATTTGGGTCAGCTCGCCGACGGCGCGGCCTTTCTGTTCAATCGGCGGCCGCTGGCGATCGACGACAAGGCCGCGGCGCTGCTGACCGACGAATCGCGCGGCCATCTCGCGCTTGCACATAAGGCGCTCGCCAGTGTCGACGATTGGACGCACGATTCGACCGATGCTGCAGTGCGGGAGGTTGCAGAAGCGAGCGCACTTAAGCTAGGCAAACTTGCCCAGCCGCTGCGCGCGGCGCTTACGGGCAGAACGACCTCGCCGGGCATATTCGACGTGCTGGTCCTGTTGGGCCGCGACGAAAGCTTAGGGCGGATCGCCGATCAGATGCTGGAGCCGAACGCATGACCGACCAGACCGTCAAGCTCACCACCCAGGCCGGTGAGTATGAATATCCGTTGCTCCCCGGATCGGTCGGGCCCGACGTGATCGACATCCGCAAGCTCTACGGCCAGACGGGCGTATTCACCTACGACCCCGGCTACACCTCGACCGCTTCGTGCCAGAGCGCGATTACCTACATCGACGGCGACCAGGGAATCCTGCTCCACCGCGGCTATCCGATCGAACAACTGGCCAATCAGGCGAGCTTCATGGAAGTAGCGTATCTGTTGCTCCACGGCGATTTGCCAAAGAAGAAAGAGTTCGACGAGTTCACCTACACCATCAGCCGCCACACCATGGTCCACGAGCAATTGGCGACTTTCTTCCGCGGGTTCCGGCGCGATGCGCACCCGATGGCGATCATGTGCGGCGTAGTCGGCGCGCTCTCCAGTTTCTACCATGATTCGACCGATATCACCGACCCCAACCAACGGCTGATCGCTTCCCACCGACTGATCGCCAAGATGCCGACGCTGGCTGCGATGGCTTACAAATATTCGATCGGCCAGCCGTTCATCTTTCCCAACAACGACCTTAGCTACACCGGCAATTTCCTGCGCATGACCTTCGGCGTTCCAGCCGAGCCCTATGTCGTCAATCCGGTGATCGAGAGCGCGCTCGACAAAATCTTCATCCTTCACGCCGACCACGAGCAGAACGCCTCAACCTCGACTGTTCGCCTCGCC
Organism: Sphingomonadales bacterium; assembly: GCA_038244345.1. Lineage (GTDB taxonomy): Bacteria > Pseudomonadota > Alphaproteobacteria > Sphingomonadales > Sphingomonadaceae > Sphingomicrobium. The sequence goes on along the minus strand of JBBRTO010000013.1, from coordinate 14,075 downwards.
GGATCGTCGGGCGCCAACCCGTTCGCTTGTGTCGCAGCGGGGATCGCATGTTTGTGGGGCCCGGCGCATGGCGGGGCCAACGAAGCCGCGCTGAACATGCTTCGCGAGATTGGCGACGTGAAGAAGATCCCCGAATATATCGCTCGGGCGAAGGACAAGGACGACCCCTTCCGGCTGATGGGCTTCGGCCACCGCGTGTACAAGAATTTCGACCCGCGGGCCAAAGTCATGAAGGCGACCGCCGACGCGGTGCTCAAGGAGCTAGGCAAGACCGATCCGGTGCTCGATGTGGCAAAAGAGCTTGAACATATCGCGCTCAACGACCCCTATTTCATCGAGAAGAAGCTCTACCCGAACGTCGATTTCTATTCGGGCGTGATCCTCAACGCGATCGGCTTCCCGACGGAAATGTTTACAGCCTTGTTCGCGCTCGCCCGGACCGTCGGTTGGGTGGCGCAATGGAACGAGATGATCTCCGACCCCGAGCAGAAGATCGGCCGTCCCCGCCAGCTTTACGTCGGCGCGACTCAGCGCGACTACACGCCGGTCAAGGACCGCTAATCAGGCGAGCGGCAGACCCAGCGTGAAGCGCGCGCCTTCGCCTGGGGCGCTGACCAAAGTAACATCGCCGGCCATAGAATTGGCCAGCCGCCGGGCAATGGCGAGGCCGAGACCGGCATCGCCGCCGCCCTCCCCGACCCGTTCGAACTTGTCGAAAATGCGTTCCTGGTCTGACGCGTCGATCCCGCTGCCCTGGTCGGCGATGGTGACTGAGGCATAGGCGTCGCCGCTCGTGAGGCTGACGGTCACCTGGCTGCCAGGCGGCGAGTGGCGCACCGCATTGCCGAGCAGATTGACGAGGATCTGGACGATCGCGCGCGGCTCGCCGATCGCCAGTAGAGTTTCCGCGCCATCGCGTTCGATCGACACGGTTCGCGCTTCCGCTTTCGATTGGACGAGCCCGATCGCTTCGTCGACCAATGGCGACACGTCGATCGCCGAGTCGCCCTCGGTCGGCTGGTCGACCATCGCCCGAATAACCGACAGCAGATGTTTGGCGGCGGCGGAAATGTCCCCGGCATAGGTCGCATAATCGCTGCGCAGCGGGCCGTCGGCGCGGTCGGCAATGCCCTCGGCGGCGGCGATGATCCGGGCCAGCGGCGAGCGCAACGCATGGTCGAGCGCGGGGTCCATGCTCATCACCGCATTGCCGGCTTCATCGGCGAATTCGGGAGGTCGCGCATGGTCGGCGGCGGCGCGACCGCGAAAGCCGTCGAACAGGCCGTCGGCGCCGGCCACCGGATTGCCGCTGAGCAGCAGCCGCTGGTTCTGGCCGCTTCGGCCGCTGGCCACTTGGCCCGAGAAGGCAGTGCGCGCCGCGACCGCGGTGAGCAACGGCATCGCTCCATCCTCGCCTTCGATTAGCCGAAGCCACTTGGTGAGCGGCTGGCCGACCGCCTCGCTTGCGCTGGTCCCCAACATCGTGGCGAGGTCGAGCGACAATTCGGTCAGCCGAAGCTCGGCATCGGTCGCCCATTCGCCCTTGGGCGCGGGCAGCACATCCCCGCTTCGCGCGGCAATTTCGAGTCGTGGCCCAAGCGGCGAGCGGCGGCGCCAGCTTTCGATGGTCAGGATGACATCATCGCCCTCGGGCTCGGCGCGAACCCACAACTCGAGATCATGGTCGCGGCCGGCGACAACCGCGGGGCGGGCGATACCGACGCCGAGCTTGCGCGCGAGCCGGGCGACCGCCGCGAGTTGCGGCAACGCCAGCCGGTCGCCGATTGACGATCCGGCCTCGAGCTGCAGATCGGACAGCATCGCATCGGCCTCGACCAGCCGGCCGGCGGAGTCGATCCGGCCGGTGACGCTTTCGCCATTGCCTGCGGCGCTAGCCATTGCGACCCCCGATCGCGTTTCGGGCGGCGCGAAACTCTCTGGCCAATTGCCAGTGCATCAAGGCGGCGTAGACGTCGTCGGCGCCGAGTGTATCGTAGCGGGCGATTTCGTCCTCGACCGATCCGGCGCCGCTGGTCGACCCCAAGTCGGCGATCAACCGGGCGGCGGAACGGCGGCCGAAGCCCGCCATTCGGGCGATGAGCGCGAGGCCTCCCTCCCCCGCGTTGACGAGGTGATCCCATACCGCAGGCTGATTGATTCCCGCGCGACCGGCGATGAGCTGGGCGACGAGCGCGACTTCGCCTTCGCACGAAGCGGCCTCTACCAGTGCTTCGTCGGCGCGGCCCGAGGCATCGAGCGCGTCGATCAGCGCCTCGACCGCGCGGTCGAGCGATTCCTCGAGCCGGATGGCATCGAAGGTCTTCGTCGCTGCGGTCGCATATTGGCCATCGCTCGACGCGGCTGGGCTCAAGGCGGCGGCGACGGCATGGGCGAGCGCGCGGGCATCACGGCGGTCGAGATCGCTGAGATCGACGCGCGGCTGGCCAAATCCGTCACGACGGCGACCGCGAGCAACGACCAGGGCCATTGCGGCAGCGGCAACCGCCGGATCGCTGTCGCTGACCAATCTGGCGAGCAGTGGCAGTCGGCGCGGCCCGGCGTGACCGGCAAAGGCGGAGAGAATGCGCTGTTCGTCGGCGCGGCGGAGCATCAGCCGGATCAGTTGCGGGCGATCGAGCAGACCGGCGCCATTGAGCAAGCCGGCGATCCGCGCGGGTTCGGGGTCGGGCGCATTGCCGCCGATCGCGGCGCGGATATTCGAGGCGAGCGTCGCGACCAGGTCGCGCAGCATCGCAGTCATCAGCGCGCGTTCCTGCTCGGTCAGGCGCTGGGTCGGATCGAGAAAGAAATCGCGCCGGACGGTGGCCAAGCGGCTGGGGCCCGGCGCAAGCGCAGGTTCGACCATCCGGTCGGCTGGTTCAACAGCTATCGGCCATTCCTCGGGCACCATCGATCACCCTGTTAGCCGATCGAGGTTAATGCGTCGTCAATCGCGAAGGAGGCGGTGACGGAAATGCTGGGCGACGAAGAAGGAAGCCGCAGCGTAAAGCAACAAGGTGAAGAGCAGGCCATCCCACCTGCCGCCGATGGCGAACGGGATCGCGGTGAAAATCGCGTTGCGACGAGAGAATAACCACGGGCCGGGGGGAAGCTCGATCCCGCTTTGCTCAGTGTGCGCGGCCTGGGCGAAGGCGCCGGCGGTGATCGCGGTGACGAGCGCGCCCCAGCCACCACCATCACGGTAACTCCACCAGCCGAGCGCGAGCAGGGCGAGACCCCCCGCCGGCCACAGCAAGCGCCGGGTCAAGAGCGAGGCGGGAAGTGGGCGCATGCGCAGCGCCGCAAGTCGCCCGGCGACGAGATCGAACGGGGTCGACAGCAATAGCAGCCCGACCGATTGCCACAGCCAGCCGCGGGTGAAACCAATGGCGGCGAATAAAGTGAGGCCAAGTGCGCCGGCAACCAGCCAGGTGGGCTTTATGCCACTTTCCATCAGCCGCTCGGTGGCAAATTCCTCGACGATCGGAAGCGCGTAGCGGCTCGCCCAATCGTCGCGCGCGACCCGCGAGCCGACCAGCAGACGGCGTTCAAACCCGGCGAGATCATCCGGGGTCTGCGCGAGCATGGCGCCATTGCCCGGTTCGCCTGCAGCGACGCGCCGCGCGCCGCCCTGCACCACTCGGCGAAGCAGCGTCGACTGCAAATCCCAGTCGCCGAGCATCGCCGCGGTCGAGGATAAGGTCGGGCTGTCGACCAGAGACAGGCCGGCCCAGCGGCTGGTCGCATCGACCCGTTCGTAGGCCTGATGCGCTTCGTCATCGGGGAGCAGCGCCACCGCGGGCTCGTCAAATTGGGCCAGGCTGGCGCATAAGGCGAAGTCGGGCGCCAGACCGTCGGCGATCTGGAGGATCAAGGTCCCCGCCTCGAACCGGCTGGCGGCTTCGTTGCCGTCGCTGACCGGGATCACGGTCAATCCTTCGCCGCGAAGCCGTTCGAACGCTTCGTTGAGCGCGGCGGGGACGCGTTCGACGAGGATGACGATCGGCGATGCACCAGCAGCGGCAGCGCAGCGCGCCTGATATTCGACCAGGGTCCGCCCGGCGAGCGGAAACAAGGCGCGAAGCACGCCCTGGTCATCCTCCTGATAGGCACTGATCAGCGCCCCGAGCGCCATCTTTTTCCCCCAACTTTTCCCGGCTCAATCGGCTTCTCCTTTAGGCTACAGCGCAACGAAGATTCCAGTCCAAGCGTAATTCGCTTCCGCACTCGGGATTATATGGTAAATTGCCCAGCATGACCGCCCCCCAGACCCACCCCGAACCGCTTCCCCACTCGTTCGAGGAGGCCAATTCGCAACCTTATGGCGAGGGGATGACGGCGCCGTCGTTCGCGCAAAGCGACTGGAGCTACGCCGCCGACGATTCCGAACCGGCGAGCCCGGGCGGACGAGCGGTGCTCGGTTGGGCGCTTGGATTGATCGCGGCGGCATGGCTTGCGTTCAGCGCCTGGTCGGCGGGGCAAGCACTCGCCGCACGGCCGCTGACTTCGCCCGAACTCGCCTCGTGGGTGGCGATTGCGGCAGGGCCGCTGGCGCTGCTCGGCCTGGTGTGGCTGATGTTCGGCCGAACCCGCCGCAAGGAAGCCGAGGCGTTCACCCGCTCGGTCATCGCGATGCGCCATGAAGCCCAATCCCTCGAGGGCCTGCTCGGCGTGCTTCGCCAGCGGATCGACGAAAATCATTCGTCGCTCAAGGTCATCGGCAACCAGTTGATGGGGCTTGGCGACGAAGCCGCGATGCGGCTCGGCTCGGTCAGCAACGAGTTCGAGGGGAGCGCCCGGCGGATCGCCGCGCAGGGCGAAGCGCTCGACCGAGCAGCGGAAGCGGCGCGGATCGATATAGGCGTCTTGCTCGAGGATTTACCGCGCGCCGAAGCGAGTGCGCGATCGATGGCGCAAATCCTCCAGTCCGCAGGGGCCGCGGCACTGGACCGCTCGACCGAGTTCGAAACCCAGGTCGGCGCGCTGTCCGAGCGCGCCCGCGACGCCGACGAGACGATCTCCGCCGCCACGCAGCGCCTCAGCGCGCAACTCGCCGAAGTGGACGCGCGAAGCAGCGCCGCGCTGATACGGGTCAACGAAGCCGCGACCGGCTCCACCTCGACGATCGACGCCTTGCTCCAGCGATCGGCCGAAGCGCTCGACGAGATTCGCGGCGGAATTGACTTACAGGCGCAAGCGGTGACCGCTTTGGTCGAGCAGGCCAAGGCCGGAATTGCAGGCACCGGGATGGACTCGGCCGAGGCAATGGGCAGCAAATTGATCTCGGCCGAAGCGTCGCTCGACGGGCTTGCCGCGCGGATCGGCGAACAGGATGCCGCTTCGCAGCGGATGATCGCCGCGATCCACGGCGGCCTTTCAACGCTCGACGAGAAATTTGCCGCGCTGGCGCTCGACGGCGATCATCGCGCGGCGGCGATCAGCGGATCGTTGACCCGGGTCTGCGGCGAGCTTGACTCGATCGCTTCCCAGTCGGGCAGCCACGAAGGCGCGATGGAGGGGCTGGCCGAGCGAATGACCGGGCTTCGCCAGTCGCTCGACGGGCTGACCGCCGACATTCACGGCCAGCTGACAAACGCGCTAGGCGATGCCGAGGACGGTGCCAAGCGGCTGCTCGAGGCCAGCGAGGCGGCGCGGCCGCACATCGAATCGGCGCGCGATGCAGCGGTCGAAGCGGGCAGCCGGCTGGAAAGCGGCGCCGGCGCAATTGAGGCCCAGCACGACCGGTTGGCGGCGCTGCTCGCGGCGGTCGATACCGGGATCGGCGGGGCCGAACGCCGCTTGGGCGAGCTGTCGAGCGCGATTGCCGCGGCCGAAACTGAGGCAAGCCACCTGTCGGCTGAAACCGGCCCGGCGTTGGTCGCCGCCCTGCTGCAGGTGCGCGAGGCGGCAAATCATGCGGCGGAGCGGGCGCGCGAAGCGATTTCAGCGGTCATCCCGGCGAGCGCCGGTCAATTGTCCGATGCGGCGAATGCGGCGCTCGAACAAGTCATTCGCGATACGTTGGTGGCCCAGCTGGCCGAGGTCGAAAGCGTCACGCAGCGCGCGGTTGAATCGGCGCGCGGCGCTTCCGAGCGGCTGACCCAGCAGATGATCTCGATCGGCCAGAGCGCAACTGCGCTCGAGCAGCATTTCAACGAGACCAGCGAGGCCCAGCGCGAGCGCGACAGCGAAAGCTTCGCGCGGCGGGTGTCGCTGCTGATCGATTCGATGCACTCGGCGTCGATCGATGTCGGCAAGATATTGTCCGACGAGGTCGACGACAAAGCTTGGAGCGCGTACCTCAAGGGCGATCGCGGGGTGTTTACCCGCCGCGCCGCGCGGCTGATGGGGGGTGTCGAAGCCCGCGCGATCGACGCGCATTACGAGACCGACCTCGAGTTCCAGCAGTCGGTCAACCGCTACATCCACGATTTCGAAGCGATGCTCCGCCGGGTCACCGCCGACCGCGACGGCGGAGCGATGGCGGTGACCTTGATGAGCTCGGACATGGGCAAGCTCTACGCGGCATTGGCGCAGGTCGTCGGCCGACGTTAGGGTCAGGCACTAATTGTAATAGTCAAGCTGGTCGGTGGTGATCCAGCCGAACACATAGTTGGCGTAATACAGCCCGAACATCAGCAGCCCGCCCAGCGCGGCTCGAGCCAGATGGCGCTTGAGGTCGAAGCGGTGCGGCGCGCTGTCGGCCTGGCCGGGCACCTTCGTCTCGCCGACTTCGTCGCTGGTGCGCACCCCGAACGGCAGCAGTGCGAAGGCGCAAAAGCTGAAGAACAGGAAATAGATTGCGATGATCGACCCGATCTTCATCGTGCCGCGGTGACCGCCATCACTTCGACCAGCGGCTTCTTGCCGGTCCACACCGTAGCGCAGCGGCGAACGGCGAGACGGACTGCTTCGCGGACCTTGTCGCTGTCAACGGAGTCGCCGAAGGCGCGGGTTGCGGCGTCGGTGGCGTCGGCGATGAAATCGTCGCGATCGGCCTCGACGGGGACACCAAGCGGACGCAGCAACGGTTTCCCAGACAACCTTCCGTCGGGGGACAAAGGCAGGGCTACAGCGATGATTCCATTGACGGAGAGCTTGCGCCGCTCGCCGATCGTGCCACCGTCGGCCGCAAGGATTATGTCGCCATCGAGGACCAGCCGACCGGTGCGGGCGAGGCCGACTTTCTTCGGGCCTTTGGGGGCCAAGCGGACGATGTCGCCATCCTTCTGGTAGATCGACTTGGGAACGCCGTGCGCCAGCGCGAACCGCGCCTGCTCCGCCAAGTGCCGTGCCTCGCCGTGGACCGGAACAACGATCTCGGGCCGGATCCAGTCGTACATCTGGGCGAGCTCGGGACGGCCGGGATGGCCCGAGACGTGGACGTGGAGCTGACGATCGGTCACAATAATCGCGCCCAAGTCGCTGAGCGCGTTCATGATTCTACCGATAGCGATCTCGTTGCCCGGAATCTGCTTGGACGAGAAGATCACGGAGTCGCCCGCGACCAATTTCAGCTCATGGCTTCCGAATGCGATCCGCGACAAAGCTGCGCGGGACTCGCCCTGCCCGCCGGTAGCAAGGATCATCACTTCATTGCGTGGCAGGCGCATGGCTTCATCGAAACGGATCGTCTCGGGAAAATCGAGCAGATAGCCATTGGCCCTGGCGACGCGGAGGATACGGTCGAGCGAGCGGCCCGCGACGCACAATTTGCGGCCGCATTCGATCGCCACATGGCCCAGCGTCTGGAGCCGAGCAGCGTTGGAAGCGAAGGTGGTCACCAGCGCGCGGCCCTTGGCTTCCTCGACCGCCTGGCGAAGCCCGGCATGGACTCCGGCTTCGGAGCCCGACGCGGTTTCCTGGAAAACGTTGGTCGAATCGCACACCAAAGCGAGGATCCCGCTGTCACCGATGGAGCGCATCACCGCGTCGCTCGACGGGGTACCGAGCACCGGAGTCTCGTCGATCTTCCAGTCGCCGGTGTGGAAAATCTTGCCGTGGGCAGTCTCGATCACCAGGCCATTACCCTCGGGGATCGAGTGGGCCAGCGCCTTGAAAGTGATCTTGAACGGATCGAGGTCGATGCTTCCGTCGCGCGGGATGACGTGGAGCTTGACCTTCCCGGCTAGCCCCTCCTCCTCGAGCTTGCCGGCGATCAGCCCGGCGGTGAACGGCGTGGCGTACAGCGGCACCTTCAAATCTGCGGCGAGATAGGGGATCGCGCCGATATGATCCTCATGCCCGTGGGTCAGGACGATTCCGACCAGCTGGTCGCGGCGCTGCTCGATAAATTCGAGCTCGGGCAGGATCAGGTCGATCCCGGGATAGTCGCTGTCGGCGAACGTCAGGCCGAGATCGACCATCAGCCATTTGCCGCGGGTTCCGTAGAGATTGACGTTCATGCCAATCTCCCCCGAGCCGCCGAGGGCCAGGAAAAGCAGTTCTTCGCCGGGTGTCATCTTATTTTGGGGCCTTCGCGGCGAGGAGGGCGAGGCCCTGGATGGTGAGGTCGGGTTCGATGCTGTCGAACGCGGCGGTGTGTTTGTCGAACAGGATTGCGAGACCGCCGGTGGCGATGACCCGCGCGGGGCGGCCGATTTCTGCCTTGAGGCGCTGGACCAGCCCCTCGATCATCGCGACATAGCCCCAATAAACGCCGATCAGCATCTGACTTTCGGTGGTTCGGCCGATGACACTTTTGTCAGCGGGTGCCTCGATCGCGATCCGTGGCAGCCGGGCCGCCGCGGCAACAAGCGCATCGAGCGACAGGTTGATCCCCGGGGCGATAATCCCGCCTTTGTAGGCGCCCGAATAATCGACCACGTCGAAGGTGGTCGCGGTGCCGAAATCGACGATGATCAAATCGCCTTCGTGGAGCGCGTGGCCGGCGATGGCGTTCAAGGCGCGGTCGGCGCCGACCGTCGCCGGTTCGGGCACGTCGAGCGCGATCGGCCAGCCGCTTTGCCCAGCGACCAGCGGCGTCTGATGGAAATATTTTTCGGCCAGCACGGTCAGGTTGTGGAGCGCGCGCGGAACGACCGTGCCGATGATTACCTGAGCGACATCGGCTTTGGCGAAACCCTCCATCGCCAGCAATTGGTGAAGCCAGACGGCATATTCGTCGGCGGTCCGGCGCGGATCGGTGGCGATCCGCCAGCGGGCACGGATTTGGCCGTCCGCGTCGACCAGCGCGAAGACGACATTGGTGTTCCCGGCATCGATCGCGAGCAGCATGGCGGTGCCCTAGCGCGGCGAAGGCGGATTGGCGAGGCTGACGTCGCCGGCGCGGATGACCTCCACGCGGCCATCGTCGAGCCGCAGCCGAAGCGCGCCGTCGCGATCGAGGCCGTCGAAGCGGCCGGCGATGCGTTCGCCGGGGCCGCTGTGGACCGCGATCGAGGTGCCGACTGGATGGGCGCGTGCTTCCCACGCCCGGACCAGCGCGGCTGGATCGGCGGTGCGCCACGCGGCGAGCATTCGCGCCATGCTTGCCGCCAGCAACGGCGCGAACGCTTGGGGGCTGACCGCGCCGCCCAAGCTGGCGGTGGCTCGGCCGGGGATGTCGGGAGCGGCGGCGAGATTGACCCCGAAGCCGGCGACGACGCGGTCCGCTGCCCGTTCGAGCAATATCCCGCCAAGCTTGGCGCTGCCGAACAGCAGGTCGTTGGGCCATTTGAGCTGGGTATCGCGACCCGGGGCGGCGGCATCGACGGCTTCGATCAGCGCGAGGCCGGCGGCAAGCGCGAGGCTGGCGGGGGGCGGGTCGCCGTCGCGCAGCAGGATCAGGGTCGATCCGGCGAAATTTCCGTCGAGCGAGTGCCATTCGCGGCCCTGGCGTCCGCGCCCGGCGGACTGGCGCGAGGCGATCAGCCAGTCGCCCTCGCCGACAATGCGATCGGCGAGCAAATCGGCGTTGGTCGAGCCGGCCTCATCGACGAAATGGAGCCGGGCCAGCGCGGCCTCAGAACAAGGTAGCGGCGGCCTTGCCGGCGAGATTGCCGAGCGGGCGCATCAACAGATAGCCGAGCGGGCTGACCGTGATCGCCGCGGCGGCGATCAGCAATGTTTCGACCGGTGCGTTAGCCTTGGCAAACGGAGCGGCGGGCGCGTCGAAATACATGATCTTGACGATTTTGAGGTAATAATATGCCCCAATCACCGTGCCGAGGATTCCGGCCACCGCGACCGCGACCAGCCCGGCGTCGATCGCCGCCCAGAATACCAACAGCTTGGGGTAGAAACCGAACAGAGGAGGGAGCCCGGCGAGGCTGAACATGAAGGCGGCAAGCGCCGCGGCGAGGGCGGGACGAGTTTGCGACAGGCCCGACAGGCTGGCCATGCTCTCGATCGGCTCGCCATCCTCGCCCCGCATGCGAAGCACACAGAGGAAAGCGCCCCAAGTCATTACAACATAAACCGCCATGTAGATTAGCACCGATGTCGCTCCGCGCTGCCCGCCGGCGGCGAGGCCGATCAGCGCGAAACCGACATTGTTGATTGACGAATAAGCCAGCAGCCGCTTGATGTTGGTCTGACCGTAAGCGGCGATGGCGCCAAGCGCGATCGAGGCCAGAGCGGCGAAGGTCATGATCTGCCGCCAGGCGTCGATCGCCGGAGCCAGCGCATCGAGGCAGATGCGGGTCGACAGCAGCACAGCGGCGACCTTTGGGGCCGAGGCGAAGAAGGCGGTGACCGGGGTCGGGGCGCCTTCGTAGACGTCGGGCGTCCACATGTGGAACGGGACCGCGCTGATCTTGAACGCCATGCCCGCAAGCGTGAAGACGAGCCCGAATAGCAGCCCCATCGACGGCGTCGTGTCGCGCGCGAAAGCGGCGGCGATGCCGCTGAAACCGGTGGTGCCGGTAAAACCGTAGAGCAGGGAAATGCCGTAGAGCAGGATGCCCGAGGCAAGCCCGCCGAGGACGAAATATTTGAGGCCTGCCTCCGCGCTTCGCTCGTCCGAGCGGCGGTAGGCGGCGAGGACGTAGCCCGACAGGCTGGACAGTTCGAGCCCGACATAGAGCGTCATCAGGCTAGTCGCCGAGACCATTACCGCGGTGCCGACCGTGGCGAGCAGGATCAGCACCGGATATTCGGCGGCATGTTCGAAATCGCGTTCGAACCAGCCGTGGGCGGCGATGACCGCGACTGCCGCGGCGAGGAAGATCAGCACCTTGCCGAACGCGCCGAAGCCGTCGGCGACGATCAGGCCGCCGAACAATGGCCCGGCGTCCTGCGGTCGGCCAAGCGTGACCACCGCCGCAACGATCAATAGAGCGACCGCGGCCCAGCTGGTCAGCCCAGAAACGCGGCGGCCACCAAAAGCGGCGACCATCATCAGGACGATCGCGCCGACTGTCAGTATGGCTTCGGGAAGGATGGCGGCGAAGATCATTATTTGGTTTCCGCCTGAGTGGAGTGAGCCGCCCCGGCGGGGGCGGGCTTACCTGCGGTGAGGTGCGAGTCCCCGGCCGGCGCGGCGCGCTCAATGCGAGTCAGCAGGCGGCCAACGTCGGCGCGCATTGGGGCCAGGAAGCTTTCCGGATAGACGCCCATCCACAGCACCGCCGCGGCGATCGGGACGAGCAGCCAATATTCGCGTGCGTTGAGATCGGGCATCGCCGCGGCATCGGCATTGCGCTGGGTGCCGTAGGCGATCCGCCAGTAGAGATAGAGCATGTAGGCCGCGCCGAGGATGATCCCGGTGGTCGCAGTGATCGCCGCCCAGGACGAGGCGCGGTACGTGCCGACCATGCTCAGGAATTCACCGATGAAGCCGCTGGTCCCGGGAAGCCCGACGCTGGCCATGGTGAACAGCATGAACAGCAAGGCGTAGCCCGGCATATTGTCGCTGAGGCCGCCGTAGCGGTCGATCTCGCGCGTGTGGAGGCGATCGTAGATCACCCCGACGCACAGGAACAAGGCGGCCGAGACAAGCCCGTGGCTGAGCATCACGATCAGCGCGCCTTCGATCCCCTGGCGGTTGAAGGCGAACAGGCCGAAGGTGACGAACGCCATGTGCGCGACGGATGAATAAGCGATCAATTTCTTCATGTCGCGCTGCGCCAGCGCGACGAGCGAGGTGTAGACGACCGCGATCCCCGAAAGCACAAACACCAAAGGCATGAATTGCGCCGAGGCTTCGGGGAACATCGGCAGCGAAAAGCGGATGAAGCCGTAGCCGCCCATCTTCAAGAGCACCCCGGCGAGGATCACCGAACCCGCGGTCGGCGCCTGGACGTGAGCATCGGGCAGCCAGGTGTGGACCGGCCACATCGGCATCTTGACCGCGAAGCTGGCGAAAAACGCCAGCCACAGCCACCACTGCAGGCCGGGGGCGAAATCATAGGCCATCAGCGCCGGGATCGAGCCGGTGCCCGCGGTCTGGATCATCACCAGCATCGCGATCAGCATCAGCACCGATCCCGCCAGCGTGTAGAGAAAGAATTTGTAGCTCGCCTTGATCCGCTCGGCGCCGCCCCAGACGCCGATGATGAGGTACATCGGGATCAGGCCGCCCTCGAAGAAAATGTAGAACAGCAGCAAATCCTGAGCGGCGAAGACTCCGATCATCAGCGCCTCCATGATCAGGAAAGCGCTCATATATTCGGGCACGCGGGTCTGGATCGAACGCCACGACGCGCCGATGCAGATCGGCATCAGGAACACGCTGAGCATGATCAGCATCAGCGCGATCCCGTCGATCCCGAGCGCCCAGGCGATCGACGAGCCAAGCCCGACATGCTCGACGAACTGCCATTGCGCACCGGCGGGATCGAAGCTTGCCCACAAGGCGATCCCGAGCGCCAGGTCGATGAGGGTGGCGATCAGCGCGATCCAGCGAGCTCCGCTGGCGCTGAGGAACAACGCCAGGATCCCGGCGACAAGCGGGACAAAGATCAGGATCGAGAGGATCGGAAGGCCGGTCATGATGCCCACCACAGCACCCAGCTGGTCGCGCCGATCAGCCCGAGCAGCATGACCAAAGCGTAACTGGTGACGTAACCCGACTGGATCCGCGCGGTGATCCGGTTGCCGGCAGCGACCGCCACCGCCGCGCCATGCGGGCCGAAGCGGTCGATCGTCTGCTCGTCGCCGCGGTGCCACAGGAAGCGGCCGAGGGCGAAGGCCGGGCGGACGAAAATCGCGTCATAGAGCTCGTCGAAATACCATTTGTGGACGAGAAAGCGGTGCAACTGCGGGAATTGCGCGACGAAGGCGGCGGGCGCGCCGGGTTTCACCATGTAATTGCGGTAGGCGATGGCGAGGCCGATCAGCATCACGGTCAGCGGGGTGTAGGTCACCCAGAACGGGACGTCGTGCATGGCGTGGGCGAGATGTTCGCTGAACGCGACACTGCCACGCCAGAAACCCACGCCAGCCTCCGGCCCGACGAAATGTTCGTGGAAGGCGAAGCCAGCGAACACCGCGCCAAGCGACAACAATCCGAGCGGGAGCAGGATGGTCCACGGGCTTTCATGCGGATGATAGCCGGCGGTGCCGGTGGCCGCGTGGACGGACACGTGCGCTGGCTCGGCCTCATCCTCGTCGACGTGATGGAGCGCGTGCTGGATATGCTCGCTGCCCGCCCAGCGCGCCGTGCCGAAGAAGGTCAGGAAGATCAGCCGCCAGCTGTAGAAACTGGTCAGCAGCGCGGCCAAGGCACCGATCCAGAAGGCGATATTGCCGTGAACAGTGCCACTGGCGAACGCGCTTTCGAGGATCGCGTCCTTGGAGAAATAGCCCGCGAAGCCGATCCCGAAGATTCCAACACCGGTGATTGCCAGCGTACCCGCGACCATCGCCCAGAAGGTGAACGGGATTTCTTTCCGCAAGGCGCCATAGTGCCGCATGTCCTGCTCATGGTGCATCGCGTGGATCACGCTGCCTGCCCCGAGGAACAGCAGCGCTTTGAAAAAAGCGTGGGTGAACAAGTGGAACATCGCCGCGCCGTATGCGCCCGATCCGGCGGCGAAGAACATGTAGCCCAATTGCGAGCAGGTCGAATAAGCGATCACCCGCTTGATGTCGGTCTGCACCGTGGCGACGGTGGCGGCGAAGATCGCGGTCGC